>NZ_CP024621.1:1286692-1608365 GCF_009846525.1 Halomonas meridiana | reverse complement strand
TTTGCGGGTATTTTTACACTCGCTGTTGGTACAGCCAAAGTACTTGCCGAAGCGACCCGATTTAAGCTGCATGTCGGCGCCGCACTTATCACACTCGATGAGCGGACCGTCGTAGCCTTTGATCTTGAACTTACCGCTTTCGATCTCATAGCCATCGCAATCTGGGCTGTTACCACAGATGTGCAGCTTACGGGTTTCATCGATCAGGTAGTTATCCATGGCCGTGCCGCATTTCGGGCAGCGACGCTTAGCGCGTAGCGCATCGGTTTCGGCCTCTTCGCCCGCGTCTTCCGCGACGGCTTCCTCACCAGGAATCAGGTCGATAGTGGTCTTGCAGCGCTCTTTGGGCGGCAAATTGTAGCCGCTGCACCCTAGGAAGACGCCGGTCGAGGCGGTACGGATCTGCATTTTTCGCCCACAGCTCGGGCAGTCGATATCCGTAGGCACCGGCTGGTTGGGGCGCATGCCCTCCTCGCTCTCGGCCTTCATCAACTCCATGCGGAACTCGTCGTAGAACGCATCGAGCAGCGCCTGCCAGTTGCGTTCGCCTTCGGCCACTTCATCGAGGCTGTCTTCCATCCGCGCGGTAAAGGAGTAATCCATCAGGTCAGGGAAAGACTCTTTCAGCCGCTCGGTAACGATGTCACCGAGTTTCTCGGCGTAGAAGCGGCGGCTCTCCAGCTTTACATAGCCACGGTCTTGAATGGTCGAGATGATCGACGCGTACGTGGAAGGACGCCCAATGCCCTGCTTCTCTAGCTCTTTGACCAGGCTGGCTTCGGTATACCGCGCCGGCGGCTTGGTGAAGTGCTGCTGTGGGTCGAGGGCTTCAAGACGCATGCTCGTGCCGGTTGGCAGATCGGGCAGGCTCTGATCTTCGTTTTTGCCGGTGGGCTTCATCACCCGTGTATAACCGTCGAATTTCAGCACGCGGCCTTTGGCGCGCAGCTCGTAGCCATCCACTTCCACGCTGAGCGTGCTGGACAGGTATTCGGCAGGCGTCATCTGACACGCAACGAATTGTCGCCAAATAAGCTCGTAAAGGCGTTCTGCGTCGCGCTCCATCCCAGAGAGGTCAGACGCTTTGCGTTCGACGCTTGAGGGGCGGATGGCCTCGTGGGCCTCCTGGGCACTCTCTTTGCTGCTGTAACGGTTGGGCGACTCGGGCAGATAGCGCGCCCCATACTCATCACCAATAAACGAACGAACGCTCTCCACCGCATCTTTCGAGAGGTTGGTGGAGTCGGTACGCATATAGGTGATGTAGCCCGCTTCGTAGAGACGCTGGGCCATGGTCATGGTTTTCTTCACCGAAAACCCTAACCGACCACTGGCCGCCTGCTGAAGCGTCGAGGTGATGAACGGCGCGGTGGGCTTGGAACTGGTCGGTTTGTCCTCTCGCGAGGTGATCGACAGCTTGGCTTTGCGCAGCTGCGCGATGCGCTCCATGGTCTCTTTTTCGGAGGTCGGGCGGAACGGCTTGCCATCCTGCCTTGCCAGAGCAAACCGCACTAGCTCACCGTCAGGAGAGACGAGATCCGCGTGGACATCCCAGAACTCCTCGGGAATGAACGCACGAATCTCGCGCTCGCGCTCGACGATCAGGCGAACTGCCACCGACTGTACGCGCCCGGCGGACAGCCCACGAGCGATTTTTGCCCACAATAAGGGGGAGAGCATGAAGCCCACGACGCGGTCGAGAAAGCGGCGTGCTTGCTGGGCCTCTACGCGGGGCAGGTTCAGCGCACCTGGGGCTTTGAAGGCGTCCTGAATGGCATTTTTGGTGATCTCATTGAACACCACGCGCTTGTAGCGGCTGTCGTCGCCCCCAATGGTCTCGCGAAGGTGCCACGCAATGGCTTCCCCTTCGCGGTCCAAATCCGTCGCAAGGTAGACGGCATCGGCTTTTTCGGCGAGCTTTTTGAGCTCGGCGACGACTTTCTCTTTACCGGGCAGCACCTCGTAGTGGGCTTCCCAGCCATTATCGGGGTCGATACCCATGCGCCGAATCAACTGGTCGTGGGCCTTGCGCTTTTTATACTCTGCCTTCTCTTCCGCCGACATCTTACGCGTTGCCGCGGCTTGGCGAGCGCGCTCCTTAGGGTCGGAGGCTGCCTTACCTGAGCCGCTGGTCGGCAGGTCACGGATGTGACCTACGCTCGACTTGACGATGAAATCGTTGCCGAGATACTTATTGATCGTCTTCGCTTTCGCAGGCGATTCGACGATGACCAGTGACTTGCCCATAGTGCTCCACTTTCCTATTGCCCAGGCGCTATCGCCCATGCTTTGAATACGTTACTGCCACCACGGTGACGTGGCGACCATGAGAAAAATGCGCCTACCCTACCCCAGCCCTTGATGAAGCGCCAGTAGCAACCTGATCAAGAGAAGCATGGCTTATGCTGCGCGACGTCAGTGAATGACACTCGCCAGGTGGGGTGCCTGTTTTTACCAAGGGGTAGCTAGACACTAGACTGCCGCTTGCCACTCGGCAACCCAAATAGCCGCCTCCTATAAAAAAACACCCCCACTCGGTGGTGGGGGCGTGGTTCTTTCAGGCAAACCCTTTATCGCTTGCGCGGGGTGCCTCGGCGCTGGCCTGCCGCGCGACGGGCGGGCGTTTTAGCGGCCGTGTCGCTGGCCTGGTTCGGCGCAGCGGCTGCGGGCGTCGCATCGCTGATGTCGGCGCTGCCCGCCGAAGCGTTCTCCGCCTTAGCGGGTGCCTTGGCTGCGGGGGCAGCCACGGCTTTGGGGCGCGCCTTGTCGAATAACGACGTTACCTGTGCGAACCGCTCGGCGGCATGCTCCGATAGCTCGCCACTGGCAGCAAACACGTGCTCGAGGTGCTTCAGATAGCCGTCGATACGCTCACTGCTTTGGCCTTTCAGCAGCGTCGGCAGCGAGGCCAGCGCCTGTTCACGGTCCAGTTTCAAAATGAAGAACTGCTCGCGCACAAGACGCTTGAATTCACTGAGAGACGTGCTCGGTTCAAGCTCCGCACGAGACGCGCGTAGCCGCTTGAAGTTACGCTCGTCAGTGGCCGGAGCGCCACCTAAGACATATATGACGGAGCGCATAACCGCTTCAGCCGGGCCACCTTGAGCAATCTTGTGACGCAGCTCGTTTTGTCGATTTTCGATAAAACGGCGATGCTCTGGCTCTGCGCCCGGGCGGCGGCGATGCACATGGGCATCGCCATACAAGCCGACAGCGGCTTGCAACAGCGGCTGGCCGTAAATATCCATGAACAGGCGTTCTGTCGTACTGTCGCGTAGGTCCCGCCACGCGTCCAGGCTCGCGACGATCTGATCCGACGCCATGGTCTCCAGCGCCTTGAACATATTGTGCTGTTCGACCGGCTGACGGTGGCGGCGAACGTAATCTGCCATGACGGGCAGCGGCACCGTGAGCGGGTTGCGATCGGACAGCAGCTTGTAGCCCAGGCGGATGGGGTGCATACGCCGAATCCAGCGGGCGGCCTCAGGGGTCATCACGGCTTGCAACCAGGGCTGCAGATACAGACGGTAGAGGCCCAGGTTGATTTCAGAGATCCGAGCCACCGTGGCAAAGCGGCGATCGTCCTCCGGCTTGTGCATAACCTCCTGGTCCAACTCTGCGAAATTGCGCGGTGAGAACTCCAACAGGTAGTCCCGCTCAATCAGCTCGGCATCCGTGCGCTCGCTGGCATGGGAGATGGTCGTTTCGTACAGCCCCGGTGGCATCACGTCGATGTAATCCATATTCGCCGTGAACTCGGAGTGCTCTTTGCGCGATACGCTGCCAGAGACGAAAATACCCAGGTGGCCGGTGGTATCGTGCAGGCAGTAGATGATTGTCTGCTCGTTGGCGACGATATCCTCCTCGCCTTCGTAGAGATCACGGATCCAGCCCAGGGCCTGAGGGGGCGGGGTAATGTCGTCACCACGGGAGCAGAACACCACTACTGGCGAGCGCACGTTGCGCAGATCGATGCGACGGCCATCCCGGGTGACCAGCTGCGCCGTCGAGAGGCGGTTGCCGACAAACAGGTTATCGACAATGTACTGAATCTCTTCGCCGCCCAATACCACATGGCCGCCCCACCAGCGCTCGAACTCCAGGTAGCGCTTGGTTTCGGTATCCACGTTGGCATACAGATGGTACTGCTTTTTCCAATAGGTATTGGCGGGGTTAAGACGCTCGAAGTTCTGTACCAGCCAGGCACCATCGAACAGGCCGTTGCCGATATCACTGGTCAGCGCCGTGACCCAGCTACCGCCTGTCATACCACCGGTGTAGCGCATAGGCGCTTTACCATGCTCGCCAGCCCAGTAAGAGAGCGGCGCACCGGCAATCAGAATCGGACCGAACACATCCGGTTCTAGCGCGGCGGCCATCATGATCTGCCAACCCGCCTGACAGTTACCAACCACCATGGGCTTCTCGGTGGTTTCTGGATGCAGTTCGATCACATGGCGTAAAAACGCCACTTCCGCCTCGACCACGTCCTCGACGGTTTGGCCGGGCTCGGGAAACGGCAAAAAGCCGATGAAGTAGCAGGGGTGCCCCGCTCTGAGAGCGACACCCAGCTCGCTATCGGGCTTGAACCCACCGATGCCCGGCCCATGGCCAGCGCGAGGATCGACGACGACGAAGGGCCGTTTACCCGGTTCGATGTGGGTATCATTGGGCGGCAGAACGCGTAGCAGCTCATAGTTCGTCGGGTTGGGCAGCGTACGCCCATCCATCAACACTTCTGTCTCAAACCCCAGCACATTGGGTTTGGTTTGCTCCATGTGCGCTAGGTATTGATTACCGCGTTCACGCATGACATCCCAGTAAAGGATGTTACGCTCGACACTGTCGCGCCAGTAATTCATGGCGGCACGCCCGAACCCGAAGGGGTCCATCATGCTTGCAAGGGCGTCACCGCTCGATGTCGACGTCAGTAGAGGGTTTGCGAGAAAGTTCATAGAGTCTCCCGTTGGGTTGGTGCCTGGCACCAAGCCCGAAGCCATGATGCTGCAATGCAATATAGTTTAGGCCACTCCTTGCCTAACGTCGATGATTACCAGCCGCTTTTACGATGGGCCTCTCATGAATGCCGCCACTGCCGTATTTATATACCGCCAAGCTTTCAAGGCGGTAGCGTTGAATCAGTGATAGCATTTCGCCAATGAAGCCACGCTTGCAGCCGCATCGGCACTGCCAGCGATCGCGCATCGCATGATCGAGAAAGTTTACCCGAGGTGGTTATGTCATCCCCTACGCTGCTCAACCGCTTAACGTTCCGCCAGCTACAGGTGTTCCAAGCGGTTTATCGTCAGCGCTCTTACTCCCGAGCAGCCGAGCAGTTAGGGTTGACCCAACCCGCCGTGAGTGCGCAGATCCGCCAGCTCGAGCAAGCCCTGGGCCAGCCGCTGTTCAAGTACGCAGGCAAAACGCTTCACGCGCTCCCTGCCGCGGATACGCTCGCTCTCTCGACGCGGGAAATCTTTGGCCAGCTCTCTCGACTGCAGATGAGTCTGTCGGATATTAACGGCAAAATCAGCGGCAAGTTGAACATCGCAGCGGTCTCCTCCGCGCAATACGTCGTGCCCTACCTGCTGGCAAAATTTCGTGCCCGCTACCCGGACGTGCAGCTGCGTCTTAAGGTCTGCAATCGTAGCCAAGCCCTCGAGCGGCTGGCCGAGCAGCAGGACGATGTCGTCATCATGGCCATGGTGCCGGAAGACGACAATCTGGTGGTCATGCCGATTCTCGAAAACGAATTGGTAGCGGTAGTATGGCCCGAGCACCCGCTGCTGCGCATGACACAGCCAACGCTGGCGGATTTCGCGCGCCACTTCGTACTAATGCGAGAGCCGGGGTCGGGGGTGCGCAGTGCCTTTGAGCAGCTAGCCGTGGATCAAGAAGTGGGGCTGGCACACCGTATCGAGCTGGGCACTAACGAGGCGATCAAACAAGGCGTCATGGCGCACTTGGGCGTCGCTGTGCTACCCCGTTTGGCCGTGCAGCGCGAACTGGAGCAAGGCTTGCTGGCGACGCTGTCACTGCCGCACTTTCCAATCCGTCGCGCCTGGTGCACGGTCTATCGCCGGGATTACTTTCCCACCCCGGTGGCCGAGCTTTTTCTGCGCTTCGTCCGTGAGCATTTGAGCGAGTTCCAGCGCCACTTTCAGGCCCCCGGCAGTCCGCTCCCCAGCCATGGCGTTTCTTGTCTGCCCGCCCTCTCGCTGGCGCATGATGAGTAGTGGTTGGCGGTGTCTTGTTGATTGCCAGATATGTTACATTATCTACAACCTACGTATCAGTTAGCGTTACTCAGGGCATGGCAAGCAGTTGCCGAGCGACCCCGTTAGACAAACCTCGTTTGCAGCGTACGTCGCGTGATGGTTCCCTTTGCCAGCCGCACAGTAGAGAGGCTCTCTCCTATGAGCAACACCCCTTCCCAGCGCGTGCCCAGCGGCGAAAAATTCCGTAACGAACACGGCATGACGGTGATTAAAGATGGCATGAAGCAGCGCAAAGCGCAGGCCGAAGCCCCCTCACTCGAGCGCAAGCCCAAGTGGCTGCGCGCGCAAATCCCCGGCGGCGAGCGTTTCGAAGCCGTTAAGAAGAACGTGGCCACCCACCGATTGAGCACCGTGTGCGCCGAGTCCCACTGCCCCAACATGGGCGAGTGCTGGAGCAATGGCACCGCCACCATCATGCTGATGGGGTCCGTGTGTACGCGAGCCTGCCGCTTCTGCGCGGTGGACACCGGCAACCCAAAAGGCTGGCTGGACCACGAAGAGCCGGAAAACACCGCAAAATCCGTGGAACTGATGGGCCTGCGTTACATCGTGCTGACGTCCGTCGACCGTGATGATCTCGATGACGGCGGTGCCACTCACTACGCCAACTGCATCCGCGCCATCAAGGCACGTACGCCCGAGGTAGTCGTGGAAGCCCTCACGCCGGATTTCGACGGCGACAAAGCCGCCATCGAGCGCGTGGTGGATTCTGGCCTCGAAGTATTTGCGCAAAACGTCGAGACTGTAGAGCGGCTGACCAGCAAAGTGCGCGACCCGCGCGCTGGCTACCGCAAAACGCTGGACGTATTGGCCCACGCCAAACAGTACCGCCCCGACATCATCACCAAAACCAGCTTGATGCTGGGGCTGGGTGAAACGGACGAAGAGATCCTGCAGACCTTTGATGATTTGCGCGACATTGGCGTGGACATCGTGACATTAGGCCAATACCTTCGCCCCACCAAAAACCACTTAGCGGTCGAGCGCTGGGTCAGCCCGGAAGAGTTTGAACGCTACCGGGTACTGGGCCTGGAAAAAGGCTTTATGGAAGTGCCGTCTGGTCCGCTGGTACGCTCTAGCTACCGAGCAGACCGCGTGTTCGAAAAGAACAACCTTGGCCTTGCCGCGCCAGCAGCCGTACCGGGCCAAGAGCCCGACAGCAATCGCATTCCTGCCTTCAACGTCGGCTAGCCTGCTAAAACGCCTGCATGGGCCTCCATGCAGGCGTCTCTCTTTCGCAAGACACTCCTACCGAAAAACACCGCCCCTGCGTACTACGACGGGCTCACCAAGGTGCGCTTCAGTCGCGCTGCCAGGGCGTAGGCTAACTGCTCGCCAACGTCTTTGTCGGACGAAAGCTCGGCTACATCGGCAAGGCGGGTCACCTGCATCCCCGCATAACCACAGGGATTGATACGCGCAAACGGCGACAGATCGCCGTCGACGTTCAGCGCGACGCCGTGATAGCTGGCCCCACGACGAATACGCAGGCCGAGCGAGGCAATTTTGGCCTCCCCCAGCGCCGTGTCCACATAGACCCCCGGTGCATCGGGCTTGGCCCAACCGCGTACACCGTGCGCTTCTAGTACATCGATCACGGCATTCTCGAGCGCCGTGACCAAATCGCGCACGCCGATCTTGCCCCGCCGTACATCCAGCAGCGGATAGAGCACTACTTGGCCCGGGCCGTGATAGGTCACTTGCCCGCCACGGTCGGTCTTCACCACCGGGATATCGCCTGGCATCAACAGGTGTTCCGGCTTGCCAGCTTGCCCCTGGGTAAACACGGGATCATGCTCGACCAGCCAAAATTGATCCACCGTGTGTTCGTCGCGGGTATCGGTGAGTTTCCGCATGGCTTCCCATACCGGCAGATACGAGCGATGGCCGAGGCGATGCAGCGCGATCGGGGCGTCGTGGTTCATGATTACACCACCATGTGCACGCGGCCAGTGGCTTTCAGGTCGTCGAACAGTTGACTTAACTGCTGCTCACCCGTCGCCACGATCGTCACCCGCACGGACTGGAAACGTCCATTACGACTGTCCACGACTTCCAGCGTGGTTTCATCGAAGTCCGGGGCGTGACGCACGATGACCTGACAAACGGCGGCTGGGAAATCGTCGGCGGCATCGCCGACGACCTTTAACGGGTAATCACAGGGAAACGTGATTTTCGGTGGCTCTGTGGCCGCGGGCTGGCGTAAATCACGGAGCCCTTGCTTGGCACCTTTTTTCATAACTGGCCTTTTGGAAATAAGTGAATCGTTGAGCTAATCCCAATAAATAAGGCCCAGCCCCTCACAATACAAGGTGTATTGCGTCGAGGCTGGGCCCGCCACCGGCAATTTAGCTGGTGAAATTGCTGATCAAGTTACTGAAGAAGCGCTGCACTTGATCGAACAGACGCTTGAACAACCCGCCCTCTTCGATATTTTCCAGCGCGACCAGCTGGCGCTCACCCACCATCTCTTCGCCCAGGTAAACTTCCAGGGTGCCGACGTCATCACCCACGGCCACGGGTGCGTGAATGTCCGCATCCAGGTTCAGGCGAGCGCGCAGCTCCTCGTTACGATTCCGGGGCAGCGTCATGAAGACTTCTTCATCCACGCCCACACGCAGTTCGTTGATGTCACCGCCCCATACGCGTGGCGTTGCCAGCACGGCACCACGCTCATACAGTTTCATGGTTTCGTAGAAGCGAAAGCCGTAGCTCAGCAGCTTTTGCGACTCCTGGGCTCGCGCTTCATCGGAATTGGTGCCCATCACGACAGAGATCAGGCGCATGCCATCCCGCTGTGCCGAAGAGACCAGACAGTAGCCTGCCTCGGTGGTCCAGCCGGTTTTCAAGCCGTCCACGGACGGGTCGCGCCACAGCAGGCGGTTGCGGTTCGGCTGATCGATTCCCCCGAACGAGAAATTGCGCTGAGAGTAAATCGCGTAATGTTCGGGATAGTCGTTGATGATATGGCGAGACAGGCGTGCCATGTCATGGGCAGTCGAGTAGTGGTTCTCATGGGGCAAGCCGGTGGCATTCATGAAATTAGTGTCATTCATGCCAAGCCGGGTGGCGTGCTGATTCATCAGGTCGGCAAACGGCGCTTCACCGCCCGCCAGGTGCTCTGCCATGGCCACGCTGGCATCGTTACCCGAGACGATGATGATGCCGTGTAGCAGGTTATCCACCGATACGCGGTCACCCACTTCGATGAACATCTTGGAGCCGCCGGTGCGCCAGGCATTTTCACTGATGTTGACCATGTCGGTCAGATTGATGGTGCCACGGTCCAGCTCGCGCTCAACCAGATAGGCCGTCATCAGTTTGGTCAAGCTCGCCGGCGGTAGACGCTCATCAGAGTTATGCTCTGCCAAAATACGCCCGCTGTTGGCATCCATCAAAATCCACGAACTCGCGGCAAGCTGCGGCGGCGCGGGAATGATCGTTTGCGGCTGAGGAATCACCTGCGCCATTGCAGGGGATATGACAGCCGTCATGGCCGCGAAGAGGCAGAGCTTGGCGGTACGGCGGATTGACATCAATACATTCATCACACACTTCTCACTGACAAAGAATATGGCGGCGCATAGCACGCCACTTGGGCACATGTTGAGAGCTATTATCTCACGACAAATACTTGAGGAAAGCCTGCACGACGGAGTTCTTCGCGGGCCTGTGTCTCTTGCTGGGGGCTCACTGGCCCCACCTGTACGCGGTGAACATCGGCATCGCTTTTCACGCGAACGCCATGGGGAAGCTCACCCGAGAGCCGCTGTTGAAGCTGTTGTGCCCCTTCGGCACTGCCTAACGCGGCAATCTGTAAATAGATGGCATCGCCACTGCTTGGCTCGGGTGCTGTCGCTGCAGCGGGACGAGCCGATGGCGCAGGCGTCCGCGCGGCAACGGCAGGCGCCGCCGGTGCCGTTTGAGAGGGCGTAGCGCTACCACCACGACCACGCTCCGCCAGCCACTGGGCGGGGTCGATCGCTTCGACGCGGACAGGCCCCGTCCCGTTATCGAGAATACCCAGACGAGCCGCCGCCGCATAGGAGAGATCGATTTCACGGTCGCTATGGAACGGACCACGATCATTGACGCGAACGATCACGGAACGACCGTTGTTCAAACTCGTTACTCTGGCAAAGGTCGGCAGCGGCAGCGAACGGTGCGCTGCCGACATTTTGTACATGTCGTAGATCTCACCGTTGGACGTGGCGTAGCCGTGGAATTTTTCACCGTACCAGGAGGCCGTTCCCTGGCGCGCGTAGCCGCGCGAATCGGGGAGCACGTGATAGGTTTCGCCCCACACTTCGTAGGTCGACCGGTTGCCCGCCCGAGAAGGGGCTTCGATACGCGGTTCGGCATCGGGCACGGTACTCACGTCTGGCGGGGCTACCGGGTAAGCGTCGCCGGTCATGGCGTAGCGCTCACCGCTGGCGGGAGCGGGAGTAGCGGGCGCCGGGCTTGCGCCCCCAGCTTCCCCCGCCACCCGCTGCGGAGAGGAGGAACTGGCGCAGCCGCTGACCAAGGCCGCCACCAGCAGCGAGCCGCTCAAAAGTCGCACATCGATTCGCAGTTTAATCATGCTCAGCCTCGGCTTGCTGCTTGATGGCCTCTGCCAACTCGGCTACCGCCATGGCGTAGAGGTGGCTGTGGTTATAGCGAGTAATGACGTAGAAGTTGGTCTCGCCTAGTCGATAGCGCTCCTGCCCATCGGCATACTCTAGCACCAATGGGATCACCGGCGTGTCGGGCGATAGGGACGCCTCCGTCACGACGCCTTGCTCGGCGGCTTCGGCAACCGTGGTATCCGGGCGCACCGTTTGGTTAAAGCGGAGTGCGTCGGGGCGCGTCTCAGGCCCTTTGGCCTCATGATAAATCGCCCCTCCCCGTTGCCAACCGTGCTCAGCAAAGTAGTTGGCGACACTGCCAATCGCATCCACGGGGTTATTCCACAAATCGCGTTTGTCGTCACCGTCGAAATCGACGGCATACGCCTGATAGCTGGTAGGAATGAACTGGGGATAGCCCATGGCACCGGCGTAGGAGCCGTAGAGCGAGCTTGGCTCTACCTCTTGCTGGTAGGCAATCGTCAAGAATGCGGCGAGTTCGCCACGAAAGAAATCCCCCCTCGCCGGGTGATGGAAGGCCAGCGTGGCGAGGGAATCCAGCACCTTATGGCGCCCTTTATGGCGACCATAGTAGGTCTCCACGCCGATGATGGCGGTAATGACCTCCGGCGGCACGCCGTAGTCGGCCTCGGCACGCGCCAATGCGTCGGCATGCGTCTGCATGAACGCGGCCCCTTCGACGATACGCTGCTCGGTCAGAAAGATATCGCGATACTCGAACCAGCGCAGCCGACGCTCTGCCGCCCCCGCCATGGCGTCCAGCACCTCTTGGCGATAGCTTGCCTGAGTCAGCGCTTGCTCGAGCCACTCCTTTGGCACTCCCTGCTCGGTCAGTTCCTCGACCAACGGCTGGGTCTGCGGGTGTTGCCGAGGGTCGAAACTGACTGCTTCCTCTGCAAATGCCGCAGGGACCGAACACGCTACTAGCATGGCAATGGCATAGCCACCCGCTTGACTTCGCGCCCTGTTCATTGACTCACCACTCCTGTGAATTCGTACCGCCACGGTTGATGTCGTTAACGTGGCAGTAACCGCCGATGGGCGTGTATGGACATGAGAATACCGAACCCCGCTAACAAGGTCACGCTGGAGGTGCCGCCATAACTGACCAGCGGCAGCGGCACGCCCACCACGGGCAGAATACCGCTCACCATGCCCACATTGACAAAGACATAGATAAAAAACGTCAGAATAATACTACCTGCAAACAGACGCCCAAACGTGTCCTGAGACGATGCCGCCAGCCACAGCCCGCGCCCCACGATCATCACGTACAGTGCCAGCAGTACCAGCATGCCGACTAGACCAAACTCTTCGCCCAGCACGGCAATGATGAAATCGGTATGCCGCTCCGGCAAAAACTCGAGCTGGGATTGGGTACCTTCCAACCACCCCTTCCCCCACAACCCGCCACTGCCGATGGCCGTGGTGGACTGAATGATGTTCCACCCGGAACCGAGCGGGTCGCTATCGGGGTCCAAAAACGTGAGCACCCGCTGCCGCTGATAGTTGTGCATGTTCATCCACAGTACCGGCAGGCCCGCCGCGCCCAGCGCAGCCACTAACCCAATCAATTTCCAGGACAGCCCGGCAAGCAGCACCACGATCAACGCCGCACTGGCCACCAACAGCGACGTGCCAAGGTCAGGCTGAATCGCCGTGAGCACGACCGGCACGCCGATGATCACCGCACACACGACGATATCGCGAAGCCGAGGAGGCAACTGGCAGCGGTTCAAGTAGGCCGCCACCATCAGCGGCACGCCCAACTTCATCATTTCAGAGGGCTGAAAACGGATGACGCCTGGAATTTCCAGCCAGCGCTTGGCCCCCATGCCAACATCACCGGCAATTTCCACGGCCAATAGCATGGCGAGCCCCACGCCGTACGCCAGCGGTGCCCAGCGTAAAAACGTCGACGGGGAGAACTGCGCAATGATGACCATACCCGCAAGGGCGACACCAAAGCGCATGGCCTGAGCGATGACGGTATCGAGTCGCTGCCCCGAAGCGCTGTAGAGCACCAGAAGGCCGCCCCCCATGAGCACCAGCAGCATGCCGAGCAACCATGGGTCGAGATGGATGCGTTCCCAGATACTTTTACGCCGAGCGATACCGCTATCGGGCGGACGCGTCGGATAGCGCCGCAGGGAACGGGTAATCAGTTGCCAAGGCATCGCTAGTTACCCTCCACATTGGCAGTATCTTCTTCGAGCACCTCTTTGACGTCATCGACCTCGGGGGCATCCTCTTCGAGTAGCCACGCATCGGTCATCGCCCGCGCCAAATGCGCGGCATGGGTACTCCCGCCCCCTGCGTTCTCGACGATGACCGACACCGCAATCTGCGGATCGTCGATGGGGGCGAAGGCCATGAACAGGGCGTGATCGCGCAGTCGCTCTTCCAGCTCTTCGGCGTTATAGCGCTGGTCCTGCCCCAGGGAAAACACCTGGGCCGTTCCCGACTTGCCCCCCATACGGTACTCCAAACCCACGCCGGTTCGGCGTGCGGTGCCTTCGCTACCGCTGAGCACTTTCTCCATACCGCTATACACCCGATCCCACCAGTTATCGTTGGCAAGCTCGATATCGGGCAGCGTATCGGGAAGCTCCTCGGGCATGGGCTCATCGCCAATGCGCAGTGCCAGGCGCGGCTTCACCCAGTGCCCGCGGTTGGCCAGCGCCGCAGTGGCGCTGGCCAATTGAAGCGGTGTGACCTGCCAATACCCCTGACCGATACCCACCGACAGCGTTTCGCCGGGGTACCACGGCTGGTTGAAGCGTGCTCTTTTCCAGTCCCGCGAGGGCATCAGTCCCGTGCTCTCCCCTTGCACGTCGTGAGCCACGCGCTGACCAAAACCAAAGTTGGTCATCTGCTCGTGAAGCTTATCGATGCCCAGGTCGTGCGCCAGCGTGTAGTAGTAGGTGTTGTTGGAGACCGCAATGGAGCGCTCCATATCCACCCGACCGTGCCCCCAGCGTAGCCAGTTGCGGTAACGGCGCGAGTCGTTGGGCAGTTGATAGTAACCAGGGTCGTTGATGGTGCTGTCGGGGGTGATCACGCCCTCCACTAACCCCGCCAATGCCAAGAACGGCTTGATGGTCGACCCCGGCGGATAGTGGCCGCGAATGGCCCGGTTGAACAGCGGCAGGTCGATGTCTTCCTGCAGCGCCAGATAAGAGGCCACATCGATGCCGGTAACGAACTGGTTGCTGTCGAACCCGGGGGTCGACACCATGGCCAAAATCTCACCGGTATCGGGCACGATGGCCACGATGGAACCACGCCGACCGTCCAACAGCTCGTAGGCGAGCATTTGTAAGGAGCGATCGAGGGTCAGTGTCAGGTTGGCGCCAGGCACTGGATCGGTACGGCCAAGCTCGCGCAGCACGCGCCCACGCGCGTTGGTTTCGACCTTGCGCAGCCCCGCTTCGCCGTGTAGCTCGGTCTCGTAGAAACGCTCGACGCCGGTTTTACCAATGAAGTGGGTGCCGGCATAGCGGCCTGGATCGAGCTCCTGCAGCTCGTCAGCATTGATACGCCCAACGTATCCCAACGCATGAGCCATGACTTCTGAATCGGGGTAATAGCGCAGCAGCTGCGCTTCTACTTCGACACCGGGAAGACGGTGGCGATTGACGGCCAGCCGAGCGATCTGCTCTTCGCTCAGGTCGCTCATCAGTAGCGCAGGCTGGAAGGGGCGCTGGCGCTGGCGGGAACGCACCTGGAATGCCTCGATCTCTTCGTCGGGCAGTTCGAGAAGATCCACCAGCAGAGCGAGAGTGTCGTCTAGGTCGTCGACCCGCTCACGCACTAGGGTCAGATTGTAGGTGGGGCGATTTTCCGCCAGCAGCACGCCGTTACGGTCATAAATGAGCCCGCGATTGGGTGGCAAAGGCTCGACTCGCACGCGGTTCTTTTCAGAGCGGGTGCTGTAGAGGTCGTGCTGCACGATTTGCAGATAGCCTAGCCGACTGACCAACAGGCTGGTGAGCACTACCACCACCAACACGGCAAGCAGCGCCCGGACACGGAAAATACGCAGCTCTTGCTCGGGATTTTTTAGCGTGTCACGGCGCTGGGGCATGGCAACAGATGACTCTCACAAACAATAAAAGCGGCGGCCCCAGTGGGGAGTAAACGCAACCTAGGTTCCAGCGGCGCGTAGCGCCTATCGGTGATAGGGATGTCCCACCAAGAGTGTCCAGGCACGATAAAGCTGCTCTGCCAGCATGATTCGAACGAGCGGATGAGGCAGCGTCAGGGGCGAGAGGGACCACGCTTTGTCCGCCATGGCAGACAGCGAAGGTTCCAAACCGTCGGGGCCACCGACGAGCAGTACGACATCTCGCCCTTCCATGCGCCAAGCATCTGACTCTTGAGCGAGCTGCTCGGTGGTCCAAGGCTTCCCTTTGACTTCCAGTGCAACGACGATTTCATCCCCCCGCAGCTTTTCGCGGATACGCTGCGCCTCTTGCGCACGCGCTTTGGCGATATCGGCATTTTTGCCGCGCTGACCCAATGGGATCTCTTCGACCTCTAAGGTGAAATCCCGAGGAAGCCGCTTGCGGTAGGTCTCAACGCCCTGCTCTACCCACGCTGGCATTTTGGTACCCACCGCTAACAGCCGAATCCTCATGACATCGTGGCTCGCTCTTCGAACTGTTTGAGCGATTCGCCGATGGCGCCAGCATCGCTGGGCAAGTCGGCCCAAAGACGCTCGAGATCATACAGCGCACGGGCTTCAGGCAGCATGATATGTACGACGATGTCGTCCAAATCGACCAAGACCCAATCGGCATTGTCACCGCCTTCTACGCCGCGAGGATGAAGACCGGACGCTTTGGCTTTTTCGACCACGTTCTGCGCCAGGGCAGCCACGTGACGGGTAGAAGTGCCGCTGGCGATGAGCATCAGGTCGGTCACTTCGGTGAGTTTCGCAACGTCGAGTTGCGTGATATCGCGTGCTTTCAGCTCTTCTAGCGCGTCAATCGCTAGATTTTTCAGTGTATCGATGTGCATGACTCCTAAAGGCAACCCCTTGTGGTGATAGAGAGTATCGTGACTAACGTTGGACTTTTACGTGGCATCAGCCTGCAAGCGGGCCATTGTAACGGCTTCTTTCACGACTGCCAGCGCTATTCATCGGATTGATAAAGACGCTCGTGAAAAATCGCCTGCTCCACCGCCTCAGGCACCAGATAACGCACGCTTTTTCCCTCTTTCAACCGTTGGCGTATGTAAGTGGCCGAAATCGCCATCAGCGACGGCAGTTCTAACCGTAAAACGCCGCCCCGCGTGCGCGCCATCAATTCGCTGACACTACTGACTTCACGATCGCCGACCAGTTCCGTCAGCGCCGACGGCCATGGCGATTGATAGCCTGGACGCGCAATGACCACCAAATGCGCCAATGAAAATACCTGCTCTGGGCGATCCCAGTGCGCCAGGCGTAAAAAGGCGTCGTAGCCAATCACCATGACCAGCGGCACCGCATCGCCATACTGTTGGCGAAGCTCGGCCAGGGTATCGACACTGTAGGAGGGGCCATCTCGGTGAAGCTCACGATCATCCGCCACGATCCCTGGGGCGTCGCCGATGCCCGCTTGCAAGAGCGCCAAACGTTGGGCTGGCGACACTTGAGGGGTATCGCGCAGGGGCGGTTGCGGTGCAGGCACCATGTGCAGCGTATCCAGGCCTAGCGCCTCTCGCACTTCCAGCGCGCTGCGCAGGTGGCCATGATGAACCGGGTCGAACGTTCCCCCCATCATGCCCACCCGCGGAGGCTGCGGGTGGTGTGGCGTCTCACTCATTGCCTAACCTGACCATCGCCCAACACGATGTATTTCTGTGTCGTCAGTCCTTCCAGCCCTACCGGCCCCCGGGCATGAAGCTTGTCGGTAGAAATACCGATTTCGGCACCCAGACCGTATTCGAAGCCATCGGCAAAGCGAGTAGAGGCATTCACGATCACCGAGCTCGAATCCACTTCTGCCATGAAGCGTCTTGCCAGGGAATAGTCCTGCGTCACGATAGCGTCGGTATGGTGCGAGCCGTAGCGCTCGATATGTTCGATGGCTTCCTCGATGCCGTCCACCACCTTGATCGCCAAGATGGGGGCCAGGTACTCTGCCTGCCAATCCGCGTCGGTGGCTTCGAGCGCCTGGGGCAGCAGCGCACGGGTGCGCTCACAGCCACGCAGTTCGACCTCGTGTTCGGCATACGCGCGGGCGAGTTCAGGTAGCAGGATATCCGCCACCGGCGCGTCCACCAACAGCGTCTCCATGGTGTTGCACGTGCCGTAGCGATGGGTTTTGGCATTGACCGCAATCGCCAGTGCCTTGGCGGGGTCCGCCGTCGTATCGATGTAGACATGACACACGCCGTCCAAATGCTTGATGACCGGCACCTTGGCATCGCGGGAAATACGTTCGATCAGCGACTTGCCGCCACGGGGAATGATCACGTCGATATAGGCCGGCATGCTGATCATCTCGCCGACGGCCGCACGGTCCGTGGTCGCCACGACTTGCACGCTGCCTGCGGGTAGCCCTGCATCGGCCAACCCTGCTTGTAGGCAGCGGCTCAGCGCTGCGTTGGAAGCGCTTGCCTCGGAGCCGCCACGCAGCACACAGGCATTGCCCGATTTCAGGCAGAGGCTGGCCGCTTCGATGGTCACGTTAGGGCGCGACTCGTAAATGATACCGATCACCCCCAACGGCACCCGCATTTTCCCCACCTGAATACCGCTGGGCCGATAGCTCATCCCATCTATCTCGCCGACCGGGTCTGGTAAGGCCGCCACTTGACGCAGGCCCTCGATCATCGCGTCGATGCGCTGGTCATTGAGCGCCAAACGATCCAGCAGCGCGTTATCCAGTCCATTCTCCCGTCCACGCTGCATGTCTTGAGCATTGGCCTGTAAAATATCGCTGCGCGCCGCATCGACACGTTTGGCCATGGCGGCCAATGCTTGATTCTTGACGTGCGTATCAGCGCGACGCAGGGCGCTGGCGGCGGCTCGGGCGCTTTGTCCTAGCTGTTGCATGTACGCGGGTACATCCCCGGCTGCCAGATGGTGTTGGGCGTCTTGTTGGAATGTATCTGAACCGCGCATGCGATCTCCCTATGTCGTGAGCGTTGCCAATGAAGTGAGGCGTGTCGTATTGCCAATGAACATTATACTGAGTGATTCCAAGGACGAGGCCAAGCAATGCGTTATGCTACGGGCCACTGGGCCATTCGCCATCAGGTAAATAGTAAGCCACCATGCAAAGCAAATACAAAATCAGCCTATTGAGGGCTAATCTACTTGCCGCGGCCGTCGCTTTATCGCTCTGGATACCCAGCGCGGAACCTGCAGCGGCAGTCATGATGTGGCTCTCCATCGGCTGGCTCTTGATCACCGCCTTGATCTTGGATTTTAGCCATCGCCGCTCCCGAGGTTTGCCCTGGCAAATGCTCGCAGGCACGCTTCTGCTGGGACTCATCGCCTCCGCACCAGACCGACATGCGCTACTCATTTGGGCTTGGGGGGCCGTGTTCATGCTACCCCAGGATCGTTGGGCGGCCATTTTCAACGGTGGCGCTGCGCTGGTCAGTTGCCTCGTGCTGATGCCTCATATCCCGCTCCCCGAATGGCTGTTGATGACACTCTCCTTGAGCATCCTACTGCTGCTGGCCATGTCGCGCACCCACCAACTGCTGACGATCAATGGCGTCATTCGTCAGCGGTTACGCCTCATACCCGGTTTGAATCTGTGGGCTGGCGAGCAGTTGTTGCGAGACTTGATACGCGAACAGACCCGCTCCGAGCGTGAAGCCATTCATGCCGACGTACTCATCGTTCGGGTAAGAAGACGCCAGCTTTGGCCGGTGGCACAAAAACTATGCGAACTTACCTACGATTTCGAGAACGTCTACCGTCTCAACAGCACGACGCTGGCTACCTTGATGCTCTCCAAAACCCCAGGAGAAGCTGCCAGCCGCCGGACGCTATTAGTAGCCGCCCTGCCTGATAACGTGCTCACGCAACACACCCCCCTGATGGACATCGAGCTTGCCTCGTTGACGCTCGACGAGTTGAGCCACTTTCCAGCATCCCACCTACGTGAGGTGGCATGAATACCATCTTTTCCCCAAAACGTCTCATGACCTTGGCTTACGGTACTAGCATTATCGCGATGGTCGCCTATACGCTATGGCTCTATGCCATGGGTAGCTACCGCGAGTTGCTGGTGCCTCTGTTCGTGTCTCTCTTGCTATTAGCGTGCCTGTTAATGCACGTGGGCCAGGGCACTCAGCCGGCGCTGCCTCGCTTGGTACTGCTGATCAGCACCTACGTCGTCGTGCTGAGCGCGGTGAATGCCAACGTGGAAACGTCCTCACTGTGGTGGGGATTACCGATGGCTGCGACGTTTTTGCTGCTTCCTTTATGGAGTGCGCTGGCGGTCAACACGGCGAGCTTGATCGCCTGGTGGTGGCTGGCGCCGGTCGGCGTCATACCACTTTCGCTAGGTGTTGTCGTCTTGGCCCTGCTGCTTGCGCTGCCTCCTTGGGAACACGCCCGACGTCGCGCATTGCTTCGCGCCACGGACCCCAATGACAGTGACTGCAACGCCTACCATGTCGACACGTTAAAAGAGCGCTTGAACAACGAATTCCAGCGTGCTGCCATGTTGAACAAACGCTTGGCCGTCTTGGTGCTCCACCTCCCGCAATTGGACATGGCCGGAGAGCAGTTTGGCCAGCGGGCCCAAACGGCACTGTTAGCCGCGCTGTGTCAGGAGGTCAACAGTCGCTGCCGAGACCACGACATACTGGGCCGCGCAGGCAGCGCTACGTTTTGGCTGGTGCTGCCAGATACCAGTGAGAGCGGCGCGCTGCTCGTGCGTGAACGGCTGCAGCGGTCGCTGTCACACTGCGTACTGGTCGAGACCGGACAGCTGGAAGTCCGCATCGCCACCTGCCTGCCGCTACGCAAAGAGAGCTTCGAGCGCTACATACAGCGACTGGAAGCACGCGCCGACGCGATGGCCAACGTCTAGTTTTCTTGTTTTGTGGATGGATTCACTCTTGCCGACTGCTGACACGCTACTTTCTCTTTCGCTTTCGCCGACGGCGCTATTACTTCTGGTACTGGGCATTGCGCTGATTGAATCTCTCGCGCTGGTGGGATTACTCGTGCCAGGCGTCGTACTGATCACGGCGGCCGCGTCGATGGCAGGGCATCAGATGATTGCCCTCCCTTGGCTAATCGGCGCGGCTTTCATCGGGGCCGTACTTGGCGACGGCTTGAGCTACTTACTGGGCGCGCGTTACAGCGAGCGTGTGCTGACACGCTGGCCGCTATCGCAACATCCAGAGTGGCTGGGCCGAGGAGCGCGCTTCTTCGAGCATTACGGCGTTTACTCGGTGTTCATTGGCCGTTTCGTCGGCCCGGTGCGCCCTATCATTCCGCTTGTTGCTGGCATGATGCACATGCCAACGCGAACTTTTCTACTGGCCAACATCACGTCGGCTGCACTCTGGGCTCCGGCCTATCTGCTGCCAGGCTACTTGCTGGGCCACACCTGGCAGCAACGGCTCGACCTTCCTGCTAACGTGGAGATGGCCCTTTTTGTCATGGCCGCCAGCATCGTGGGGCTCGCTATCGTGTTCTCATGGGGGCGGGCTCAGGTGGGACGTGATGGCCGTGTGTATTTCTTCATCGCTCGGCTGGCTCGGCGCGTACCCGCCATACGGCGCCCCTGGCTAGCCATGAGCCGTAGTGGCGAGGTGCCCTTGGCGTCGCTGTTCTTATCGCTCCTCGCGCTCACCTTGGCATGCGCGTGGACACTGCTGGTGCTGAAGCACCCCGAGCCACTGATGATCGACCTTCAGGCACAGCGGCTCTTCGCTTGGCTCGACACCGACTGGCTGACGGCGACCAGCCTGGTGCTCGCCAAAATAGGTGACAAGGCTGGAATCGTCGCGCTGACGCTCCCTTGGTTCGGCTGGCTCGTCTGGATCAAACGGTGGGATTTACTGACCCATGGAGCGCTGGCATTGGGAGGCATCGGCGCGCTCAATACCTTGGGTAAGGCCGTTTTTGCAAGACCCAGGCCCGACACACCGGAGTATCTGACCGGGTCGTTCTCCTACCCCAGCGCGCATACATCGACCTGGGTCGTCGTCGTTGGCCTATTCGCCGCTTTCGCTGCATCGCGACTGCCTCGACAAAGGCGCATGTGGGTTTATTGGCTAGCCATGGTAACGGCGCTGCCGATGGCGCTGTCACGCTTGGTGCTGGGCGTTCACTGGCTGAGTGATCTCATCGGCGGTGCATTGCTGGGATTGGTCGTGTGCGCCGTGGTTCAAATCAACTGGCAGCGCCGCTATCGGCCACCGCTGCCAGCGCTGCCCTGGGCAGCGCTGTTGCTGGGGCCACTCGTGCTATTGAGCGTACGCGTAGCGTTCTTTCCGCCCGTCTGAGGCGTTACGCTCAACCAAGCGCTAGCCAAAGACCTACACCGATCATCAACGTACCCGCAATACGGTTTAATAGCCTGACATTACCACTTTTGCCTAGCACCTTACGTAGCGTTTTCCCACCAGTGGCATACACCAGCATGCTGGCAAATTCGATGGTCAGAATTACCGCGATCAACAGGCTCAACTGCGGAGCCAAAGGCCTGCTGCCGTCCAAAAAGGGGGGCAACAGCACCATGAAAAATGCCCACCCCTTGGGATTGGCCACCGCGGTGACCAGCCCCTGAGTCGCTAACTGAAGACGCCCCGCCGCGGGCCCCGTATCCAGCTCGCTAGGAATGGCCATCCGCCCACGTGAGCGCCACATCATGATGCCCAAATAAGCCAAATAGGCACCGCCCACCCACTTGAAGGCGATGAATAATTCGGGCTGGCGCAGCATCAACGCAGCGACGCCCGCCCCCGCCGCCGCCGCTACGAAACCGACGCCGATAAGCTCCCCGATCATCATCCACAGAGTGCGCTTGACGCCTTGCGTCATGCCCAACACCATGGCCAGTGTCATGCACATGCCTGGTGTTAACGAGACGAAGAGAAACGTCGGTACGAAGACCGAGAGCGTCGCCCATGACATCATGACGAACCGTCCTTGTTTTGCGCATCGCGTGAGGTGGCCGCAACGTGTTGCTCTTCGCCCCAGCGCGGCATCAGCGTATGCGCGATCCCCAACTGATTGAGAATGCGCGCCACGATGAAGTCGATCAAATCTTCCAGGCGCTGGGGACGATGATAGAACCCCGGCGCGGCGGGCAGAATTACTACCCCCAGGCGACTCAGCGCCAACATGTGCTCTAAGTGAATCGGCGAAAAAGGGCTTTCGCGCGGCACCATGACCAGCGTGCGACGCTCTTTGATGGCGACGTCCGCCGCCCGCTCGATCAAGTTGTTACTCGCGCCGGTGGCCACTGCCGACAATGTGCCTGTTGAGCAGGGGCAAACGACCATGGCCGACGGTGCGCCCGACCCAGACGCCACCGGTGCCATCCAATCCTCGCGACCGAAACAACGGATCTGCCCAGGCTGCGCACCGCTGCGTTCAGTCAGCGCCTCGACCAAACGCTGCGGCTGAGCCGGAAGGGACACATCGGTTTCCGTGGCGATCACCATATGGGCTGCTTTGGAAATCATGACCCATACTTCGTGCCCAGCCTTCACCAACACATCGATCAATCTCAGACCGTATTGAGCACCTGACGCCCCGGTAAGGGCAACGGTGACCGGTGGCTTGAACGTCGTCGTCACTTTTCTAGCTCCCGCTTGGTCAATGCGTTCAATAAACGCTCATGTACCCCTTCAAAGCCACCGTTGGACATCACCACGATACGATCTAGCGGTGACGCTTGTGTGACCACGGCCTCCACCAGCGCCTCGATGTCATCAAACAGTGCGGCGCGCTCCCCCTGAGCCTCGACGAGCGACTCCATTGACCAAGCCACGTTGCTGGGCTGAAACCAAAACACCGCATCCGCCTCGGCAACGCTATCAATCAATCGCTCACGCAGCGCGCCTAAGCGCATGGTGTTGGAACGCGGCTCGATCACCGCCAGTAGGCGGCCCTTGGTCGTGGCGGCGCGCAAGCCCTCCAGCGTGGCAGCAATCGCCGTGGGATGGTGAGCAAAATCATCGATGACCTGAATACCGTTGACCTCTCCTCGGAGCTCCTGGCGGCGACGGGGCGTTTGAAAACGTGCCAACGCGGCACAGGCGCGCGCTAACTGCACCCCGCACAGGCGCGCAGCGGCCAGCGCCGCCAAGGCGTTACGCGCGTTGTATTCACCAGTGAGCGTCCACTCGACGACACCATCCTCCTCGCCCTGGTCGCTGACATGCAGCACCTGGAAACGGCTGGCATCGGGACGCTCCAAGCGAAGCTGCCATTGGCTGCTGGCGTCGGTGCCAAAACGGAACACCGGCGACCAAGTGCCCATAGAGAGCACCCGTTCCAACGCAGGCTGTTGATCGGCGACCAGCAACTGCCCTTTGCGAGGTACGATGCGGACTAAATGATGAAACTGTCGCTCGATGGCGGCTAAGTCTGGAAAAATGTCGGCGTGATCGAACTCGAGATTGTTCATCACTGCGATATGCGGGCGGTAGTGCACGAATTTGGAGCGCTTGTCGAAAAAGGCCGTATCGTATTCGTCGGCCTCCACCACGAAGGGAGCCTCAGGCGCGCCCAAACGAGCGGAAACACCAAAGTTGCGCGGCACGCCACCAATCAGAAAGCCGGGCGATAGGCCTCCGCTTTCCAGTAGCCACGCCAATAAGCTTGCGGTGGTCGTCTTACCGTGAGTGCCCGCCACGGCAATCACTTGTCGTCCTGGAAGCACATGCTCGGCCAACCACTGCGCACCGGAGGTGTAGCGCAAGCCACTATCGAGCAGCGCCTCGACCTCGGGGTTCCCTCGCGAAAGCGCATTACCCACCACCACCATGTCGATGGCATCCGACAGATTCTCCTCACGATAGCCTTCCATCAGGGTAATGCCCGCCTCCGCGAGCTGCGTGCTCATCGGTGGATACACATTGGCATCGGAGCCGCTCACCTCATGGCCCAATTCCCGCGCGAGTAGTGCAAGGCTCCCCATAAAGGTGCCACAGATACCGATAATGTGCAGACGCATGGGCCAAGCGCTCCCTTCCTAACCATTTCAAACGATTGAACTTACCGAACCTACCAATCAGCGAGCGCTGAGATTAGCACGCCACGCGATGATGCTCACCTTGTTCGCAAGAAGAGAGGGGGCAAACGGCCGAGAAAGTGACAATGGAGACGATTTATTGCAGGATGCGCCCACCTATTGTTCGCCATTTACATTGACAGCCCTGCACCGTGACCCATAGGGCAGAACAGGAGTCCATCATGCGTGTATTGATTCGCTACTTTTTTAGAGGTGTTCGCATCTTGCTGGCGCCGGTCATGCTGATCTCAGAGAAGCTATCGACCCCTTCCGCCGTGGAGCGCTCTCCAGAAGAGCAAGCACGCGTCGATGCCGAATGCCAGAAACTCGCGCTCTATCAGTTTCGAACGTGCCCATTTTGTATCAAAGTGCGTAAAGAGATGGCGCGCCTGGGGCTCAACATCGAGCTGCGGGATGCCCAGCTGGACCCCGACCACAAACAGGCGCTGCTGGTAGGCGGCGGCAAAGTCAAAGTCCCCTGCCTTAAAATCGATCACGATGACGGGCAAGCGACGTGGCTCTATGAATCGGATGAGATCAACCGCTGGCTACATCAGCGCTTTGCGAGTCACTAACGACTTTTAGAACTCCACCCTTTGTGCGACCAGCTCGAAGTTAACGCGAATATCGATGCCCTCCGATATGCTGGGAGGTGTCTCAGCGTCGTGTTGAAGCGCTAAAACGCCGTGAATCTTGCCTTGCAGGTGTAACTCGCGCCCTTGCTGCTCCACGTGGTTCAATGACACATGAATATTGCCTCCTTCCGAGGTGTAAAGGGGTGGTATGGCCGTGGGTCCAATGAGCTGCATGACCTTGGCCGAGACGAGTTCATCCCCCTCCAGTACGAAACTCAGAACCAGCGCCTCTTGGGCATCCCACTCCAGCGGGTCGACGAAACCGGTGACCTCGACTTGTCGCTGGTCGCCGACATCCATGAACGTCGCATTGGAATCGTCACTTTGTCGTAATACGAACCAAGCACGCTTGTCACCGTCCAATGTCCCGACTATATTCGCCGACTCGTCAGCGCCTGCTAACAGCGCACCGCCCGTTAATGCACTGGCGAGTAGCCAGCCAACCCCTTGTTTGAACATCGCCTACGACACCTTCTGTGGTCTGTTCGAGGCTAGCCAGCCAAAGCACTGGCACGCATCGACTTTTGTCTAACACCCTGGTCTACAACGTGCGTCGTTAGCCTCATCATTTATCAGATGAATGAGGCCAGTCATTATTTCGATTGTATGACGCTATGACCTCTCTCTATGTTGTCAGCATAGCTTACGAGCTGACCGTGTCTGTTTTGCTGGTCATTGATGCGTCTGCGACATGTCCAGCAAAGCGAACAATAAACAACATACATGGGAACAAAGATGACGCTCAAGAAGACACTACTGGCCTCTGTGATTGGTGCAACCGTAGCAGCAACCGCCATGTTGCCGATGACGGCAAGCGCAGAAACCCTGCGTATTGGTTACTCTGCTGACCCTGAAACCTTGGACCTGCACGAGCAGCTCTCCGGAGGCGTATTGCGTTTTTCGCACCTCGCTTTCGACCCGCTGGTACGCTGGACCAAAGACTTCCAATTCGAGCCGCGCCTGGCCACCGAATGGGAGCAGGTAGACGACACCACCATGCGCATGACCCTGCGCGAAGGCGTTACTTTCCATTCCGGTAACCCTTTCACAGCGAAAGACGTCGTATGGACCATTGAGCGTCTGAAAGAGAGCCCGGATTACCGCGCCATTTTTGATCCGGTGGCTAGCGCAGAAGCCATCGACGACTATACCGTCGAAATCACCACGTCTGAGCCCTATCCGCTGCTGTTGAACCTTGCTACCTACATTTTCCCGATGGATAGCGAGTTCTACACGGGCGAAACCGAAGAGGGTAACGACAAAGCCGAGATCGTCAAAGCGGGGAACTCCTTCGCTTCACGTAACGTATCAGGCACCGGCCCGTTCATCGTCACCGACCGCCGCCAGGGTGTCCGCGTCGACTTCAAACGTTTTGAGGATTACTGGGATACCGAAAGCGAAGGCAACGTTTCTGAAATCATTTTGACGCCGATCGCTGAAAACGCCTCCCGCGTAGCGGCCCTCCTCTCCGGTGGCGTGGACTTCATCGATGCCGTTCCGCCCAACGACTTGGATCGTGTGCGTGAAGCCGACGGTGTCGAATTGGTCGAAGTGCCCGGCACCCGTATCATTGGCTTCCAGCTCAACGAAGAGCGTGTCGAGGCCTTTCAGGATGCTCGTGTTCGCCAAGCCGTCGACCTCGCCATCAATCAGGAAGGTATCGCCGACCGCCTGATGCGCGGATTCGCCACACCGGCTGGCCAGTTCTCTCCTGAAGGTTACTCGGGCCACAATCCGGATCTCGTTCCGCGCTACGATCTAGAACGCGCCCAAGCGTTGATGGCCGAAGCGGGCTACGAAGAGGGTTTCAGCGTCGATATGATCGCGCCCAACAACCGCTACGTGAACGATGCGCAAATCGCTCAGGCGGTGGCCAACATGTTGGCGCGTATCAACATTACGGTGAACCTGCGTACCATGCCGCTGGCCCAGTACTGGCCCGAGTACGACACCCGCCAGTCCGACATCGCCATGATCGGTTGGCACGCCGATACCGAAGATACTGCTAACTTCTTCCAGTATCTCTCGTTCTGTATCGATGAAGAGAGCGGTGCTGGCCAGTACAACTATGGCAGCTACTGCAATGAAGAGATCGACGCGCTGGTGACGGAAGCCGACGGCGAAACCGATCTCGAGAAACGCAACGACATGCTGCGTGAAGCCGAAGCCATGCTGTATGAAGACGTTGGTTTCGTCATGCTGCACTGGCAAAACTTGGCCTACGCGGCAGCGGAAGGCGTCGACGTTGAGCCGGTCGTTAGCGCACTGGACTTCCCCTACCTGGGTGACTTGGTGATCGAACGCTAAGCCCCACGCTGAACCGAACACCCGCGCAAGGATGCTTCGCTCTCCAGTCATGCTGGAGGGCGAAGCGTTTTCGTTGGGCCGCCACGGCCCGCATGCGGCGCGTCTCTGATTAACCTACATAGGTGGCGTACGCCATGATTGCTTTTTTAATCAAGCGGCTGATGCACGCAATATTGGTGATGTTTGTCATCAGTGTACTGGCCTTCGCCATCCAGGATAACCTGGGTGACCCTGTACAGCAGATGGTCGGACAGTCGGTCCCCGAAAGTGAGCGCGAAGCCATTCGTGAACGGTTGGGGCTCAACGACCCCTTCCTAGTTCAATACGTGCGCTTTGCCAAAAATGCCGTTCAAGGGGATTTTGGCGACTCCTATTTCTACCGCGAACCGGCGCTGGAAGTGATTGCTCGGCACCTGCCCGCTACCCTTGAGCTGGTCTTTGCCGCCACGCTAATCATCGTGCTGCTGTCGGTGCCCATTGGCGTGTATAGCGCGATCAAACCGCGCTCGCCCATCTCCCGATTTTTCATGGGCGCATCGATCATCGGCATTTCGATCCCGGTCTTCTTGACCGCCATCGTGTTGATTCAAATTTTTTCGATTGGCATCACCGTCTCGCTGTTCCCCGAAAGCACGGCCTGGGGCGCTTGGCTCAACGGTGTATTATCGACCGAGGGCAATATGCCGTCGTTTGGCCGTGGCTATGATTTGGTGCACGTCGTGGGCCACTGGGATACCAACCTAGTGACCTGGGACGGATTGAAGCACTTGGTGCTGCCCGCCGTGTCGCTGGCGTCGATCATGCTGCCGCTGTTCATACGTTTGATTCGCGCAGAAATGATGGAAGTGCTGCAGTCCGAGTACGTGAAGTATGCCCGAGCCAAAGGAATCTCCATGCGTCGGGTCTATTTCGTGCACGCGCTGAAAAACACCATGCTGCCGGTGATTACCGTGGGCGGCGTGCAAATCGGTACCATGGTGGCCTACACCATTTTGACCGAAACCGTTTTCCAATGGCCGGGCATGGGGCTGATGTTCCTCGACGCCATCAACCGTGCCGACATTCCGCTCATCGTGACCTACCTGATGATTGTCGGCGTCATTTTCGTGGTTACGAACACCATCGTGGACCTGATCTACGGCTTCGTGAACCCCACCGTAAAACTGACTGGTAAGCCCGCATGACAACGTCCACTTCTACCCCCGCACCAAGCCGCTGGGAGCGCCTGCGCGACTCCTTTTTGTGGTACAGCTTCAAGCGCGACCGCACGGCACAGCTCTGCCTTGCCGTGTTCGTTTGCTTGGTCGTGACGGCGTTTTCGGCACCGTTACTGGCACCTACCGACCCTTATGACTTGTCACAGATAGACATTCTTGCCTCCGAGCTACCTCCCTTCTGGATCGATGGCGCCGACCCGATGTACACCCTGGGCACCGATGCTCAGGGCCGGGACCTGCTTTCGATCATCCTTTACGGCACGCGGGTATCGCTGCTGATCGGCTTTGGCGCCGTGGCGCTGCAAGCGCTGTTGGGGGTGACCTTCGGGCTGATGGCAGGCTATTTGGGCGGCCGCGTCGACGCCTTCCTGATGCGTCTGGCGGATATCCAGCTCTCGTTCTCGACACTGATGGTAGCCATCGTCGTGGGGGCCGTGGTGAAAGCCACCTTGGGCAGTGCTTTCTACAGCCAGTACGCCGTGCTGATGCTGATTTTGATCATCGGCTTGGCCGAGTGGCCCCAGTACGCGCGCACGGTGCGCGCCTCGGTACTCGCCGAGAAAAACAAAGAGTACGTCGACGCCGCCCGCGTCATGGGCCTGCGCAGCAAGCGCATCATGTTCCGTCACGTGCTGCCCAATACGCTGTCACCGATCTTCGTCATTTCGACGGTGCAAATTGCTAACGCCATCATTTCTGAAGCAGCGCTGTCGTTTTTAGGGCTGGGCATGCCGGAAACTCACCCTTCACTTGGGTCGCTGATCAAAGCAGGCTTTGACTACATTCAGTCAGGCTCTTGGTGGATCACGCTGATCCCCGGTGCGGTGCTGGTCGTGCTGGTGCTGTCGATCAATCTTCTGGGCGACTGGCTGCGCGATGTCATGAACCCACGACTCTACAAAGGCTGAGGACACCATGGCACTTCTTGAAGTCTCTCAACTCGACGTCCGCTTTGCCCTGCGCCAGGGCGAAGTACGCGCCCTGCGCGACGTCAACTTCACTCTCGAGCGCGGCGAGCGCCTGGGTATCGTCGGCGAATCGGGCGCGGGTAAATCCGTCGCCGCCTTCTCGTTGCTGAATTTGATCGCCAAACCCGGTTTCATTGCGGGCGGAAGCATCACGTTCGAAGGCAAAGAGCTCAACAGCATGTCGGAGCGAGGCCTGCGCAAAGTGCGCGGCAACCGCATTTCGATGATCTTCCAAGACCCGATGATGACACTGAATCCAGTGCTCTCCATCGGCGAACAGATGGTGGAGTGCTTGAAGGCCCACCGCCGCATCTCCACCAAAGAAGCCCGGGCCATCGCCCTGGACAAACTACGCCAGGTGCAGATCCCCTCTCCCGAAAAGCGCTTGGATCAGTATCCCCACGAGCTTTCCGGCGGGATGCGCCAGCGCATCATCATCGCCATTGCCCTGCTACTCGACCCGGACATCATCATTGCCGACGAACCCACCACGGCACTGGACGTGACGATTCAAGCCGAAATCATGGCGCTGCTGCTGGAGCTATGCGAACAGCACAACGTGGGCTTGATTTTGATCACTCACGATCTGGGCGTGGTAAGCCAAGTGACCCAGCGTATGCTGGTGATGTACGCTGGCCGCGTCATCGAGCAGGGCCCTACGCGGGAAATCATCAACGACCCGCAACATCCTTACACCCAAGGCTTGATCAATGCACTTCCGCAAATGGCGACGCCGGGTGAAAAACTCAACCAGATTCGTGGCAGTATGCCGTCACTCTCTAATTTGCCCAGCGGCTGTGCGTTCCATCCCCGCTGTGACTTTATCAACCGCGCCGACGGGCTCCCCCGGCCGGCCTGCACCCAGCAAGTCCCCGATTTCGTCGAGTCTGGCAACTGTCGCGTGGCCTGCCACATGGTGGCGGAAATGTTGGAAGATCGCCGCTTGAAGGAGGAGAGCTTATGAACGCCCAGGCGGAAACGATCGCGACCATGCCGACCCAAAACGAAGCGAGCAACGACTCGCTACTGCAAATTCGCGGTCTTAAAAAGCGTTTCTCACTCTCCGGTGATTTTCTGGAGCAGCTACGCTTCAAAGGCGGCAAGCTGATTCGCCATCAGGAGTATGTCCACGCCATTAACGGCGTCAATCTGGACATCAAGCGCGGCGAAGCGCTCTGCGTGGTGGGTGAATCTGGCTGCGGTAAGTCCACCGTGGCGCGCACGGTCATGGGGCTGATTTCTCCGTCAGAGGGTGAAATTCGCTACGACGGCCAGCGCATCGACGATCTCAGCTCGAAGCAGCTCCTGCCCTACCGCAAGCGCATGCAGATGATCTTCCAGAACCCTTACGCGTCGCTGAACCCACGCATGACCATTCAGCAGACGCTGGAAGAGCCACTGCGGCTTCACCATCCCGACTGGAACCGCCAGCAGATCCTCGATAAAGTCGAGGAGGTGATGCGTTCGGTGGGTATCGACCCCGATTGGGGCAAGCGCTTTGGCCACGAGTTTTCTGGCGGTCAGCGTCAGCGAATTGCCATTGCACGTGCGCTGGCCGTCGATCCCGAATTCATCGTCGCCGATGAGCCCATTTCAGCGCTGGACGTCTCTATCCAAGCACAGGTGCTCAACCTGCTGATGGATGCCCAGCGGGATCGCAACCTGACCTATCTGTTCATTACCCACGATCTGGCGGTGGTCGAGCACTTTGGGACACGGGTGGCCGTGATGTATCTGGGCACCGTATGTGAAGTCGCCACGACCGCCACGCTGTTTGCCAAGCCTCGCCACCCCTATACCCAGGCATTGCTGTCGGCCATTCCCCGCTTGGAGGACGACCGCCCTCAGCATATTCGCCTGTCGGGTGAAGTGCCGACACCGGTCAACTTACCCAGCGGCTGCGTTTTCCATGGTCGTTGTCCCCATGCTAACGCCCGCTGCAAGCAAGAAATACCTGCTTTGATAACCCAGGATGACGGCACCCGCGTAGCGTGTCACGCTGTTGAGGAAGGCCGCCTATGAGCGCGGCCCCTTCAAGCGCCATACGCTTGGTCGTTTTGCGAGGTAAGGCATGGAAATTCGCTGGCTAGAAGACTTCATTGCCCTGGCCAGAACGCGACACTTCTCCCGCGCCGCCGACGAACAACACGTCACGCAGCCTACCTTTTCAAGGCGGATCAAACTGCTCGAAGAGGAAATGGGCGTCACGTTGATCAACCGACAAACGTTACCGCTGTCGTTGACGCCTGCGGGTGAAGAGTTCTTGACGCTCTGCGAACAGGTCACCGACCGGGTGCGTTTGACACGCGACCGCGTTCGTGAAATTAGCGCCGGTCAGCAGCGGCGAATCATGGTAGCCGCACCGCAAAGTCTGCTGGCGCATTTTCTACCGGAATGGTTAGCCAGCAGCGGCTGGCAGGAGCGCATTCAGCCCTACCTTCGCGCGACGGGCTGGGTGGCCAGCGACTACTTTCAGGCGCTGGCTCGGGCAGAGTGCGATCTAGCGATTTGCTATTGGCCCGTTGGACGCTGCGATCTGGATATCGACACTAGCGCCTGCACCTATCGAGTCATTGGGCATGAACGGCTAATTCCCGTGACCGGGCGTAAAAACGACGGGTCGCCGTGTGCACTACTGCCTGGCGCTCGCCAGCAGCCAGTGCCCTGGCTGGCCTACCCCAAACGTGGGCTACTCGGCTCGGCTGTCAAAGCACATTTGGCACGGTTGCCGCAAAGCACGTACTTAACGGCACAGAGCGAAAACCTCTATGCAGCGGGTATCAAAGAACTGGTGCTGCTGGGGTATGGCATGAGCTGGCTACCCGAGCGCAATGTGGCCGCAGAGCTAGCTGACGGCACCTTGGTCAGGGCGGGCGACAGCCGCTGGGACGTACCCATGGAGCTGCGGTTGTATCGTCACCAAAGCCAGCACCATGCCGAACTCGATAGTTTGTGGGGCCAGCTCTCACCGCCCCGACTTTGAAAGGACGTTTATATGTCAGCAACCCTCTATCAACTGCAGCGCGACCACATCCAAGCACTGAATCATGCTTATCAAGCGCGCATGGCGGCGCATAATCTGGATAGTTTGGCGATATACAGCGGCCATGCGAACAACCACTTCGCTGATGACCATGCCACCAGCTTTCAGTCCTATGGCCATTTCATTCATTGGGTGGGGATGGCCGATGTTCAGCACAGCTGGCTGGTGATTCAGCCCCATCAGCGCCCCCAGCTTTATCTGTACGCGCCTGCCGATTTTTGGCACTTACCGACTCAGCTGCCTGAAGAACCCTGGGTGGCGGAGTTCGACGTACATTTATGTAGCGATAAAATCACCCCGCCGCTCACCGGACACGCTGCCGTGATCGGCGATCTGAAGGAGCTCGCGAGCACGACACCCCTCGCCAATGTCGCCGCACTTCATCCCGAAGGCTTGGTACGCGAACTCGATGAGTTGCGCATGGTCAAGTCCGCCTACGAAGTGGCTTGCCTGCGCGAAGCCAATCGACTAGCAATTGCGGGCCACCAAGCGGCTAATGCTGCTTTTATCGGTGCGTCGGCCGAACTGGATGTGCAGCTCGCCTATTTAGGGGCCAGCCGACAGCGAGAGTCGGACGTTCCCTATCAAAACATTATCGGTCTAAATGAGCATGCCGGGGTCTTACACTATCAGCGCTATGACCTGTCAGCCCCCAAACGGCGTTATAGCCTGCTAGTCGATGCGGGCCGTCGTTTTCGCGGCTACTGTGCGGACATTACCCGTACCTATGCAGGCCCGGATGCACCCAGCGAATTTGGCGAGTTAATCAGCGCCATGCACGGTCTGAAAGATGAACTCATCACCCACATCGTTCCTGGCATCGAGTTTCTAACGCTACATGAGCAGATGCACCGAGGCCTAGCCGACATATTGATCTCGCACGGACTGTATCAGGGCAGCGCAGAGAGCGCCGTGGAAACCGGTGTTACCCGCGCCTTTTGCCCGCATGGACTGGGCCACTCATTAGGGATTCAGGTACACGATGTGGCCGGATTGAGGCAGCCAGACGGGAGCCCATCGCCAGCACCTGACACCCATCCAGCCCTGCGTCTCACCCGTACGCTGCAAGCCGGTATGGTCATCACCATCGAGCCAGGCCTCTATTTCATTCCCATGTTGCTGGCACCACTGCGTAAAAAGCCCCACCCCATCGACTGGACGCTGGTCGACCGGCTCGCCGTGTGCGGAGGCATACGCATCGAGGATAATATCCTAGTGACAGAAGGCGGATCTGAGAACTTGACGTTATAGTCATTCTCTTGCCCAATAAAAACGCCCGGCTTACGCGTGTAAGCCGGGCGTATATGTATCGGGTTGGGTTAGAAACGGTAAGTAATACCGCCGCCGATCGTCACTGGCTCGATATCGACTTCGCCAACGGTGGCGCCAGCCGCATTGATGTCGGCGCTTACGTCCGCGTAGCTAACATAGCCGTTCAGCATGACGTTATCCGTCACTGCCAAATCCACACCCGCTTGGCCGATGGCGCCGTAGCTCTCGTCGATGCTCAAGCCGGATGGCTCGCTGGAAAAACTCGTGTAGTTCAAACCAAGACCTACGTAAGGCTGAACTTTCGAGTCCAAACCACCCATCGGGTAGTAGTTGACCAGCAGGTTCACCGGCAGACGGTCGACGCTACCTGCGCTGCCGCCCGGTGTCGTGTTCAGGTCATGCTCGAATTTTTCAGAGCTGTTGAGTTCGACGCCAAATTTGTCGCTGAACAGGTAGCCCGCACCATAAGTAAACCCACGTGCGCTTTGTACGTTGAGGTCCGCACCGCCAACATTGCCGTTACCTGAGCCCGTATCCGTTTGGGCAACACCGCCGCGAACAAACACATCGCCTGCTTCGTAGGCCATGACGGCTTGGCTCGCCATGACGGCACTGGCAGACACGATAGCGGCGGTGATCAATTTCATTTTGCTCATCAGGGTCATCCTCTTGCATCTTGCTTGGGATTGATGCTGGTCAACGCCAGCTAACCTATACAATATATAGTATAAGAACACCGTTTCCAAATTTCATGTGAAATTTTATTATAGGTTTTCTGGCTCTGATAGCTTTTGTTAACTATCGCGCTTGACAAACGAGCATAAAAAAAGTCCCCCGAAGGGGACCCAGGTGGAGCACGCCAGCTCACTCGGTGTATTGCCGGGCAGCGCCGCGGCAACGTTGCAAAGAAGGGAGAGCATTGAGTGCCGGTTGCATCGAGACCTTAATGACTCTATTCATTTGCGAGTTACCTTTTATATTGCGAGCTGTGTGCCAATAAAATAATTTCCTTTAAAAAACATAATCTTGCTAAATAAATGAGTGCCAAAAGCGCCCTTTCTCTTTTTACTCCATGAAAAAGCGCACCAACGGCGCGCATTTTTTGCTGCATTGCTTCATAACGAATCACTCAACCGCCACCAGCAACTAGCGTTACTGGCTAACTTGATTGCGGCCGCCGCGCTTGGCTCGGTAAAGCGCTTCATCTGCTAAGACCAAGAGTCGGTCTCTGTTGTCCTCTGATACGTCGGTACTACAGACCATACCCGCCGAGAGCGTGCACGCAAACTCCTGCTCCCCTTGGTTAAAGCGCAGGCGAGAAAAGTATTGGCGAATGTCTTCCAAGCGCTTCCGACCGTCCTCTGCGCTGCAGTGTGGCAGCACCACTAAAAACTCCTCGCCCCCATACCGGCCAATCATATCGGTTTGGCGTAGGCGCTGACGCAGCAGCGTCGCAACCGACGCAATAACGACGTCCCCTGTGGCATGGCCATAGGTATCGTTCACCGATTTGAAATGGTCGATGTCCACCATGGCGACCACCACCGAATAGTGCTGTCGGAAGCCACGACATATCTCGTTGATCGCGGCACTTTTAATGCTGGCATGCTTGAGCAGCCCGGTCAGACTGTCTTTATTGAGCAGCGCCGACAGTGTGCGTGAGCGGGCCACGCGCACACGAATCGAGGCTACCAGCTGCGCAGCGAGAATGGGCTTGGTGAGGAAGTCATCGGCTCCGTGGCTGAGCGCATCTACCTGCTTACCTAAGTCCATCTCTGCCGATAAGAAGACGATGGGCAGACTACTCCACTCGTCATACTGCCGAACCACTGACGCTAAATCAGGGCCATCGTAATCCGGCATGTGCACATCCATCAGTAAGAGCTCGGGTCTAAACGAGGCGAGTTGATCGATGATATGGCGGGGATTGTCGAGGATGCGCACTTCCATCCCCGCGGCTTCTAGCACGAGCTGGTAATAAGCCGCCAGCTGTTGGTCGTCGTCCACAACGAGAATACGAGCGGGTGGCGATTGACGCTCTTGAAGAAGCTGCTCCAGACGGTTCACCAATTGCGGTATGTTCAGTGGCTTCAAAAAATAGCCATGCGCATTTAACTGTGCCGCTCGCATACGTGCATCGAAGGAGTCACAGTCGCTGATGAAAAGTAGTGGGCAAGAGAGCGCTTGCAACGGTGCAAGGTGTCCCACGCCTGCCATGGCGTCTACGATCAAAATATCGGGAGACTGTTTGGCGATCGCTTGGCACGCCTCTGGCACAGAGTCGAAAAGACGGACGTCATAACTGAAGTTCATCAACTGTTCACGGATATGCTTACCGAGCTCGTCATCTTCTTCGATCAGCCAAATCTTAGCGGATGTGCCGTTGATTTCTTGAGGCCCATCAACGCTAGGCGTCTGCTGCAAACTAGGCACGAGCTCGATTTGCATCGACTGTAATTGGCTACTCACCACGTTGACGAGCTGAAGATCGATGGCTTGATCGCTCTCCTCCAGCCAGCGCTTAAGGCCATTTTCCAACAGCCGTGCTTGGCTGCCGATCGTATCGAAACCAAACGTCCCTGCCGACCCTGCCAGTTTGTGTAGTCGATGGTAGACATCGGTCAACGTATCCCGAGGGGCTTGTGGGTCGCCACTGGACGGGGCTTCGGTGGTGACCATTAGCTGAGCACGTAACGTTTGCTGCAAACGCGTGAGCACACTGCACAACGATGCCAATTCGGCTTGCAGATTATGCTGATAGGTTTGTTTGAGCAGTGCCAGTTTGTGCTCTAGCGACTGTTGATCATGATTTGCCACACGCCTGCTCCCAAAGAGTGCGAACTTGATTAGCCAGGGTCATGGGATCGAACGGTTTGGCAATCACGCTTTCGGCACCGAGTGCGATGAGTTGATCCACCTCGTGGGGTTGTACTTTGGCGGTCATGAACGCGATGGGCACTTTCTCGAGACTCGAGCGTTGACGCAACGCCGCTAGAGTCGATGGCCCATCCATACCAGGCATCATGACATCGAGTAGAATCATGTCTGGGGCGAACGCTTCGGCTTCTTCCAATGCCTGCTCCCCTGAAGCACAGACTTTGACGTTAAAACCACCGACGACTTCGAGAGCAAGTGTCGCTACCGTTTGGATATCAGGATCATCTTCTACATACAAAATACGCTCTAAGCTGCTCATTCGTTATCCACCATCTGGACCAGTTGGGTTCGTTGTTGAATTGCCTCGAGCAACTCTGTCGGACTAATGCGCGATTTCAAGAACACCGTCTCGACACGATGTTGATCTGCTTCACTGATGGACTGCCCAGATAGGATAATGATTCGCGCGTGGGGCTGCTCTTCACGAATCTGCTCTAGTAAATCCCAACCTTCGCCGTCAGGCAGACCAATATCCAAAATAATGGCATCGTAGCGTCGATAGGCTAAGTGGCGACGTGCCATGGCCACGCTCACCGCGTGATCACACTCTTCATGCGCATCCAGCATGGCGCGTATGACCGCATGGAGGTCGGGGTCATCCTCGATATGCAGCAGCCTCAAGCGCTCTTGATGAGTCTGCAACTGCTCGCTGAGTAGTGCTAGCAGTTGTTCAGTCTGAATGGGTTTTGCCAACCAGGCGATGTCCTCTAAATGACCTTCCAAAGCGACACTTCCTCGCTCCATGCTCCCCGTCACCACCATAACGGGAGTATGCTTCGACGCCCGCTGCTGTCGCAGCGCATGAATCACATCGAAACCGCTCATGTCGGGTAGCCCAATATCGACGGTGATGGCGTCATAGCGTTGGTTGGCCAGTTTCTCCAGCGCCATGGCACCGTTCAAGGCAGAGTCCACTTCGAAACCGGCTTGAGCCAATGTTTCAAACAGAACACGCACGACGGAAGGATCATCCTCGATCACCAGCACTCGGCCCGCGTCAGCGCCCCGCGAATCACTAAGGGTATCCGAAGGATGAAGAGGCAGGGAGAACCAGAAACAGCTACCCTTGCCCTCTTCTGAATCGAAGCCCATCTCACCTTCCATGTGCTCGATTAGCTCGCGCGTAATCGCCAAACCCAGCCCCGTTCCCCCTTTCGCTCGCGAGTCGGAGGCATCGACTTGTGCGAACTTACTAAAAATATGGCCTTTGAAGTGGTCAGGAATTCCTGGCCCATCGTCTTTGACGGTCACCGTAATCTTATGGTCTTGCTTATCGACACTGATTTGGACTTCCCCTCCCTCCGGCGAAAACTTCACGGCATTGGAGAGCAAGTTCGCCATGACCTGACGAAGCCGCTGACCATCGACACGCACCTGTGTATCCGAATGAGGATTATCCAGCGTCAACGTCACCTGCCGCTCATGGCGATAGTGGCGATTCTCCTCGATGGCACTCTCCAGTAAACGCTGTAGCGACTGCCACTGCATATCGAACGCCAGTTTACCGGCGGCTATTTTTTCGATATCGAGCAGATCGTTGATCAAGTGGGTGAGCCGCTGACTATTTTTATGCGCGATGTTGACCATACGCATGACGGTATCCGGCACGCTGCCAAGCGCCCCGGCAGCGACCATACCCAGCGCTCCCGAAATGGACGTAAGCGGCGTACGCAGCTCATGACTCACGGTCGAGACAAACTCGTTTTTCATTTGCTCGACGCGCTTCGATTCAGAAATATCTTCGGCGATGCCCAAGTAACCGGTAATCGTGCCTTGCTGATCTTTAATAGCGGTCACCACCAGCTTGATGGGCACACGATCGCCCGCGCGGGTCAGATAGGTCCACTCGTTGACATCGCGCTTTTCCAGGGCAGCCCGGTGGGTAAACACCTCCAAGGGCATCAAGGTATGGCCTGCACTCTGGCTCAGTTCGAGGAGCCGCTGTTCGACTTCATCGGCATCGTGAAACAGCATAGGAGTTTGCACTCCGATGACCTCGCTCGCCTGATATCCCAAAAGGTCTTCAGCACCTTTGTTGAACAGCTTGATCACTCCCTGGGTATCCATGGCGATAATGGCAAAATCCACGGCAGCATCGAGCACCGAGCTCAGCAAATCATTGCTACTGGCGAGTGCTCTGGTGCGTTGATCGACCTCGCGCTCTAAATTGCTCTGCGTATGGCGAAGGCGTTTGAACGCATCGCTGAGTTCCGCGCTCATTGCACCCAATAAATTAGATAGCTGTTGGAACTCGACGATGCGACTGTCGGGAAGTTTGGGCGTTTTGCCTTTGGCAATCGAATCGCTCAGCGTCCGCCCTTTTTTGCCGAGACGGGTTAGCGGCTGAGTAATCATACGGCTCAAGAGTTCAGCCGCCACGATGCCAAAGATCAATACTGCCGCTAACATGGCAAACAAAACGGTCCGATAAGCTTCCATGGCACGCACGGTAGGCAGTGCCGGCGTCTCTAACAATACGTGATCGACACCTCCTACGCCGCGGGCAGGTAACTGTAGTGTATAAAACCCCTGAGAAAAGCGAACGGCCGGGTTATCCAAATTGCCTGGAAGCCACATACGCATGCGCTCGTCTAGATCGATGAGTTCATCTCCAGATGCCAGCGTTAGTGAGTTGAGATGACCTACCTGTGCCAGCAGCTCACCCTCTGCATCGAGTAGTCCAATATTGACGTTGCTATCTGCCCTTACTCGACCAATATGGTAAACGAAACGCTGATCGGCTCCGGGTTCCGACAAACGCCCCACCAGCTCGTTGCCCATGGCATTGAGCGTTTGGTTGACAAAGTTTTCTTGCCCCTGACGCATGGCATGGCCTTCGTACAGAATCAGCGGAATACCCGTCATCAATGTGACCGACAATAGGGCACAAAACAGCAGATGTTTGAGCCTTAATAAAGCCCCTGCCGTCGGCAGCCAAGACCGTTGAGATAGCCCACAAACAATAATGATCGCGCTAGCGATGACCGCGTTGAAAACACCGTTAATGGCTTGTTTTAAATACACCAGCAGCGTTAGCTCTTGGCTCCATCCTAACCACAAAGGCAATAATAGAAAGTCGATCGGGGCGGCGATCGCCGTCCAAAAGATCAGTGCAGCAATGATCAAGTTTTTGACTTTATGGTGGTAAAGCCAAGAGACCACGAGCGCCTCTAGGATGAACACCATGACGGTGACGGGATTTTCCCAAAAGACATAAGTATAAACGCCTGAGGCGACCCCAATCAGTACCGCTGGCCATGTCCCCAGCCAAGCAACGGCTAGCATGACAGCCACCGAGCCAAATACGAAAAAAACGTTAAACAGTACCGAAAGCTGTAGCATATTGCCCGCCACGCCAGCGACGAGCAGACACGCAAACAGAATACCTAGATACCAAGGAGCCCCATTGAAGCGTCCGATTCGTTCAGTGCCGAACACGCGTAGGCACCTCCGCATAAGGGAAAGTTATGTAAAACGTACTACCTTCTCCCTCTGTGGATTGAAAACCGATAGTGCCCCCCATTTGTTCGGTCATCGCCTTACTAATTGAAAGCCCCAAACCCGTTCCTCCTTTAACGCGTCGATCACTCGCATCTGCTTGCGAAAATTTTTGGAAAATCCGTCCCCTAAACGCCTCAGGTATTCCGCACCCGCTATCCTTTACGTTGATGCGTATCTCTTTATCAAACTCGTCACAATATATAACGACGTCACTGTTAAGCCGAGAGAACTTTGCAGCATTAGAGAGTAAGTTGGCCATGACCTGCTGAAAGCGCAATACATCGACGTTAATAAAACGGTCTTTCGATAGCGTTTCCAACCGTAAAGCAACGCCATGCTGATCGGCATAAGGCTGGTTTTCAAGTAGCGCAGCCTTGAGCAGTTCTCCTAGTTCTCTTGGCTGGCAAATAACATTGAGCTGCCCCGCCAAGAGTTTTTCGATATCCAAAAGATCATTGATCAACAGAGACAGCCGCTCGCCGTTTTTCAATGCCATGGAGAGCATCTTGTGGGTGCTCTCGGGTAGCTCTCCAGTAGCACCGCCCAGCACTAGCTTCAACCCGCCGGCCATGGCCGTGAGTGGGGTACGAAGTTCATGGCTCACCGTGGAAACGAACTCGCTCTTCAGTGCATCGACTCGCTGCCGATCTAACGCCGAGCCAATCCAACGGCTCAATAGCTTGATGAAGAGTGTGTCGGTTTCAGCAAAACGGTGCTGGCGAGGATCGGCGGAAGAGAAGCTCACCGTTCCAAAGAGCTGATCACCCAGTTGAATCGACGATCCCATATACGCTTTGAGGCCGAAGGTGTCGTAACACGGATGATGCCTAAGATCGCTCTCGGTCGTATCGTGAACGGCCAATAGACCGCTGGTTTTTAGCGTCATGTCACAGTAGGTATTGGCCAAGGGCAAGCACTGGCCGGCCGCCAGCGTGACATCCTTCGGCGCCGTGACGGCGACGACTTCGAATACCCCTCTATGGATACGGCTAATGATGCCAATTTGAAGATTGAGATAGCGACAGCCCAACGCCAACGCTTCCTGAAATTGCCTATCGATACCTAAATGATTAGAGGTGCTGATATCGTTAAGTGCGGCCAATGCGTCCACCAGTGAACGCTGGCGAGATTCATCGTCAGCCAACTGTCGTTTAACGTCGTTGACCCTGGTAAGCTCATTTTCCAGCCCAATTCGATTGATTTCATCTTCTACGCACGCCGCCAAGTCGGTCAACACCTGACGCTGGGAAGGGCTCAAACGGCGCGGCTCGGGGTGGATGATACACAAGGTGCCTACTCGAAAGCCGTTGGCAGTGGTCAGCGGCACGCCTGCATAGAAGCGAATGCCGCGACGGGCGGTGACCAGCACATTGTCAGCAAAGCGGGAATCTTGGCTGGCATCTTCTATCTCGAAGATGCTCTCTCCTTGAATGGCGTGCGCGCAAAAAGACTCCTTTCTGCAGGTCTGCGTCAGCGAAATGCCCTGACGTGACTTGAACCACTGGCGCTCCTCATCGACCAATGACACTAACGCAATGTCCACGTCAAAAATGGAAGTAGCCAATCGGGTGATCCGATCGAAGCGCTCCTCTGGCGGAGTATCCAAAATGGCTAAACTATGTAACGCCAGCAGCCGCGCTCGTTCACTCTCCACCATGACAGAAACCTCAAAGGTGTCTAACCGCCAATATTATCCATCGGGCATAGCGCCGCTAAGATCGTTTAGTTACTGTCAATGTATGCCTTAATGTGGGTGCTGTCGCTGGCTGTATCGATATTTTACATTTGCACTACTCGCAGCCGGTTACGACTCAACCACTTTGGAAACGCACTCATGACCTCACCCTGCACCTACTACGTTACCGGTGGCGCCCAAGGCATCGGTCTGGGCATTGCCCATACCCTTTTGGCCAAGGGACACCGTGTCGTCATTACCGATATTGATGGCGAAGCCCTCGACGCCGCTGCGCAAAGGCTGCCTCATCCGTCGCAACTGCTGACTCTCACAGCGGATGTCAGCGATGAAGCCCAGGTGATGGCCAGCCTCGAAAAAAGTGTCAACCACTTTGGGCAGCTAAACGGTATCGTGCATAACGCCGGCATTGCCGACCCTTTTCATGGCCCGGTGGAGCAGCTTTCGCTAGAGACATGGCAGGCCTACTTGGACACCAATCTCACCGGTGCCTTTTTGTGTGCCAAACATGGCGCTGCCTACTTACGTCCTCACGGCGGCAGCATGGTGTTGATGGCTTCGTCACGCGCCATCCAATCCGAGCCGGACACTGAAGCCTACGCCGCCAGCAAAGGCGGCATCGTCGCCTTGACGCATGCGCTGGCGGTCAGCCTGGGGCCTGATGTTCGCGTCAACGCTATCAGCCCCGGCTGGATCGAAGTGGGCGACTGGCAAAAACCCAGCCGACAGCAGTCGGTGGAGCACCGGGATATCGATCGCGAACAACACCCGGCTGGCCGCGTGGGTACCCCCGAAGACATCGCTTCACTCACTCACTTTCTGCTCTCTAAAGAGTCTGGTTTTATTACCGGCCAGAATTTCGTCGTCGACGGCGGCATGACACGCAAAATGATCTATGCCGAATAGCGGCCTGCGCGCAAAGGTGCCGCATCAAAAAAGGCCATCGAAGGATGGCCTTTACATGGCAACTCCACGTTGGATTAAGGCGTAACGATGATTTTGACTTGCGCCTTATCGTTCAACAGCGCCTCGAAGCCCTCCTCCACGATATCCGCCAGCGGAATGCGTTGAGTGACCATATCCTCGGCGCGGAAGTAGCCCCGCTGCATCAATGCCATCACCGCTGGGTACACATGGCGATAGGCAATAATGCCTTTCATGGTGCGCTCTTTGATCACCAAGTCATTAGGCTGAAAACTGGCCTCTGACTCCCAAATACTCACCACCACCACTTCGCCGCCCTCGTGGGTGCTGTGCAGCGCTTGATTTAGCACGGCGGGAATGCCGGTCACTTCGAAGGCCACGTCCACCCCGCCGCCGCTCAAAGCGTGCAGTTTTTCCACCGCGTTTTCTTGCTGTGGGTCGACGACGATGGCGCCCAGCACTTCGGCTTTGGCTTTACGAGAAGGCGCGACTTCGACCGCATAAATCTGTGCAGCCCCGGCGGCTTTGAGCGCTTCGATGGTCATCAAGCCAATCGGCCCAGCACCAAACACCACGGCACTATCCCCGGCTTTGAGGCTGCTCTGGCGTACTGCATGCAGCGCGACCGCCGCAGGCTCGACCAGCGCCCCCTGCTCGAAGCTAAGGTCATCCGGCAGTTTGTGCACCATGTGCTCACCCATCACGGTGAACTCAGAGAATCCGCCGCCACCGCCGGAAAGGCCGTGAAAGCCGAGTAGCGGCGTCAGGTTGTAGCGCTCCATCTGATAAGCGCCATCTTTATTAGGCGAGAGGATCGGCTCAATGGCCACGCGGTCGCCTACCTTCACCCGAGTCACTTTCTCACCAACCTCGACCACTTCGCCTGCGAACTCATGGCCCATAATGATCGGTGCCTGGCCGCCGCTAATGGGGTGCGGTTTGCCTACCGGAATAAAAATCGGCCCGGCGGCATACTCGTGTAAATCGCTGCCGCAAATACCGCAGGCGGCGACTTTCACTTTCACCGCATGGGGGTCATCGATGGTCGGCACCGGCACCTGTTCGACGCGCAAATCTTTCGCCGCATACCACACCGCGGCCTGCATCTGTGATTGATCCGTTGACTGGCTCATAGGTTGCCCTTTCTGTTAAGACACATGGCTTTTAAGACACATGGTGAACCGGCTGCAGCCCATAGACGGGGGTATCTAGTCCTTCCATACGCGCCTTCAACTGCAGCGCCAAATAGTGAGAGTAGTGCCGGGACTGGTGCAGGTTGCCACCGTGGAACCACAGCGCCTCTTGTTGGGTGGGCTTCCACATATTGCGCAGCTCCCCTTCCCACGGGCCGGGGTCTTTGGTGGTGTCAGAGCCTAATCCCCAACATTTGCCCACCTTGTCCGCTACCTCTTGAGAAATCAGTCGAGCCGCCCACCCATTCATCGAGCCATAGCCGGTGGCGTAGACGATCAGATCAGCGTCCAATTCGCTGCCGTCGGTGAGCGTGATCGAGCGCGGATTGATCCGCTCGATACCCACACCGCTGCGCAGCTTGATATCGCCATTGGCGACCAGATCGCAGGCCCCCACATCGATGTAATAGCCCGAGCCACGGCGCAGGTACTTCAAAAACAGGCCAGACTCATCGTCACCGAAGTCGAGCATGAAGCCCGCGTCTTCGAGCTTTTGGTTAAATTCAGCATCCCGCCGTTTGATGGCATCGAACGCCGGACGTTGAAAATCGGGCAACACCTTGTAAGGAATCGAGGCAAACAGTAGGTCTGCTTTTTCGTGGGTCAACCCGCCCGCGACGGCCTCCTCCGAGTAAAGCGGCCCCAGCACTTCTTCCATCAATGAGTCCGACTTGACGATATGGGTCGAGGAGCGCTGAAGCATGGTGACATCGGCATCATGCTCCCAGAGCGCGGCAGCAATATCGTGAGCCGAGTTATTCGAGCCCACGATCACGCATTTTTTACCGGCGTAGGCATCCGGCCCTGGGTGCTGGCTGGAGTGCTGCTGCTCGCCCTCGAAGCTCTCCGCGCCTGCAAACTTGGGCACGTTGGGCATCCCCGACATCCCGGTAGCCATCACCAGCTGTTTCGGACGTAGCGTGATCTCTTCGCCATTGCGCTTCACGTTCACGATCCACTCACCTGCGGCGTCATCGAAGCGTGCATTCTGACACTCAGTGGAACTCCAATAATTGAGCTCCATCACTTTCGTGTACATTTCCAGCCAATCGCCCACTTTGTCTTTCGGGGCAAACACCGGCCAGTTTTCTGGGAAGGGGATGTAAGGCAGGTGGTCGTACCATACCGGGTCGTGCAAGCAGAGAGATTTATAGCGCTTGCGCCAAGAGTCCCCCGCGCGCTCGTTGCGCTCGATGATGATCGTGGGCACGCCCATCTGTTTCAGCCGCGCCCCCAAGCCAATACCGCCCTGGCCACCACCAATGATCACGCAGTAGGGCTGGCGCGTGTAACCAAGCTCGGCTTCCTCACGTTCACGGGCTTCCAGCCAGGTTTCACGCTGTTTGTTGGCACCATGTTCGGCCCCTTTGGGGCGATGGTGATTGCGCGGTTCGGGGAAGTCGTTCAACGCCTGCATGGTAGTGAGTAGTGAGCAGTGTCCAACACTTGCCGTTCTTCAAACGCAGGTAGCCTTTGCCGCTGGCAATGGCCGTTTTGAACGTGAACCACGCCTCGATGGTATCGCCGTTTTCGCTGGCCTCCCCATCGAGCTGCCACTGAGAAGGCCGCGTGCGGGCCAGCGTGGCATCGAGCATGGCCTGGATTTCCTCCTTGCCTTCGCACGTTTTTAGATTCCAGGTAAACGCCAGAAAATCGCGCCAGTAGCACTCGTCGTTGAATAGCGTCAGCACGCGCTGACTATCCCGTGCCTGCAGCGCTTCATCAAACTCATGCAGCCATGCGTTGACGGTGCTGGTAGCGCTGGATGGGGTTCTTACCTCTGTGTGAGTCATCGCGGGTACTCCAAGGTCGTTGTTATTGTTGAACTGTCGATAAGACACTCAACCCTAAGCACCCGCCGTGCCAAATGTGCAAAATAATCAATAAGCAATTGAAAAATTTAAACAAAAAAGATTTTCGGCTTGCTATCCACCAACGCACCACCTGTACACTTGTCACACCTCGTGTACGGCTAACGTTACAGGTGTAACGCACGACTAACGGCGTAACACCGCCTCGTTGACACGCACGACAAAGCGCATAGTCTGGAGGTACAACAATAATTCTGTATGGATTCGCCATGCCGACGCCATCACTACCACCGACACGCTTGGCCTCCGTGCAGCGCCAGCATATCGAGCACATCTTCCAGCTCGGTGAAGGCGTGGACGCACCGCAGCTACCGGCGCAGGCCACCATCCGCCGCTCTTGGCTGCGCTGTCTGAACGAATACCGGCTCGACCCTACGCAACCACGCCCTGCCCGGGTGGTGCCCCAGCAAACCTTGATCGAGCACCGGGAATCCGTCGATGAGCTGCTGCACGTCGCCCGCGCCGGGGTCGAGCAGCTATACGGGCAAATCGCCCAGCTCGGCTACGTGCTGCTGCTTACCGACCACCGCGGCATTACCGTGGAGTTTCGCGGCAACCCCCATCAAGACCAGCAGCTGCGCAAAGCGGGCCTCTATTTAGGGGCGGATTGGGACGAGCGCTTTGCGGGCACCTGCGCGGTCGGCACTTGCCTACACGACCGCCAAGCGATCATTTGCCACCGTCAGGAGCACTTCGACGCCACGCATATTTCGCTGACCTGCACGGCTGCCCCTATCGCCGACCCCCACGGCAACGTCATGGCCGTGCTGGATATCTCCGCGCTGCAGTCGCCTGCCCAGCATGAGAGCCAGAACTTCAGCCTCTCGCTGGTCACGCTCTACGCCCGCATGATCGAAGACGCCTATTTCCTGCAGCGCTACCGCGACTGCTTGATGGTGCGCCTGGATACCTCGCGAGAGTTCGTACACGTGAATGGGCGGGGGCTGATCGCGATAGAAGAGAACGGCCAAGTGATTGCCGCCAACGCCGTAGGCCGTGAACTGATGGAGGAACACCAACGCCGTTGGCCGCCGTGGTCTGCACAACACGCCCCCATGCTTAGCGAGCTCTTCGAGTGCGAGATTGCCGATGTGCTCAGCATCAACAGCGCGACCAACGACCAGTTGCGGGCATTTCGCGCCCGCGCCAGCAATGCCATCTACTTTATTAGCCTGCTAGAGCCGCGTAGGCCGCGGAGCGTATCCCGCGACAAGCCCGCATCGTCCCTGCCAACGCCGCTAGAACGACTGGGCGCCGACGACCCTGCGATACGTAAGCTACAAAAATTGGCTGAACGGCTGCGCAACGAGGCCAGTGTCAACGTGTTGATCAGCGGCGAAACCGGCACCGGCAAAGAGGTGGTTGCCCGCGCACTGCACGATAGCGGCAACCGCGCCAAAGGCCCATTCATCGCGGTGAACTGTGCGGCGATTCCCGAAGCGCTGATCGAGAGCGAGTTATTCGGCTACGAGCCCGGCGCGTTTACCGGCGGGCGAGCAAAAGGTATGCGCGGGCTGATCCCTCAGGCCCATGGCGGAACGCTGTTTTTAGACGAGATCGGCGATATGCCACTGGCGCTACAAACCCGCCTGCTGCGCGTACTCGCCGAGCGTGAGGTCATGCCACTAGGCGCCAATAAACCGGAAAAAATCGACATCCGGGTGATTACCGCCACCCACCGCCATATCGATACCATGATCGCGCGGGGGGAGTTTCGGGAAGATCTCTACTACCGCTTGAACGGTGCCCAACTGCGCTTACCACCGCTGCGCGAACGCGCCGACAAGCTCTACGTGATTCGCCAAGTCTTTAGCGATGTGGTGGGCGAACGCGGCGGAAGCTCCGCCCCTCGGCTGCGGGCCGACGCCATCAGCGCCCTACTCGCCTACGCCTGGCCCGGCAATATTCGTCAGCTTAAAAACGCGCTGGCGTTTGCACTCGCCACCGCCGAGAGCGATGAAATCACCGTTTACGACCTGCCTGAACAGTGCCTTAGCCAGCGCATTACCCACTCGCCAGCCATCACCGCGCCTGAAAACGAGGCCGCCGATAGCCAACTCCTCATTCAGCTGCAGCAACACCAATGGAACATTAGCGCCGTGGCCCGCGAGCAGGGGGTATCACGGCCAACGATATATCGGCAAATGCAGCGCCAGGGCATCGTGCCGCCGAACAAGGCCTGACAGCGGACGGCGCTTGGCCTGGGCGGCCAGCCTCACGTACACTTGTTTGAATCTGATGTTCACCACGCTTACGACAAGCCGAGGCCCACTATGGCGTTTGACTCCACCTCTTCGTATATCGCAACCCATGCGCTCAAGCAGGCGGTGAATGCTGCCGTGATGCTCGAGCGTCCGCTACTCATCAAAGGCGAACCCGGCACCGGCAAGACGCTCCTGGCCGAAGAGCTGGCAGACGCCCTTGGCACTCGGCTGATCACTTGGCACATCAAATCCAGCACCAAAGCCGCTCAGGGGCTTTACGAGTACGATGCAGTGAGCCGCCTGCGCGATTCCCAATTGGGCGTAGAGGGCGTCGAGAACGTCGCTAACTACATCAAGCCCGGCAAATTGTGGGAAGCTTTTAGCGCCGATGAGCGGGTGGTGCTTCTGATCGATGAGATCGACAAAGCAGACATAGAATTCCCCAACGACCTGCTCCAAGAGCTGGATCGCATGGAGTTTCACGTTTACGAAACCGGCGAAACCATCCGCGCCGAAAAGCGCCCTATTATCGTCATCACCTCTAACAATGAAAAAGAGCTGCCGGATGCCTTTTTGCGCCGCTGCTTTTTTCACTACATCGAGTTCCCCGATCGCGAAACCATGCAGGCCATCGTCGATGTTCACTTTCCCGACATTGCCCCGAAACTGGTCAGCGAGGCGCTGGAAGTCTTCTTTGACCTGCGCAGCGCACCTGGCCTCAAGAAGAAGCCCTCCACCTCAGAGCTGGTCGATTGGCTCAAACTGCTGATGGCCGACGAGCTAGCCCAGGAAGCGCTCTACCATCGTGACCCCGCCAAGGCACTACCGCCCATGGCTGGTGCGCTGGTCAAAAACGAGCAGGATACCCACCTGCTTGAACGCCTGGCCTTTATGATGCGTCGCCAGAAGAACAGCGGGCGCTAAGCCATGTTTATCGGCTTATTTGAAACCCTCAAGCGCGCGGGTGTCCCCGTTTCACTGCGGGAGCTGTTGGACCTTCACGCCGTGGTAGAACGCGGCGTGGTATTTGCCGATATGGAAACGTTTTACCAGGTAGCGCGCACGGTCATGGTCAAAGATGAGCGCCACTTTGACCGCTTCGATCGCGCCTTTGCCGCTTGGTTTAAGGGCCTTGAGGACATGGACGCCGCCATCGAAGCGCTGATTCCCGATGAGTGGCTGCGCCGCGAGTTCGAAAAACAGCTCACCGATGAAGAGAAGGCCAAGATCGAGTCTCTCGGTGGCTTAGAGGAACTCATCGAGACCTTTAAGAAACGCCTGGAGGAGCAGAAAGAGCGCCACGCGGGCGGCAATAAGTGGATTGGTACCGGCGGCACCAGCCCGTTTGGCGCTTACGGCTACAACCCAGAAGGCATTCGCATCGGGCAGGATGGCTCCCGCCACCGCCGCGCTACCAAGGTGTGGGATGAGCGGCGCTTTCGGGATTACGACGACTCGCTGGAGCTGGGCACCCGCAATATCAAAATGGCCCTGCGGCGACTGCGCAAATTCGCCCGCCAAGGGGCGTTAGAAGAGTTCGACGTGGATAGCACCATCCGAGAAACCGCCAAGGATGCCGGGCTACTCAACGTGCAGATGCGCCCAGAGCGCCACAACGCGGTGAAGGTGCTGCTGTTTCTGGACGTCGGCGGCTCCATGGATGACCACATTCGCGTCTGCGAAGAGCTATTCTCGGCGGCCCGCTCGGAGTTCAAGCACCTAGAGCATTTCTATTTCCATAACTGCTTGTATGAAGGCGTGTGGAGAAACAACCAGCGCCGTGGCAACGAACGCATCCCTACCATGGATGTGCTGCACACCTACGGCGCCGATTACCAAGTGGTGATCGTAGGCGACGCCGCCATGTCGCCTTACGAGGTCACGCATCGCGGCGGCAGCGTCGAGCACTTTAACGACGAAGCCGGCGGTGTGTGGCTAAAACGCTTGGCCGAGAAATTCCCCCGTTTAGCCTGGCTAAACCCGATGCCTCCCAGGGCTTGGGAGTATACCTACTCCACCCAGTTGATCCGCGAACTCATCGACGACCGTATGTACCCGATGACGCTGGAAGGGCTGGAAACCGCTATGCGCGAATTGGCGAAGTAGCGTTGGCCTAGACAGCAACAGTAGCAACAGCAGCAACAAAAACGGCGCACCCAGTGGGTGCGCCGTTGCGCATATTGCAACGCCTAAATGGCTAAGCCATACGCGTCATGATGCTGTGGTTGGTCAGCCTGCGGTGCAATACCGCCATCGCGATATGGCCTACCACCAGGGCTAATAGCGCCCAACCCAGCTCGCCGTGTAACAAGCCGCCCAAGTTAGTCATCCACTCGATGCGCTCGCCACCGCCCGCCATCAGATTAATGCCCAACACATCCAGCGCACGGCCCGAGCCGTACTGGCGAATCAGTGCAATCACAGGCACGGCGATCATCAACCCGTAAAGCGCTAAGTGGCCAAGCTTCGCCATCACGCTCACCGCTGGCGGACGCCTTGAAGCATTCATTACCGCCCAGACAGCGCGAATCACAACGAGCGCCATTAACACAACACCCACTTGGCTATGGGTACCCCAGAGGAAGCCTTCAATCGCCGTATCTTCTAAAAACACCCTGGCGGCAGCGCTACAAAATTGCCACACAAACAGCAGTGCCATTCCCCAATGCAATGCCCGACTCACCAACCCATAACGCGTAGAGCTGTCCATCACTGTTAGCGCCATCTATTGTTCCTCTTCACAAACGTTGAACCATGGCACTATCTTACCCAGCACAGCTCACCAGATCATGACAACAGCATGGAAATTTGTTGCAAAAAAAGGAACACGTCGTTGCCCTAGAGCGACACGGGAACGCGATTCAACCCAGCTAAAAAGGCCTCTTTGGCTTGGGCGAACGCCACGGGATCGTGTTTGAAGCGGCGCAAAATCAGCGCCTCATCCAGGGCTAACGTAGGCGATAGCGTCTCAATGCTGTTAGCAGGGTGGCGAGTCGACAGCCCGATGTGCTGGCCATTTTCCGCTTCTAACCAGCGTTTGAAGCCGCACTGTTGAAAGAACGTTTTAGCTTTTTCATCCTGCGTATCGATGCGCAGCGGAGCCTTCAGACTGAGCTCGCTCAGCAAACGAGCTTTTGCACCTTTTGCAAACTCGCAGGCGTGAGTCACGGTCATGCCCTCGCCCGCTTCATCCAGCACCAATAGCGCCAGCGCTAAAGGGTGTCCTTCGCCATCAACCCCTGCCAACAACCTCGCGCCTTCTTGGGCAAACAGTACATTTTTGGTGCCGGTAAAGATCACCAACGGCGTCAAGCCTGCCTGCTGGCCATACACCTCTGCGCATAGCTTGGCCAAACACGCATCGCGCGGCTCACTCTGACTTACATGGACTACCTTCATGACGCTCTCTCGTTACGTTCGTTCACCCCGCCACTTCCCTACGTTACAACAAGCGCTGGCGAGCTATAAAAGCCCGCCAGCGTAGAGCAAAGCGCGTGATGACACCAGTCTGGTGATTCATTGAACCCTAATGCCCTGAGGCAGTCGCAGTAAAGGCAAGGCATTTTTTTATTGCCAAGGAGCGCACATGACACAGTTCATCAACGACCCTACCCTGCCAAAACCCAGCTTTCCGGGTAGTCATATGGTGGTTGACGATCACTATATCTTTATTTCTGGCCTGACGGTGGCCGATCTTTCCAACGGGGAAGCGGCGCGGGGCGATGTTAAAGAGGAGACCCGCCTAGTGATGCGCGAACTCGCGCGCATGCTAGAGCAAGAAGGTGGCAGCCTTGCGGACGTGGTTCGCGTGGATGTTCACCTCACTGACCTAAAACAGATCAATGCGCTAGACAGCATCTACGCCGAATTTTTTGAGCCAGGGCGCTACCCAGCGCGAACTTGTACTGAATCACCCCACATTTGCGGTGGCAGTACCGTGGAGATCACGCTGATGGCGCAGCGCGCCAAGCAATAACGCTTCCTGTTTTGTTTATCACTTAAACACAAAAAGCCACTTAAGTGGCTTTTTGTGTGTTCGTCTTTAGCTCACGCCGTTTTACAGCCCCGCCAACATTCCTGTCGGATAGGTCAGCGTTAGCAGGTTGGCCATCCCCATCAGAAATAGCGTGACGCCCGCCGCCAGCCCCACGGCAGCAACTGGTTTCATCCGTGCCACCACCAGCAAGAACCCTAGGCAAAATACCGCAGCGGCAAATAGGAAGCCCAGCACCATCACACTGCCTATTAATGCGAAGAAACCGGCGACCCAAGTCAACTGCTGACTCAATGTCTGCGTTTGCCACTTCATCGGCTTGATGACCGTTCTGATAATTTCCAGCACGCACGCCGCGACAATAATGGCAATCGCCAGCCTAGGCATAATGCCGCCCAGCATGGAAAGGTCCGCAAATGCCCACCACATGTACCCCGCCACTGCTAACAGGCTACCCAGCAACGCGACATCGATCACGCCCAGTGCCAGCGGAGCCACTTCCTCCTGAAGCTCATGGGTCATGGGTTCATTTGCTTGACGGCGCTTTTTCAAGTAGCTGCGTAGAGGCGGGAGTAGCAGTGATGCCGCAATCAGAGCACCAATGATCAGCACGCCAGGCCGCATAAAGGCCTCAGCCCCCTGAAACTGGGCAGCTTGATAGAAGTACGCTTCGGCACCAGGCGCGAGCACAAAACCAATCAAGAAGGCAGGACGAGACCAATTCGCCTGCTTGAACAGCACACCAATCGCGCCAATGATACCGAGTGCAAAAAGATCCCCCAGCGAGCGCGTTGCTTGGTAGGCCGCAAAGAGAATCAAGATGGTAATCAGCGGCGCTAAAATCACGAACGGCACCCGCGTTAAGCTCGCCACCGGGCGCGCTAAACCTAAACAGAGCGCAGCGCCTAAGATATTCGCCAGGGCTAACGACCAAATAATGGTGTACGTCAGGTCAAGGTTCGTCTCCAGCATACTCACCCCAGGCTGAAGGCCCAGCAGTAGCAAACCACCTAAAAACACCGCCGCTGTACCAGACCCAGGAATACCAAACAGTAGCGTGGGCACCATCGCGCCGCAGGCACAGGCGTTGTTAGCCGACTCCGGCGCAATCACACCGCGAATATCGCCTTTACCGAATTGTGATTTATCCTTAGCGCTCTGCACCGCATGGCCGTAGGTGAGCCAATCCACCACGGAGCCCGCCAAGCCAGGAACCGTGCCCATCAAGCTGCCAATCCCCGCGCAGCGAGCTACCAGTCCAGGCCGCTTGGCCACATCCTTAACGCCCTCTTTCCAGCCTTTGCCCAATTGGCAGGGCTGCTCGGCAATTGCGCCGCGTTTCACTAATAAATCAATGATTTCTGGCAGTGCAAAAATACCTAACCCCACCACCACTAACGGCAATCCATCGTAGAGGTAGTCAATTTCAAACGGCAGCCGGAACTCCCCTGTGGCGGGTGCCATACCAATGGTACCCACCAGTAAGCCAACGCCGCAGGCAGCAATGCCTTTGAAAACATCCTTACCAGACAGCACCGCCACCATGGAGAGCCCCAGCAGCGTCAACATAAACAGCTCTGAGGAAGAGAACGAAAGCACGACCGGCCGTGCAATCAGGATAAAGGCGGTCAGCACTAGAGCACCGATAAGCCCACCGATCATTGACGACAAAAACGCGCTAGACAGCGCTCGTGCCGCCTGCCCTTTTTTCGCCAGCGCAAAGCCGTCCACAACGGTGGCCTGGGAAGCGCTAGAGCCCGGGATACCAAGCAGTACCGAGGCAAACGTATCGCCCGTGGGGATCACCGCCACTAGACCCATGAGCATGCCCAGCGCTACAGACGGCTCCATTCCATAGAGAAAGGGCAACAGCAGCGACATACCCGCAATGCCACCAAGCCCAGGAATGATGCCCACAATTAGACCGATGAGGACACCAATCACCATGTACAGCATATGGGGAACAGTAAACAACTGCCCCAAACTGGAAAATAAGACATCTGTCATTGTCTTGGCTCTTATGTTGTTTAATCTAAGGGAGCCCAAAGGCACTGCCTCAGCCGTGCCTTTTTAGTGTTAACTGGCGTGTTAAATACGGGCGCCGTGCTGCTCTAGCAGCCACTCCACCAGCCACTGGCGTGTGGCATCATCCAGCGACATGGCATCCTGCAGATGTTGCTCGACGACCTCACCGACCACCGGCGTGTAGGGGCCAAGCTGGGCCATGGCGGCTTCTTTGAACGCTTCCGTATCCACAAAACGGCGCGCCGCGTCGCGATACTCCTGAATCAGCGCTTCTGGCGCATCGTTTGGCAGTAAAATCAATTTTTGCAGCGTAAACCCGGAAGCAAAAAACTTACGATACGCCTCGGCACCTGGGCCGCTGGGCGCTTCACCATGCAGGCTTTCATACACTTCGTTGAAGGTCGGCAAATCAGGGAAGGCAGGGTCACGCACGATCTCGCCGCTATCGTTCAGCACGCCTAGCGAAAACAGCGGCACCGCTCGTCCGCTCTCAACCAGTGGTTCTACGCTGCTGAAATAGGCAGAAGTGGTTTGGAAGTCGATATCAGCCTCGCCACGCTCAAAGGCTAACCGCCCTTCTCCACGGCTACGCATGCCCGACACGGCCTGCACATCGGCCCCCAGCAAATCAAGCGCAATCAGTACTGGTAGCTCTAGCCCGGTATGGCTCTGCACGGCAAACTTAACGCGCTGGTTAGTTACCGTGTTCAGCACCTCCTCTGCGCTATCGCCTAGGCCAGGCTGGGCATAAACCACGCCGCCGGTGGGCGTGGCTAGAATCGGCGTCCAATCATCGTAGCTATAACGAACCCGGCGGTCTTGCAGCATGGCAGGGTATTGAGTGGAGGCAGAGGTGCCGATCCACTGGCTGCCATCCGAGTCCGCTCGCATAGCAAACAAATTGCTGCCATTGATAGAGCCGCCGCCGGGCACGTTATCAATCACCAGCGTCGGGTTGCCTTGAATATTCTCGCTCATCCAGGTGGTGAAGAAGCGCGCCCATACGTCGGTTCCACCGCCCACACCAAAGGGAATGGTCCAGCGAATGGTGTCAGGCACGTTCACATCCTCAGCGTGAGCATTCACGCTGATAGCGCCTAGCGTGGAACAAGCAACGACCAGTAGCGCTTTCTTGAACGTTGTAAACGGAGTGTTCTTCAGGGTGGTCATGGCGATACTCCTGTTATTGATTATTGTCGGTTGGTTATTGTGGTAGCGTTATTTAATCAACGGTTTCGATGGCGTGATGCCCCACTTCCTTTGGCGGGGTCGCGTAAAAAATTTGCCCGCTCATAATTTTGCGGGCCGTTCGAATGAGCGACACGCGCGCTAGGTCAAAAGCATTCTGCTGGCGATATTCCGCCGTTAGCTCAATAGAACCAGAAGGATGCTCTAATGTAATCTGTGATAACAGTTGCCCGGCAGAAAGCTTCTGGGTGCTTACGGCCATGTGATTGGCCACCGAACCGGGCACGTTAATCGCTGCCGCCACAGCCATCGCCCCGGTGACGGCAATCGCTTTATGGCAGCGATGGGGCACAAAATAACGCACATTCAGCGTGTGAGATGCCGCTTCAGCCTCTGAAATCAGCACCACCTTGGGCAGCACGCTCTGGCTCACATCGCCCATTCCCATCCGTCGCCCTGCTTCACGGCGTAGGGTTTCTAAGCGGGTTAACAAGGCCGCGTTATTATCCAACTCCGCAGGTGACTCATCGCCAGTTAACCCCACCGACTCCGCGCGCAGCAGCATAATGGGGGTGGCGGCATCAATACAGCTCACTTCGACACCTTCGATCTCATCGCAGGCGTTTCCCGTGGGTAACAGCTGGCCCGTTTTACTGCCCATGATGTCTAAAAAGCTAAGCTGAATACCCGCCGCACTGCCAGGAACGCCGCTAATGGTGACGCTGCCTTCGTACTGCACCTGCTTACTCGGCGTGGGTACATGACACTCAATCAGCCGCTGGGTGTTCAGGTTATGCACCTTCACCACGGTCGTCCCGTCCTGCGGTTCCACCAACCCTGTTTCGATAGCGTAGGGCCCAACGGCAGAGAGCATGTTGCCGCAGTTCGGGTTAAAGTCGACGCGCTTGTTCACTACGTCCACCTGAGCAAACAGGTAGTCAACGTCGGCATCCGGGTGTGACGAGCGCTCCACAATGGCCACTTTGCTGGTGAGCGGGTCTCCGCCCCCAATACCATCGATCTGTAGCGCATGCCCGGAGCCCATCAGGCTAAGCAGAATATCAGCCTGCTGAGCCTGATTACTGGGCAGATCTTTCATGCGAATAAAGGGGCCTCGAGAGGTGCCGCCCCGCATAATGACACAAGGAATGCTGTTCATATCGCTCCGCCATAGTTCGCGATGACTGTATGAACGGAGAATGTCAGCCAATGTTTAATGTCTCAAATGCAAATATGGATTGCTATAAATCCGCTTTGTGCATTAATGTGTTTTGGTTATGAATCCAACTTTTTAGCGCAACAATCCTATGCTGCATAGACTCGAATTTCTTGACCTCCAGGCCTTCATTTTGGTCGCTGAATTGGGCACCTTTCATGAGGCGGCCCAACGCCTGCATTTGTCGCAGCCAGCGCTCACTCGGCGCATCCAAAAACTCGAAGAACTCCTTGAAGTTGAACTACTTGAGCGAACCACACGGCGTACTCGGCTAACGCCGGTTGGGGCCGATTTTCTGCCCCGCGCCAGGCGCATGCTAGAGGAGTACGAGTCCTCCATCTTAGGGATTCGGGAGCTCGTCACCCACCAAAAAGGCACGGTGACGATTGCCTGCCTGCCCACGGCGGCCTTCTACTTTTTGCCTAGTGTCATTCGCGTGTTTAGCGAGGCGTGGCCGGGCATCCGCATCAGAATTTTGGATGTCAGCGCTAACGAGGGGCTGGAAAAAGTCATTAATGGCGAGGCGGATTTCGGCATCAACATGATCAGCGCACAAAGCTCGGAGGTGCGCTTTACGCCGCTGCTGCGAGATCCGTTTGTACTGGCACTACGCTCGGACCACCCGCTGGCCAGCAAAAAGCAGATTGAGTGGAGCGATTTAGAGGATGTGCGGCTCATCACCGTGAGCCGCGATAGTGGCAACCGCACGCTACTGGATAACGCGCTTTCAGCAGAGGGCATCCACCTCAACAGCTTTTACGAGGTGCAGCACCTCTCTACTTCGTTGGGACTGGTGGAGTCGGGCCTTGGCGTGGCTATTTTGCCGCGCATGACCATGCCCGGCCCGGACCACGACACGCTCTGCTCTCGCGATTTACCCGAGCCACGCATTCAGCGCTCGATTGGCTTGGTACGCAGCAACTCGCATAGCTTATCCAGTACGGCGCAGCTGTTTATCGATCTTCTGTTAGAGCACTGGGGCAAAGAGGCTGTTTAGCAGCGCTTGAAGACGCAATGAGCGCCAGGATCGCGTCAATATCCAGATGTTCTTCGAGCGTATCGGCCAAGCGCTCCAAGGCTTGTTCGCGGTGGGCGTTGTAATCGACGCTGCCTGCCTTGGCTAGCCCAAGCTTGGTGAGTAACGCTTGGCAGGCTTCTGGGTGATCGAATAGGCCGTGTAGGTAAGTGCCCATCACTTGGCCGTCCTCGCTGATGGCCCCATCCAAGTGGGTGCCTACGTCGAAGAGTGGCCTTCTCAGGGCAGGGCCGTCGCTAACGCCGTTATGAATCTCGTACCCCTCTACCTTTGCTTCTTCCCCCATTAGCACGCCGCTCACGTTGCGAAGCTGCTTGCCGGGCACCATGCGCGTGGTCAGCGGTAACAGCCCCAATCCGGCGGTCTTTCCGGGCGCGCCCTCCAGCCCGTCCGGGTCATCCACCCACTCCCCCAGCATTTGAAAGCCGCCGCAAATGCCCAGCACTTTGCCGCCGTAGCGTAGGTGGCGAGTAATCGTCGCGTCCCAGCCCTGGCGCTTTAGCCAGTCCAAATCGCTCGCGGTGCTTTTACTGCCGGGAAGTACAATCACATCAGCAGGGGGAATGGGCTGGTCGGGGCCGATAAAGCTAAGCGATACCTGTGGATGCAGGCGCAGCGGGTCGAAATCGGTGTGGTTACTGATGCGCGGCAGTGCGGGCACGATGACCTTGAGCGTTTGGCTCGCTTTTTCAGCCTGCACGGTGCCGATGCTATCTTCGGCATCCAGCAGCAGACCTTGAAGATACGGCAGCGTGCCCAGCACCGGCTTTTGGGTGCGCGCTTCCAACCACTCAAGCCCTGGTTCCAACAGCGCAATATCGCCCCGAAAACGGTTGATGATAAAACCTTTGGTGCGAGCCTGTTCACTGTCACTCAGTAGCGCCAGCGTTCCGACCAGCTGAGCAAACACGCCACCGCGGTCAATATCGCCCACCAGCAGCACCGGGCAGTCCGCGGCTTCGGCAAACCCCATATTGGCAATATCGCCTTTGCGCAGGTTGATTTCCGCCGGGCTGCCTGCGCCTTCGGCAATAATCACATCGAACCGCTGCTCTAACGCTTGCCACGCTGCCATCACACTCTCTTGGGCGGTGCGTTTGAAGGCGTGGTAGTCCAGCGCGTCCATATGGCCATATACCTTGCCGCGCAGAATCACCTGGGCACCCCGGTCTGTTTCCGGCTTTAGAAGTACCGGGTTCATATCGCTATGGGGAGTAACGCCCGCCGCCTGGGCCTGTAGCGCGGTGGAGCGGCCAATCTCGCCGCCATCGCTGGTCACCGCACTGTTTAGCGCCATGTTTTGCGGCTTGAACGGGGCCACCGAGATACCCCGGCGCTTGAGAACGCGGCAAAGCCCCGCCACCACGGTGCTTTTGCCCGCATCCGAGGTGGTGCCTTGAATCATCAGTGTGGTCATCGCAAATCAATTACCAAGCGTAGGTGTAGTTCACCATGGCCGCTGAATCGCTCAGTGCGTCAGCATCGTGGCCCGGCTCTCGGGTATGCAGCAGGTTGAACTGCCACTGGCTGCGCTCACTGGCCGCGAACCCATAGCCCAATTCGATATCAAGCTGACGACCAGACGGCTCCAGAGACGCGCTTCGCGTTTCACGCACCACGCTGCCATCCAAGCGGCGCCCTGCGGGCACATCGAAGCTTGCCGTGGCGCTGTCTATGCGCAGCGGCTGGCGCAGGGTGAGCGCCCAGCGCTCGGCGCGCTCGCCTTCTCCTTGCCACTGCAACCCCAGGGCCATTTGCTGGGCGCGCATGCCGTTCACGCTGGTCAGCAGGCCGCTGCCCGACGCGCTGCCCTGCCCCTGCTCAAATTCAGCAAAACCGCGAAAGCCATCCATCTGTGCCTGCAAGCTAACGCCCGTAAAACGCATCTGGTTATCTTCGCCCAAACCTAGCGCGCCGTTGCCGTTAGCGCCCAATAGGCCCTGCTGCTCGGTAAGCTGGCCGACGTAGCTATCGATACTCAGCCCTGGGGCGATTTGCCATGCCAAACCTACGTCCGAGCGCTGCGCTTGATAGTCGCTGGCCGCATCGTCAGCCACATCACCAGCCCAATGGGAGGCCGTCATGCTGAGTCGTTCACCTAGCGCATAGCGGGTTTCTACGCCATCAACACGCTCGAAGGCATGGGTGAGCGCCGACCCTGTTTGAAACGAGATCATCGGCATCACGCCTAGCTCGGCGTAGCTACCCATGGGGCTGGGCTGGTCGCCCGAAAAACGAAAGGCGCTGAGCTGGGCGTTGCCAAAGGTGCCGTCAAAGCGGCTGGCCAGCAGCTCACCGTAGGCCGTGCTGCTGGTAGAGAAACGATAGTTGCCCTCGACAGCCGTCTGAGTAGTGGCGTGGGATGGGGAGGCGCTTGCCATCTGCTGCATCTGATCGCGAAGCTGCGTGGCCCGCGCGGTGCGGGGCTGCGTATTGCGCCCTAAATCAATGGCGTAATCTCGGCCCAGCGCGTCAAAGGCCACCACGCTCTCTAACACGCCAGACGCTGCGACCGCATCGCCATAGGCATCAGAAAGCTGCAGGTAAGAGACATCCGCCAGCGCGCCACCGTCGGCTACTCGCTGGCTTTGGCTAACGATCAGATCGCCTTCCGGGGCCAGGGCCGCGTCAATATCGGCAATGCCTTGGCCCAAGTAGAACGCGCCACAGTTCAACGTGCCGCTCGCGCCGCAGTTACTTTGCTGGAACAGAGCGCTCTCTTGGCTTGCTGTATCTAATAGCCGCTGGCTCGCCTGCTGTGCCGTGAGGTGCGGCCACTGCCCTACAATCCCCGCGGCATACTCTGAAATGCGTACGGCGGAAATCGACGTACCCTGCGCGCCCACGTCGCGGTTCGCGAAGTCAGTGCCAATCGAGCGCGCCTGCAGCTGCGCATCGTCACCGGGATAACTGCTCGATGGATGAATATCGCCATTGGTCGTCGTGCCAACGGCGATTAGCATCATTTCGTACAGCCCAGGCTGGCTGGCATAGATTGGCTTGCCTTGAGTATCGATAGCGCTGCCCGTATTGCCAGCACTTACTACGTAAATTGCACCCTTACCGCCGTTGGCATCCACCACGCGTTGATACGACGTCGCCGAAGTCTCCCCATTGAACGTGAGCCGAGGGTCGCTGGCTTCCAAACGGCGGGAAAAACTGGCGTTGATAACCCGTGCCCCGCGGTTAGCGGCTTCACCAATGGCGTAATCCAGAGCGTTATTTAACGTCGCCCCCTGGCTATCTTCTATTTTCAAGAGATCCAGGCGAGCATTGCCCAATGTGCCGCCCGTGATGGTAGAAGTGACGGCGTTGCCGTGCCACTCATCCACCCCACTAACGTCGGCGGAGCCGGTGTACACGTCCAAGCGGTCAATCACCCGCTCACTATTGGTGATAGTTGCGACATCGAACGCGCTATCCGCCACCGCCACTCTCACCAAACCCGGCTCAAGCGGTGTGGGGGTTTGGCTGGCCCCGACACCCCGGGGAGCGCCGCTAGGGGTATGCACGCCCTGGCTGCTATCACCCCCGCCGCCGCCACTGGAACCACATCCTGATATTGTCAGAGTGCCCAGCGCTATCCCTACCGCCAGGAAGAGAGGGCGCCGTTCAAACATGGCGGCAGCCCTGCGTATCGGTGTAGCGTTGCATAGAGTGACTCGCTTGCACTAACGGCGTTGGAAAACTGATGTAGAAATTCAGTTAGAAAGCTCAGTTAAAAACTAGGAAAGGCAACGGCATTAAATACTGAGGAAAGCCCCCTCGCAAGTCGTATAAAGCTCATGTCATAGGCCGTGGGTCTCTGCCCAGAGGGCGATACGCTGAGCAGCGGTAGTATTCACCACGATATCCAGATGCGACACGCCAGCGATGAATGCAAACTCTGACTGAGGCGCATGAGGGTGAATGGTAGGCTCGAACTGCTTGGCGTAAAACGCCTCGTCTCTATCCCCCACCAGCACCAGAATGGGCGCGCGGATATTGGCAAGGTCCGCTTTGTAGTCTGCCGTCCCAAAGCTCTCCATCATGCGGTAGGTGTAGCGCAGCGTTTCCGACCCGGTGCGGTAGGCTAGCGGCAGGTTGAACTGCAGCACCGGCCAGTGATTGAAGCGAGTAACGCGCAGCTGATTCAGCAGCGCCAGCGGTACGATGCGCCATAGGTTCGGCTTGGCCCAGCCCGCTTTTTTACGCACCGTGGCGGCGTTATAAGCTAAAAACGGCGCCAACAGCACCACACCCGCTAAGTTGCCCGCCTGCTTGCCCGCCGCAAAGCGCAGCGCCAACCCGCCGCCGGAAGAGTGCCCGCCAATCACCACACGTTCATGGGGCGCGTTTTCATGCTTCGCGTGCTCGATCAGATCGGCCAGGTCGTCCTCTAACTGGCCGATGTAATCTACGTCACCCCGCCGCATAGGATCGTGCCCGTGGCCGCGTAAATCGGGGGTAAGGACATCGAAGCCAGCCGATGTCGCTAGGTACTCTGCCATGGGAGCCAAATAGTGGCTGCTGGCCGAGGAGCCGTGCAGCAGCACCAACAATGAGGGCGGCGCAGCCTGCTCGTTGGCAGAGGCGCGGCGGGCGGAATAGTACCGATAGTTCAACGTACCGCCATCTCGTGCCGTATAGCATTGCAGTGGCGGAATATCGGCCTCCGCCGGCAGAATATTCACCAGCACATCGAAACGTAAACCGGTCGTAGGCTGAGCGTGTGGCATCGCGTGGTCTCCTTCTTACGCCGTGGCATCACTTTCAACGGAATGACGCTCCAGCCGAAAGCGCACATGGAACGGGCTAAGTAACCCCGGCATCGGCGCTTCGCCGGACAGCTTGTCGGGGGGATGCAGCGCCCAGCGCGCACGCCGAAGAAGCGCAGCGAGCAATCGGCTAGTGACGAGCAGCACGATGTGCCTGCCAGGGCACACCCCCGGCCCGGCGCTGAACGGCACCAAGGGCCAACGCCCTGCACCGTCCGGGCGCAACCACATCTCTGGCAGGAACCGATGGGCAGCGTGCAGGTAGCGCTCGTCGCGATGAAAATAGGGCGTGTGAATCAACAGCGACGTGTTGGCCGGCATTTCTCCCTGCTTCCACTGAGTCGCCTGGGTGGTCTGCCTTAAAATCAGTGGCGTGGTGGGCCATAACCGCAGCGCCTCTAGCACGCTCGCCTTGAGCCGATCCATGGAAGGCGGCGAAGCATCATTTACCTCGTCGAGCGCGCTGGCCGCATACTCAGGATGCGCGCACAAGAGCGCCAGCGCTCGAAACGTCGCCATACCGGCGGGATCAAACGCAAACAGCCACTGCGACACTTGCTGCAGCGGCGCCGGGGCGCTATCCGCCTCTTGGTTCGTATGATGAGCGAGCATTGCCATCAGACTATGTGGCTCGGCCTGCTGGTAGTAAAACGCCAAGTGTTGCTCGAACCGCTGCTGCAAGCGCTTGCGCTTAGGGCGCATAAAGCCCCAGTTGGCGGCCTTGCGCAGCCGTGCTAATTCGCGGGTGACCGTCTGGTCATCCCGTGCGCTATCGCCCAGCACCACACGCCGCACGATACGCTCCCAAGCGTGTTGAAAGGTCGGCCAATCCAGCTCATCGAACCGTGTTTGAGTGCGAGCCACGAGCGCCTCGGCTTCTTCTTCGACCACCTGGGCGAACGCATCGGCAAACAGGTGATGCGGGCAGTCGCTCTGCAACACTCGCTCGTTTAAGTGGCGACGCGTTTGGCGTGCTTCACCGTGGGACACAAGCGACATCTTGGGCTCGAAATGACCGAGCGCGCTGCGCTTAAGCGCTTCATCCGTCGCGAACGGTTCCGGCGTGTGCGCCAACACATGGTTGGCATCGGCGGGGTCGAGGATCACCGCCATCCTCTTTGTAGGCACGTTCAGCATGAGCGGGCCACGGCCATACTTTTTACTGAGCGCTTGAAGCTGCCGAATGCCTTTGGCATCCAGCCCGAAGCGCTCCACCACCCCGACGACGTTCGGTCGGCGGCGAATGACCCCTTTTGCCACGTTGGGGGCCATGACTTGGCTGATAATGGCAATGGTCTCCCTGAGCGTTGCGGTCGGCAACGCCTCAGGGGTGGATGTCCTATCCATTCCTGCTCCTTGAATGATACGGCTATCGTGACAGTCTAGAGCCCACCCCAGCAGACGCAAGGAAATCACCGAGACCTTTTGCAACAAACACTTAAATCAAGCTAGGCGTTAACTTAGTTAGCGTTATGGGCCATGCCATCAAGGCAATGCCAGCAGACAGCTTGGGTATTTTCCGCTAGGGTAGCGGCTCCCGCCACCAACCGATTACGCCCGATATGCAAGAGATACTGAACGAGATAGTCGCCGAGCTTGCGCAAGAGACCGAGCGCGGCAACGTGGCCGACTACATTCCGCAGCTAGCCCACGTAGACCCCAGCCAGTTCGCCATTAGCTTGGCCACGGTCGAGGGCGAGCGCTTTTCAGCGGGCTGCGCGACCACGCCCTTCTCGATTCAGAGTATTTCCAAGGTATTTACTTTGACCATTGCGCTAGGCAAATGGGGCGATGGGCTGTGGTCGAAAGTAGGTCGCGAGCCTTCCGGCGACCCGTTCAACTCCATCGTTCAGCTAGAGCATGAGGGCGGCAAACCGCGTAACCCGTTCATCAATGCCGGGGCCATTGCGGTGGTGGATGCCATCATGATGGGCCACGAACCCAAAGAGACCCTGGCGGAAATTTTGAGCTTTGTGCGCTACATCGCTGACGACAACAGCATCTGCTTTGATCATCAGGTCGCCGCCTCGGAAATGGAGCACAAACACCGCAATGCATCGCTGGCCCACTTCATGAAAGCTTTCGGGCGGCTGCGCCACGATGTCGATAAAGTGCTCGGCACCTACTTTCACCAGTGTGCCATCGCCATGAGCAGCGACCAGCTCGCCCACGCGGGGCTGTTTCTGGCTTCCGATGGTGTCAACCGTCCTAGCAACCTACGGGTGGTATCACCCCAGCGGGCACGGCGGATCAACTCGCTGATGATGATGTGCGGCCACTACGATGCCTCGGGGGAGTTCGCCTTTCGCGTGGGCTTGCCAGGTAAAAGCGGCGTGGGTGGTGGTATTTTAGCCATCGCGCCGGGGCGCGGCTCGCTGGCGGTGTGGTCGCCAGGGCTGGACCGTTATGGCAACAGCTTGCTCGGTGCGCGGGCGCTGGAGATGTTCGTGCAACGCACCGGCTGGTCTGTGTTTGGTCACTAGGCTTGGGCACTAGCTCCGAGCGCTCTCTTGTGATTCAAGGTGCTGGGCGGCTTCCCAGGCCTGCACTTGGCGTTTCACCTCTAGCCCCCAGCGGTAGCCGCCTAGCGCGCCGCTTTGCTGAATCACCCGGTGGCAAGGAATCCACAGCGCCACCGGGTTCGCACCTACCGCGTTCCCCACCGCCCGCGACGATTTCGGTGCCCCCAGTAGCTGGGCAATATGCGAGTAGCTAGCTAGCTGGCCATCAGGAATCATCAGCAGCGCGCGCCACACGTTCAGTTGAAAATTAGTGCCACGCACATGCAGCGACAGCGCCCCAGGTGAAGCGTTGTTCTTTGGCTCGAACAGTGCCTCCACCGCATAACGAGTGGCCTCTGGCTGGTGGTGCAACGTGCTGCGCGGCCACTCGGCGGCCAGCAGGGCGAGAATATCCGCCTCAGGTGTAGCGGCAAGAAAGCCCATCCGGCAAATACCCCTGTGAGTGGTGGCGACCAGCACCTCGCCAAACGGCGTGGGGTGAATGCCGTAAGCAATCTCCACGCCCTCCCCTTGGCGCTTGAACTCCCCAGGGGTCACCGCTTCCAGCGTGACAAAATGATCGTAAAGCCGCGAGCCGCCGCTCAACCCCAGCGCATGAGCGGTATCGGTAAGGCTCTGGGCAGAGGCGATCAGCTGCTTCCCTCGCGCCAGAGTCAGTGCCTGCAAAAAGCGCTTGGGGCTGACGCCCGCATAACGGCAAAACAGCCGCTGAAAATGGAACGCGCTCAAATGCACCTGCGCCGCGATCGTGTCCAAACTGGGCTGCTGGGCTGCATTCGCCACCATAAAGGCCATGGCTTTTTCGATGCGGGCGTAGTCGTTCATTGCTTCCATCTCACGGGCAGTGTTGCGGAATACTCATCGTTAACAAGCTTAACCAGCTAACCCGCCAAACCCCACCCGAATCTTGCGCACGTCACACATCAATTTTGTGCAATACGCCGAGGGTGTCCTGCTCCCACACTGCCACCTCCCTTCAGGAGGATCATCATGAGCACATCGTTACTGTTACCTATGTCTGCCTTTGCCGTTGCTGCGTCTATTTCACCTGGGCCGGTGAATATCGTTTGTCTGAGCAGCGGCACCCACTATCCCGTGCACAAAGGGCTCACGTTTGTTACAGGGGCAACCTTAGGCTTTATCGTACTGTTTCTCGGCATTGGCGCGGGCCTCTACTCGCTGCTCCATGTGATGCCATGGCTAGAAGAGGCGCTACGATGGGTCGGAATCGTGTTCTTACTCTATCTCAGCGTTCGCCTGATACAACACGATGGCCGCCTGGGGGAATACAACCCACATAAAGCCCCTGGCTTTTTCACAGGGGCTGCGATGCAGTGGCTAAACCCAAAAGCGTGGCTGGCCTCGGCGGCGGGCATTGGCGCGTACACCAACGGCAACGATCCTTATCTCATCGGTCTGTTTGCGGCTCTCTATCTGCCTATTTGCTGGCTCTCGCTAGCAAGCTGGGTCTACGCAGGAGCGTTCCTCAAGCGCTACATGCAACGCCCCATTGTGCTACTGACGATCAACCGCTGTTTGGCAATAGGCTTGGCAGGCAGTGCGATATATCTACTTTTTGAATAACGGTGTGCGATATTGATTCGGCGTGGCCGCGACCAGCCGTTTGAAGGTCCGCTGAAAATGAGGCTGATCGTTAAACCCCGCCGTTAGCGCCGCCTCGACAATCGGCTGGCCCTGCCTTAACGCCGCCTGCCCTAATTGAATACGCTGATTAATCAAATAGGCATGGGGCGTTAAGCCGTAATGCTGCTTGAACGCTCGAATCAAGTGCCCTGCGCTGTACCCCGTTTGCTGGGATAACGCCTCCAGCGAAATAGCGTGGGCACAATGCGTGCGCAAATACTCGGCCACTCGGGCCAGCAGCTCAGGCGTCGGCGATGGTGCCAGGGGTGGCTCCTTCGCCAGCTCGGTCATCAGCGTGGTCAGATACGCGGTGAGCACCTGCCGCTTCTGATCGATCGGGACGCGTTCATCCAACAAACAGTCGGCCATTTCACAAAACGGGTGGTAGAGACTCGGCTGGCGGATGACCGCCGTCGCGATGTCTTGCCAGTGTGGGGAGGGCAACAAGCCAAGCCGATAACGCAGCGCGCTCATCCAGCGGGTATCCACGTAGAGCATTCGATACGCCCAAGGTTGGTTGGCCACGGGATTACAAGCATGCACCCAGTGTGGGTTCATTATGACCACGTCACCGGCGCTGATCGGATGCGATGCATCGCGATACATAAAGGTACTGACACCGGCGGTCACCGCCCCCACCGACCAGTGCGCATGACTGTGCGGGGCGTAGCACACCTGTCGCGCATCCTTTATTTCGCGCAGCTCGACATGGGGCATACGCGCATCGCGCCAGAAAATAGGCCGTGCATCCTTCATCGAATTATCGAGTTCCCTAGTAGGCTCAAGATAGTAGGCGCAAGACAAGCGCCATCGCCTTTGGCGCTGGTGGGAGTAAACATACCCTGCGAGCGGCCGCATAGTCTACGCTGGACAATACCCCGTCACACGCACAGTATGGGCCGCCGGAAGGATCGACAGCGCCATTCACGTCAGGAGGACACCATGGCCAATCATACCCCGACACATCGGGACGCGGTGAAACTGTTCGCCCGCATGGGCTACGCTTCGCGGGGCGTGGTTTATTTACTGGTGGGCGGGCTGGCCGCGCTGGCCGCGCTAGGCCAAGGCGGCCAAACCGAAGGCAGTCGCGGCGCCCTTGAAAGCGTATTGACCGCCCCCTTCGGCAAAATAATGCTCGGCATCATTGCCCTTGGATTAATCGGCTATGCCGTGTGGCGCACCTTACAAGCTCTTCAAGACACCGACCACCATGGCAATGGCCCCAAAGGCCTCGCGATTCGCGGCGGGTTGCTGGTCAGTGCCGTCACTCACACGCTCCTGGCATATTTTGCGGCCAAGTTGATCGTTCGTTTAGGCGCGTCCGGTGGCTCTGGCAGCGGCTCTCAGGATGCCGTTAGCTGGCTGATGCAGCAGCCGCTGGGGCGCTGGTTGGTCGCGGCCGTGGGGGCTGCTCTGATTGGGGCGGGGGTTGCCCACGCCATCAAAGGTTGGAAGGCCAAATTCGATCGCCACTTCTCCATGCCCGTCCATGTACAGCGCTGGGCTTACCCCGTCTGTCGTTTTGGATTGGCGGTGCGTGGCTTGGTCTTTGCGATCGTGGGCAGCCTGTTTATCATAGCGGCTTATCAGTTCAACCCTAGCCAAGCAGGCGGCACGGCGGAAGCATTGAGCACGCTGAGACACCAAGCCTTCGGCCAGTGGCTGCTTGCGTTCGTCGCCATTGGATTATTCGCATTTGGTGTGTACAGCCTACTCACCGCCTTCTACCGCCGCATCAACCCTTCCCTATAGCGACGTCGATCCATGGCCTTCACCTCCACGCGAACCAAACAGTGGTTCGAGCGTATCAACGGCTCGAAAAATATGCTGTGGCTGCTCGCCACGCTCTCCTTTCTGGAAACCATCATCCTACCGATTCCCATCGAGCTTGTGCTGATCCCGCTCATGGCGGTGAACCGGCAGCGTATTTGGGCGATTGCCACCGCCACCACGCTGGGCTGTTTGGCGGCCTCCATCGTGGGCTATGGCGTGGGCATGGTGCTGTATCAGTCGGTGGGCACCTGGTTCATCGACTTCATGGGAATGGAGCAAAGCTATCAGGCGTTTCAAAGCTTCTTCGACCAGTACGGCTTCGCCGCCATTTTAGCGATTGGCATTCTACCCATCCCGTTTCAGGTGGCGATGATCACCGCTGGGCTTTCCGGCTACCCGATCGTGCTGTTCGCCTTGGCCGCCCTGATTGCCCGCGGGCTGCGCTACTATGGACTAGCGTGGCTCGTGCACCGCTTTGGTCACCGAGTGGAAAGCATGTGGAGACACCACGCGCTGACAACCAGCTTGGTACTGGGTAGCGTGGTGCTGCTGGTAGTGCTGGGGATGCAGGCGCTGGCAGGATTGATCGTGTAGAAAAAACACCATAGCCGCCAACGTTGGCGGCTATTGATGGGCGCTCAAAGCACGTTACTGCACGTAATACCCACTCACCCGCCACGTGCCCTCTTCCAGATGTGGCGTAACGACTTCAACCACGCGCTGGTTGTTCGTGAACTGGGTTTGAAAAGCGAACTCTTTGTAGTCGTTGCGGGGGGCACCCGGCATCGAGGTGTACTGCGACATGCGGATGCGCCGCCGAGACTCCACGCTGCCTAGCTCGCTACGTGCCAGCGTCACTACCCGTTGCAGCATAGTAGGCGACAGCGGCGTTTTCAGCAGCGGCGACGACTTTTCCCACGCCTGTTCGTACTCACCTTGATCGATCGCTTCCAACCACGCCAGCGCGGCCGCTTCCGCCGCCTCGACGCTGGACGCCTGCGCATAAGTAGTCAACGCCAGCAACAGAGCGGAGAGAAATAGAGCAAGGGGTTTTGGCATAGCAGCCTCTTATGGCAATCCAACAATTCGTGCGACTTAAGTAGTTATCGGAACATCACACCATTTCTTTAATCACATTACCCCTAAAGCGATAACCAAACTGTGAAAGAGTGCAAAATCACTCACTCAGCCGCCGCGTCATAAAACAGCTATTCGGATCTTGCTGATAATCGCCAAACGGCCCGCAGTACTCGAACCCGAACTTGGCGTATAACCGCCGGGCAGGCTCGAAAAAGGCCATCGACCCCGTTTCCAAGCTCAGCGTGTAATACCCCCGGGAGCGCGCTTGCTCCAATAAATGCGCCAAGAGCTGAGCGGCGACGCCCTGCTGGCGGGAGGCTGGCGCGGTGCGCATGGATTTCAGCTCCGCTTGGCCGTTGCCCAGCGACTTCAGCGCCGCACACCCTAACAGCACGCCGTCCCGCCGAGCGCAGTAGAAGGTAATCTCTGGCGCTTTGAGCGCCGTCACATCAAGGGCATGAATACTTTCAGGTGGCGATGTGGCGTGCATATCGGCCATATGCTCTTCAAGCAGCGTTATTACGTCTTGCTCTTCCAATGTCTCAACGCGTATTTGCATACGTGGCTCCCCTGCCTTCGCTTCTCAAACCCCAATCGCTCGTTTACTATGCGCCACCCAATGTATTTCAGCCCTCACCATTAGGCCACTATGTCCGTCAACGCACTCTACACCGACCTTTCTGGCTACTACGATTTGATGTGCGTCGACATCGACTACCAGGCCCAGAGCAACGCCATTCGTCGCCTGCATCAGATTTTTGGCAACGAAGGCAAACGCCATCTGGATGTCGCCTGCGGCACCGGCCCCCACGTACGTCATTTTCTGGATGCTGGCTTCACCAGCAGCGGCTTGGACATCAACCAGCCGATGCTGGATATCGCCGCCCAACGCTGCCCAGAGGCAAGCTTCTCACTACAAGACATGAGCCGCTTCGAGGTCGACGAACCGCTGGATCTCATCACCTGCTTTCTTTACTCCATCCACTACAACGATGGCCTCGAGAAGCTCGGCGACTGCATCGCCAGCGCTCACCGCGCCTTGAACGAGGGCGGCGTGTTCTGCTTCAACGTGGTGGATAAACAGCGGATCGATAACGAGCTGTTCGTAAAGCACACGGCCCAGCAGGCGGAGGAGTCTTTCACTTTCCGCTCGGGATGGCACTACAGCGGCCAAGGGGAGCGGCAGTCGCTGCGACTGAGCATCGAAAAGACCACGGCGGAGACAACGCAGGTGTGGCACGACGAGCACCCCATGGTGGCCGTCAGTTTTAGCGAACTCATCGCCCTGTTGGAGCCTACCTTCGAGGTGCACGTGTTCGAGCACGATTACCAGACCATCACGCCCTGGGATAACGTCTCGGGCAATGCGATCTTCGTGTGTGTGAAACGCGAGCGCCTCGCTTAACCGTTATCGTTGGGGCGAAGCTGCCGCTGTACGCCCATCAAGAAATTACGCAGCATTTGGTCTTTGCACTCGCGATAATTCTTGTGACTCGGCTTGCGGAAAAACGCACTGAGTTCGTGAGGGCTGAGCGGCAGGCCCACCTGATCGAACACTTCTAAAATATCCTCTGCCTTCATGTTCAGCGCGATGCGCAGTTTCTGGAACACCATATTGTTGTTCAACTGCGCTTCCGGGGCAGGCTGCGGGCCTTCGCGCTTGCCGCGCTTAAAGCTGATGAAACCGTTCAAAAACGACGCCAGCTCTTTGTTCTTCATGGTCACGAAGGCGTCGTCTTCGTCTTTTTTCAGCCACGCCGTCACCTGCTCCTGGGTCACGCTCACATCCGCCAGGGCGAAGATCTTGACGATGGTGTTGTCTTTCAAATCGAAGGTGTAGCGAATACGGCGAAAAATATCGTTATTGGTCAAAATGGGGTCCTAGGCGTGGGTTAGCGTGGCCAGCAGTTCATCGATTTCTGCTTTCAGCTCGTTATCTTCGATCGTTTGGGCACTGGCCTGGGCCTGCTGCAAGCGTTCAATGGCCGCCTGGGTGTCGCTCAGCTCCACGTGCAGCGACCCCATGGAAAACCCAATCGAAGCAATGTGGTCATTCGACTGCTTCGCCACCGCTTTATCCAGCGATTTTTGGTAGATGGGCAGCGCGTCCTCTAGTTCTTCGGTGAAGTCGGCCAGGGTTTCCCACTGCTCCGGGTGGTCTTTCTCGGTGTTCTCGTGCTCGGTGCAGATCGCCTGCAGCTCGGCATACAGCGCTTCAAAGGTGGCGCGGTCATCTTTGGCAGCGGCCTTCATCAGCTTTTCGGCGAGTTCGTACACCGCCTTGTAAATTTTGGTGTTAATCATGGACCACTACCCTGTTCATTCGGAATGGAGACAAAACGCCCTACATGCGTGTGCGTTTAGCGTCATGGCAGGATTATACCTTGTGGGGATGGGCACACGGGGAAAGGTTGGATGGAAATAAACGCGTATTCGAGCGTCGGACGACTGATTTTACGCTATGCTGCACCACTTTTTATTTTCGACACCCCTTACGACACTCTGTCAGAGCTTCTCATGCCCTTTGCAAAACTAGGCTTATCCAGCCCTCTCGTTCAGGCGATTACCGAACTCGGTTACAAAACGCCAACGCCCATCCAAGAACAAGCGATTCCTGCCATTCTGTCGGGTAAAGACTTAATCGCCACCGCACAAACCGGCACGGGCAAAACCGCGGCCTTTGTGCTGCCGCTGCTGGAACAGTTCAGCAAAGCCGCAGAGCCGCTGCGCGGTAAACGCATCCGTGCGCTGATCCTTGTGCCCACCCGTGAGCTGGCGGTTCAGGTGGAAGCCAGCGTGGCGCAATACGCCAAGCATACCCCGCTCACCTCAATGGCCGCGTATGGCGGCGTAGATACCGCTCCGCAAAAAGAGCGCTTGATTGAAGGGGTGGATATTCTGGTCGCCACACCGGGCAGGCTACTGGATTTGGCGCATCAGCGCGCGCTGCACTTCGATGAACTGCAAGTCATGGTGCTGGACGAAGCGGACAGAATGGTGGATATGGGCTTTGTCGATGATATCCACAAAATCATCGTGCGCCTGCCGGAGAACCGTCAGAACCTGCTGTTCACGGCCACCATGACCAACGACGTGCGCGCCATCGCCCACGCGTTTTCAGACAGCAAAATGACCGACATGGCGGCGAACATCTCCATTGCGCCCAACGTGCGCGCCGCCGCCACCATCACACAGTGGCTGATCACGGTCGACAAAGACACCAAGTCCGCCCTGTTGAGCCATCTAATCACCGAGCAAGCGTGGGATCAGGCGCTGATCTTCGTCGAGAAAAAGCACAACGCGGCCAAGCTGGTGGCTCAGTTGGAAAAGCGCGGCATTCAAGCGGATTCCATCCATGGCGGCAGAAGCCAAGCCATGCGTGAAAAGGTGTTGGATCAGTTCAAATCGGGCGAACTGAAGTACCTGGTAGCTACGGGCGTCGCCGCGCGGGGGTTGGATATTGGGGAACTCAGCCGCGTGGTGAATTACGATTTACCCTTCCAGCCGGAAGAGTACATCCACCGCATTGGCCGCACCGGCCGAGCGGGTGCCTCCGGTGAAGCCATCTCGCTGGTCGATATCAGCGACTTTAAAAACCTGTGTGCGATTGAAAGGCGCTTGAAAAACACGATTGAGCGCAAAGAAGTGGAAGGCTTCCCGGTCAAAAAAGCCGTGCCCGCGTCTAACCTGAACCACGTTAAAAAAAGCAGCCGTTAAGCGTTCACAAAGAAGCTCACTTTTAAGACTACAAGGGTGAGCTTCACCTCTACTCAGCGGGCGAAAAAGCCTCCAACAGCTCGGCATTCGTGGGGTATTTCTCCAACAGCGCAAGCAGCTTCTGCGCGCCCTCTATGGGCTTAAGCGGTGTTAACGCTCTGCGCAGGGTGCGTACTTTTTCAATATCTTTAGCATCAATCAACAGCTCTTCTCGGCGGGTACTGCTTTTGGCAATATCAATCGCCGGAAAAATTCGTTGATTCGCCACGTCCCGTGATAGCACCAGCTCCATATTGCCCGTCCCTTTAAACTCCTCAAAAATCACCTGATCCATACGGCTTCCCGTATCCACCAGCACGGTGGCCAGAATGGTGAGCGAACCGCCGTTTTCGATTTTTCGCGCCGCGCCAAACAGCTTGCGGGGGATTTCCATCGCCCGGGAATCCAGCCCACCCGACATTGTGCGCCCATTGCCCCGCTGCTCGGCATTGTGAACCCGCGAAAGCCTGGTGAGTGAATCGATCACGATCATCACATCGTGCCCATCGCCTGCCTGCTGTCGCGCTTTATCCAGCAGCTGATCAGCCATCCGCACATGGTGCGCGTAGCTTTCATCGGACGATGAGGCATGCACGTCAGCCGACACGCTGCGCTTAAAATCGGTGACTTCTTCCGGGCGCTCATCAATCAGCAATGCGTACAGCTTTATCTCCGGGTAAGCCTCCGCCACGGCTTGGCAGATATGCTTTAACAGCGTCGTTTTGCCAGAACCGGGCGGTGCCACAATCAACCCCCGCTGCCCCATCCCGATGGGCGTAATCAAATCCATCGCCCGCACGGTGCGGGGCTGATCACTGGGCGCTAAATACAGGCGTGGGGAAGGATGAATAGCGGTGCCGTTTAGAAAGCGTGTTATGGGGTCGTTGTGGGTTGGGTCTTCGACTTCGTTGGTGGGTTTGGGCTGTGGTGGTCTTTTCGTTTTGAGGCTTAGAGTTTTGCGGGTCATAGGTTGGGGCCGTCTTGTCAAAGTTGGGATTCGTGGTTGGCCGTGTTCGCGGTTACCTGACGGCGGATGTAAAACTAGGCATGGTATTCATCGACCTCTATGACAGTACGTAGCGTCTTTTCGGGCTGCTGAATATCTACCGATGCTAGGGCGATACGAATGGCATGGGCGCGCCTGAACTGCCGGCTGAAAGGGCACAGCGGTAGACACACTGATGCACTGTTGTTGGTTATGCATTATTCGTAGTGGCTCCAGAGCCTCAGAACTTTCACCACCCGTTCCTCTTCCAGTACTTGGTAAACCAGACGATGCTGAATATTGATGCGCCGTGAATAGGCCCCCGCAAGATCCCCAATGAGTTTCTCGAAAGGAGGCGGCTTGCGGTAAGGGTCTTCTGTGATCAGCGCCAACAATTCCTGGGCTTTTGGTTTGAGGCCACTGGAGGCCAGTTTCTTTGCATCTTTCTGGGTGAACCGCCCCGGTTATTCCGGAGACCGGTTTGTTTGAGTCAAGCAGCTTCACCCGACTCTTCCAGTTGACGATAATACGTCCTTTCTCGTTCTGCTGGTGGAACGTTTCCGATGGGTTCCAGCAGTCGGCGGTTGTTGAACCAGTCAACCCACTCCAGCGTGGCATACTCAACGGCATCCAGTCCCCTCCATGGGCCACGATGATGGATCACCTCCGTTTTGAACAAGCCGATGATGGTTTCAGCCAGCGCATTGTCGTAGGAGTCGCCGGTGGTGCCGACTGAGGCATTGATACCCTCGTCAGCCATACGCTCGGTGTAGCGGATCGAGAGATATTGGCTTCCCCTATCACTATGATGGATCAACCCTTGTCTGTGTTTTCGTGCCCACAGAGCTTGCTCCAGAGCGTCCAGCACCAGTGCCGTTCTCATCGACGTCGCTACACGCCAACCCACGATACAGCGTGCATAAACATCGATAACGAACGCAACGTAAACGAAGCCAGACCAGGTAGCGACATAGGTAAAATCGGCTACCCAAAGCTGATTAGGACGCATAGCCGTAAAGTCACGTTTCACTAAATCAGGTGCCCGTTTCTGGCCGGGATCACTGAGGGTCGTGAAGGGGCGTTGGCCTCGCACCACGCCGCGAATTCCTAGGCGGCGCATGAGCCGTTCTACAGTGCAACGAGCAACATTAACGCCTTCACGGCGGAGTTGCCGCCAGACCTTACGGGCACCGTAGACGCAGAAGTTTTCTTCCCACACGCGCTGAATCTCAGCGGTAAGAAACGCATCCTGTCGATACCGGTCTGCCCGCCGTTCAGGATCAGCTTCAAGTGCCTTGTGGTGGTAATACGTCGATGGGGCGATTGGCAGTTGACTACAAATCGACTCGACCCCGAACTGAGCACGATGCTCGTCGATAAATGACACCATCAATTGGGTTTGCGGTCGAGCTCCGCCTGGGCGAAAAAAGCAGCCGCCTTACGGAGAATTTCATTAGCGCGCTTCAATTCGACGTTTTCACGCTCTAGCTGCTTGAGTCGTTCATTTTCAGGCAGGTTAACCGAGCTGTTTTCCTGCGTGAGTTCTGTGCGTTTGCACCAGGCTCTCAAAGTCTCTGGTGTACAGCCGAACTTGCTGGCAATGGAGCAGATCGCCGCCCACTTGGACGGGTATTCGCCTTGCTGTTCAAGGACTAATCGAACAGCTCGCTCCCGGACTTCTGGGGAATATCGTTTTGGTGAGTTCATAACTCCATCCTCTCAAGATATGGAGTCTCCGGTAAAGCCGGGGCGGTTCAGGGCTTGCTTGGTGTAAACCAACTTCCATGTCACCAGTCCAGCTCCTCATCGCACTCATCCAAGGGGGTATCTATCCCCTCACGAATAGACTCCCGCATACCCGCCACGGAGAGCAGGTAAAGTGTTTCCTGAATGGCAGACCAGTCTTCCTCGGAAACCAGGACGGCTTTGTTTCGCTTACCCATGATGACGATGGGTTGGTGGGACTCGGCGGTCTCGTCGATCAACCGATATAAGTTGCTGCGCGCCTCAGTGGCTGTGATTCCTGTCATGACGCACCTCTTGTGTGTACCGTTTTTCACTCAATGTACGCCTTTCGGTACGTACGTCAAGACGGACGCTTTGAATAGCGCCTGGCTTTGCGGCGTGCCGGGATGCTCGCACTTTTTGCTCAGCGCCTCACGAGTGACCTCCATCTCCCGTAGCGACTCCGCAGGCGGCTTCTTCAAGCGCCCATTTTCGGCTTTGAGTTCTTTGAGCCGCTTGGCATCAGGCACACTCATGCCACCAAACTTGCTGCGCCACAGATAGTAACTGGCTTCTGAGAAACCGCTCCGACGGCATAGCTCATTGCTGGGGACGCCCGTCTCTGCTTCGCTCGAGAAGCCAATGATCTTTTCTTCGTTGAAACGTTTCTCCTGCCCCATCTCCTTAGCATGGGGTCGGACTCTAAAGTGTAGCGCTACTCAAACTGGGGGGTGACGTCGGAGGCACGACAGCGCTTTGTGCGGTCAACGGCAGCGCTTCGTTAGGTTTCTGATCTAAAAAAGTCAATTGCTTCGGAAAGTTTGGTTATTTGTTCTTTATTGCCGTTGATGACAGCTTGATGTAGAAGGCCGGAGAGTATTGCGCTGCGCGTAGTTTTCGGGACGACACAGGGGCTTAGCACCCCTCTAGACTGCGGGTAGTCCTTCCAATGAATTCCCAGCGCTTTCTCACCACCATGGTGCTGATTCTTGTGATCATATTTGCCGATGATCAATGTTAAACCACCATCTACGTAAATTTCTTGTGCGTTTTTCCAGTACGAAATCATTTCCATAAGTCACCTCCAGTAGATTTACCTAACGCTTGCAGCATGCGAGCCCATGGAATGGAGCCGAAGGCGCAATGTAATGGGCGTCGCCATGCCAGCACTTGTTATACATTTTTTGAAACTTTCTCCCAGACCGGTGATCGCCATTCACTCAAATAAGGCAGACAATTAACCAACAATAGCTCGTTTTCTCCACACAAATCAGCAAGCAGATCTGATAGTGGGTAATCAGCCGAATCCCTGCTATGAAGAATGGTGTCTACTGTTTTTTGCGCTCTATCCTGAAGCTCTGAAAGCCAGTAATGCCACTCAGGTTCATGTTTCCAATAGTTGGCCGCAGAGTGGACTAATTTTGCTACTGCGGCCCCATTTCTGCTTTTGGGCCCCAATTCTCTTGCTAGCCCAGGGTCAATTTCCACATCACGCAGAATATCGAATAGGTATCGCTGCATAGCACAGAACCCCGCGCCGATAAGATATTCACCTTTGTCACACATGCAATCTCTATCCCAAACATCCGATTTCATTAATTGGGCATTTGTTTTAGCCAGAGATACATCGATGGAACCCAGCAACTCTTCGAGATAGAAAAATTCGGCGTCCGCAAATTTCACCTGCCCTCCATCATTAAGCACAAGAAACACTGTGAATCCCTCTTGATATATAACGCCTGCCGTCACCGGTGGCAAAACTGAAGCGAAGCGCAGGTTTTGGCATCCGGTGTACGACCTGGTTATATGCTCTATCGGTCGTCACCGGAGTCAGCCTCGTCTATTTTTTGGACCAAATCTTGTAGCTCTTTAGCAACATCACCACCACCTCGGACAGTAACTCGGTGTCCTTTATAGTCCACCGTGACCTCTTTCTGAGGGCGGGTTTTGAGGTACTCGCTTATCAGTGGAGCGAGATGTTTTAGGAGGAACCCGGCAGAAGTGATGACCGCAGGTATAGAAAACCCCGAAATCAAGTCACTTGCGAACTGAGCGGAAGAGCTATTAGCACGAAATCCCGAGGTCATGAGGTTCGGCTTTTGCTCACCCTGAGACTCGCACTCCTGCATCAGTTGCTTAACAACTTCTGCCTGCCTCTCTTCATCGGTAGGCTTCCATCGATCAACATCATGTAGCGAGACCGCAAACCTGTTTTCCATGGCTATCTCTTCCTCATATAACGCCCGCCTAAGGGGCTGGCAACGCATTACCACCAAACTTAAACACAACAACCGAAACCACCTCGCTCAATGGGACTGGAAACGCCACGCGTTGACAGTCCCTCTTGAGCCGTTTGTTATGCATGTGCCACAACGCGAGCCATATAGTAAGCGTCAACGTAGCTGCCATTTCTGAATGCATAAGCTTTCGACTCACCTTCAATTACAAAGCCGAATTTCTTGTACAAGTTAATCGCTCGTTCGTTATCCACATAGACCGTCAATTCGATTCGTTTCAAATTCAGCCAGTTATCCGCTAAATCGATAACCGTTTTAAGTAAAGCACTACCAACACCTATACCTTGAACATCGTCTTTGACGCCCATACCGAATATACCAACGTGACGACGTCGCGGATTGGTACATAGCTCAAAGCCCAAATTACCTACTACTTCACCGTCCACTACTGCCACATACGCATAAACATGCTCTGGAATATTCTGGAAACGTTTTTCCCACATATCCGAGGATGGAAGCGGAAGTTGTAATGTGCTGGTGTAGGCATTTGGGCACTCATAAATTCCTTTTATCGCTTTAGCATCTGATGGCTCTGCTCGCCTGACTTCAACACCCATAGTTCCTCTTTCCTAAAAAATGCATAACAGTGATTATACAGCCTTCCACATAATATAACTGAACGCGCCAGCACGATTATTGGTGTTATATAGCCACTCAAATAATCATAATCCATTATTTTAATTGAACTATTTCTGGAACATGGCAGCATATCCAAAATTCGCGTGCCTGCTGCTTTTTAAGGTTCAATCATACTCTATTCATAAATTTAGCTTAGGTCACGCAGATTCTGGACAAATTGTGATTGGTCAAAGAATGGTGGTTGATGAGTGCGGAACTTGAGGTGGGTGCTTGCTTATGGCGTGGTGGATGGGCGGCTAGTTGCCTTCTTCGCTCGTTGCTCTCGCTCAGTCGTTACGCCGCGCTACGGGATTGGGCTATGTGGCTTTATCATCGCGAGCTAAAGCTCCCTTATATGGACCCGTCCCGTTGAGCAAGCAAGCCACGAGATGGACACGGATGAGGACTGCACGCTTATATCCGGCCTTTGATGATAGCGCTGCTATCTGGCCCTGATGGAATGCGCACTCTCTGCTCTTAATCTCCCACGCGGCCTCTCATTGGGCCTCCGAGCTTCACAGAGTGACAGAGAGTCGGTCTTACCTGTGTGCCATCAATTGCCTTACTCACGCAACCTCGGGTGTGCTTACTTCAAACAACAATATGACTTTTTTCTAAGGGCCTCGTCGAGGCAGCTGCCTCACTTTTCTATGCTTGATAAGAGCGTTGATGAGCGAGTATCGACCAGCAAATTCGCGCCATTTTGTTCGCCAAGGCCACAATCGCCTTGCGTTGGCCTACCCGTGCCGCCAACCGAATGATCCATTGCGCTAATCGGTCGGGGTGCTCTTGACGTTGAAACTGCCTCAACGCCGCTCTCGCCCCATGAACCAGTTGACGGCGGACCTCGCTATTGCCGCGTTTGGTAATGCTTTTCAAGATGTTCTTGCCGCCACTTGAGTACTGTCTTGGGACCAAGCCAATGGAGGCGCTAAATTGCCGTCCATTAGGGAAGCGCTTGGGATCCCCCATATGACTGAAGAGCAACGTGGCATTGACAGGGCCAATGCCTGGAACGCTCATCAATTGCTTCATGCTGGGAGTGGCCTGAACATACGCGCCGAGCCGTTTATCGTACTCGGCGATGCGCGTGTCGAGTGCTTGCCACTCGTCTAGGAGGTCATGCATGACGTCACACAAGGCGGTTCCCAACTGAGTGTGACGCTCGTCTAGTAATCGACGTATATCGCCTTGTCGGATGACACGGTGGCCTTGGGCCACAATGATGCCAAACTCATTTAACAGCCCGCGCAGCTCGTTGCCAACGGCCGTCCGAGCACGCACCAGGCGGCTGCGCACCCGGTGGAGTGCTTGTAGTGACTGCTGTTCCTGCGTTTTCACCGCCACGCGCCTTGTCGCTGGACGTGCTGCCGCCTCGGCAATACCGGCGGCATCACGCGCATCATTTTTATGGCCTTGAATAAACGGTTTGACGGCCTGCGGGGGAAGCAGGTGTGCCTCGTGACCCAGCTGCCGGATTTCACGTGCCCAATAGTGAGCGGAGCCACATGCTTCCATGGCCACGAGACAGGGCGGAAGGTTCCCGATCACGGTGCTTAACTGATCACGTTTAACCTTTTTGCTAAACACTTGATGGCCACGATTATCGACCGCATGAAGTTGGAAAACATGCTTGGCAAGATCAATACCCACAATGCTAATGTTGTTCATGGATGGATCCTCTTTCAAGATGCCGTCAGTGCTCTGCACACGTTAGATGAAGTGCTTCTTCATCTTGGCACAGAGGGACGGGTCCATCCCATTTCCCACAGGTGGCCACATTTAGTTTTGAGGGAATGTTAAGCTTTGTGGCTTGATCGTCGCGAGCTGAAGCTCCCTCCTACAACTTCAGGCCGCCAAAGCGCAGGGTAATGAGGGTTCGGTTATCGTCCCCTCACCATTCTCAATTCACTAACCGCCCTTCCCCCTTAAAGCTCTATCCCTTTCTGAGCTTTAATGCCTTGGTCTTTGAAGGCGTGTTTGACCACTTTCATTTCGGTGACGGTGTCGGCGAGGTCGATGAGTGGTTGGGGGGCGTAGCGGCCGGTGACGATGGCGTGCTGCATGGCGGGGCGGGCTTGTAGGTCGTCGAGGACTTGGTCTAGGTCGAGGTACTCGTAGCGTAGGGCGATGTTGAGTTCGTCGAGCAGTACCATGTGGTAGCTGTCGTCTTGGAGCATGCGCTTGGCTTGTTCCCAGGCGGCGTTGGCGGCGGCGACGTCGCGTTCGCGGTCTTGGGTGTCCCAGGTGTAGCCTTCGCCCATCACGTGGTAGTCCACGTTGGGCAGGTTGCGGAAGAAGGCTTCTTCGCCGGTGCTGAACGCGCCCTTGATGAACTGCACCACGCCGACCTTCATGCCGTGGCCAAGGGCGCGGGCGAGCATGCCAAAACCGGAGCTGCTTTTGCCTTTGCCGGGGCCGGTAAGCACCAGCAAGATGCCCTGCTCTTTATCGGCGCGGGCAATGCGCTCGTTCATGATTTTCTGCTTGGCCGCCATGCGCTGGGCATGGCGTTCTGGGGTTTTGGCATTTTCGCGCATGGGGTCTCCTTGGGGTGTTCTATCTTTTACGATCTAAGTTTTATGCTTTCAGCACGTAGCGCAGGGTTTCCACGACCTGATCGGTGGTGGTGCACCAGGCTTGCGCTTGGGCGTCGACTTCTTTCAGCGGGTGAACAATCTCTTCGCTGTGCAGGGTGATGTAGGGCTTGGCCAGTGCCGCGCAGTAGCCTGCGTCAAAGGCGGCATTCCACTGTTTGTACTTGTCGCCAAAGCGCACCACCACTAAATCCGCCTGTTCAATCATCGTGCGGGTGCGGATAGCGTTCACTTTGGACGACTGGTGGTCGCGCCAGAAGCCGTTGTCCGGTTTGCCCAGATGGTCGCCTGCTGCATCAGAGGCGTCGTGGTCGGTCACCGGGGCGGTGAAGACGACATCCAGGCCTGCCGCTTCTGCGCCGCGCTGGATCTCTTCACGCCAGTCAGTGTGAATCTCGCCGGAAAGGTATACGTAAAAGCTCATGGTAGCTCCTTTAGGGTTGGGGAGTGTCTCGCCGCTCTATGATAGCCCACTGCTGCTTTATGGAAAAACCTTCCATATTTTGGGCTTGTGGCTGCGCTCTCCCCTGCCCGTTACTCCGCTAGGTGAATTGGTTGGCCGGTGAAGATATCCGCCACCAGCCTGGGTGCTGAGGGGAAGTAGCCATGGAAGTAGCTAGCTACCAGCGCACCATCACGATAAATCGGCTCGGCTTCGCTACCGGCCAGTTTGCGGGTGCGAGCCAGCGGCTGCATGGAGGTTTCCAACAGCGAGTGGTGGTAGGTGTGGCCGCGCAGTTCGCCGCTATGGGTGTGCAGGCTTTGTAGCCCAAGTGCTGTCAGCTTACCGGCCATTTTGGCGGTGCCGGGCAGCAGCCCCATCATTGTGTGGCTTGTGCCTTCGCCGTCGACCAGCAGCTCAACGCAGCTCATTAGCCCGCCGCACTCGGCGAGAATGGGTTTGCTTGCGCGGTGATGGGCGCTGATCGCCTCGCGCATGGGCTGGTTGGCGCTGAAGCGGGCGGCGTGCAGTTCTGGGTAGCCGCCGGGCAGCCAGAGGGCATCGCATTCTGGCAGTGCTGCGTCGTTGAGCGGTGAGAAGAAGTGCAGCGTCGCGCCCATCTCTTCTAATACATCGAGATTCGCGCGGTAGATAAACGCGAAGGCGTCGTCTTTGGCGATAGCGATACGCACGCCGCGCAAATAGTCCGGTGCAGGCGTGGGGGCGTCAGCGCTTAGCGTTACCTCTTTAGGCAGGCGACCTAGCCCGGCGTCTTCTAACACCTTGGCGGCGGCATCTAGCTGGGCATCCAGGCCGCTCAGCTCGCTGGCTTGCACTAGGCCTAAGTGGCGGTCGGGGACTTTCATGGCGTCATGACGGGGAATTGCGCCTAGCAGCGCAATGCCTTCCGGCATGCTCTCATTCAACAGCTTACCGTGGCCGGGGCTGCCGATGCGGTTGGCGATCACTTCATGAATGGCGAGGTCGGGGTGGTAGTTGGCCAGGCCTTGGGCCACCGCGCCAAAGGTTTGCGCCATGCCCCAGGCATCGATCACCGGCAGCGCGGGAATGCCCGCCAGGATGGCTAAGTCCGCGCTGGAGGGCGAGCCATCGAATAGCCCCATGGAGCCTTCCACCAAAATCACGTCGGCTTCTTGGGCGGCTTTGGCTAAGCGCCAGCGGCATTCGTGCTCGCCGGTCATCCAGGGGTGAAGCTGATACACCGGCTGGCCGGAAGCGACTTCCTGCACCATGGGGTCTAGGTAGTCGGGGCCGTGTTTGAATACCCGCACGGTGCGCCCGGCGTTACGGTGCAGCCGCGCCAGCGCCGCCGTCACCATGGATTTGCCCTGGCCGGAACCGGGGGCGCTGATAAGTGCCGCGTGTGCTTTACCCTGGAACATGTTACTTCCTTAAATCACTCATGGTCGGTAAGGGGCGCCTGGATGGGCACAAACACCGGCGCGCCATCTACTTCTACCGTGGCAAGCCGCTGGCGGTAGAGCCGCTCTAGGGCGCTGGGCACCAGCATGGTGTCCCGTGGGCCCCAGCAGGCTTCGCCGCTGGGGTAGAGCAACAGAATGTGGTCGCACCAGCGGGCGGCTAAATTTAAATCGTGCAGGCACATCATCACCGCGCTGCCCTGGGCGGCCTGCTCGGCCATTAGCGCCATTACTGCGCTTTGGTGGTGTAAATCCAGGTGGTTGGTGGGTTCGTCCGCCAGCCAAATGTTGGGCGCTTGGGTAAGCACCGTCGCCATGGCTACCCGCTGGCGTTCACCGCCGGAAAGCGTGTTGACCAAGCGGTGGCGAAGATGCGCCACATCCAGCGCTTCCAAGGCGGCTTCAGCGCGGGCGTAGTCGTCGGCACCTTCCATCTGCCACAGGGAAAGGTACGGGTGGCGGCCAATCAGCGCGGTCTCTAGCACCGTGGCGGGAAAGCCGTCTAGGCGCTCTTGAAACACCAGCCCTAGCTGCTGCGCCACTTGCCGCCTGCGCAGTTGGCTAAGCAGCGTGTTGCCTATCAACACCTGCCCGGAACGGGGGGCGTTTAACCCCGCCAGCGTATGCAGCAGCGTGGTTTTGCCCGCCCCGTTGGGGCCAAGCACGCCCCACACCTGCCCTGGCTCGATGATGAGGTTCAGCGCCGTGCCTGCGCTGCACCCCGGCACGTTGATGATCAGGTCTTGAGTCGCCAAGCGGGTCATCAGCGGCTCCGGTAGAGCAAAAAGAGGAAGGTGGGCACGCCCAGCAGCGCGGTAATCACGCCCACGGGGAGCTGTTCAGGGGCCATCATCGTTCGCGCTAGGGTGTCGGCCAGTACCAGCAGCGTGCCGCCTGCCAGGGCGCAGGCAGGCAGAATCAGCCGCTGGTCATTGCCTAACAGCAGGCGCAGCATGTGGGGCACTACCAGCCCCACAAACCCAATACTGCCTGCGGTGGTCACGGCGGCGGCGGTTAAGAGGCTGGCGGCAATGTAGATGCCCCACTCCAGCGGGCGAACATCTACGCCGAGGGCAGCCGCTTGCTGCGGGCCACGGGCCAACACGTTCAGGCTGCGACCCAGCGGTATCAGCAGCACGCAGGTGGCCATCAACAGCAGCAAAGGCGGCCATGGCGCGCGGGCGTAGGATAAATCCCCCATCAGCCAATAGAGCATTCCCGGCAGCCGCTCAGCGGGGCTTAGCGCGAGCATAAGGGTAATCACCGCGCCCCACCCCGCTGCTACCACCACGCCAGTCAGCAACAGCCGTGAAGGCGTCCAACCGCCGCTGCCGTGGGCTAGGCCAAAGACTAAAAACGTGGAAAGCAGCGCGCCTAAAAATGCCGAGCCGGACATCAGCACGCCGCCCACGCCTGCCAGCATGGCCGCCAGCGCACCGATGGATGCCCCGCCGGAAAGCCCCAGCACGTAGGGGTCCGCCAGCGGGTTGCGCAGAAGTACCTGCATTAAAGCTCCGGCCACCGCCAGCAGCCCGCCCACCGCAAAGGCGGAAAGCGCCCGTGGCAGGCGAAGCTCTATCACCATGGTGCGCGCCAGCGCATCGCCCTGGCCCTGCACCACCGCCCAGAGCTGCGCTGCCGAGAGCTGCGCGCTACCTACCGCCAGAGAAAACAGCATGGCGGCCACGGCAATCAGCGCCAGCAGGCCTAGGGGTTGCCACAGGCGCGCCACCATCAAGAGGCCCCGCGCTTTTGGCGGGTTTGTTCGAGCTTTTCACACAGAATCTGCGCGCCTTCCAACAGGCGCGGCGTGGGACGCTGAATTAAAGAAGGCGGCACGAAATAGAGGTTACCCGCTTCCACAGCGGCAAGGTTGGGGTACTGCTCCCAGTGGGTGAGCCAGTCGCGGTTCTCCTCCCCCATGCCACCGGCAATGATGGCCTCGGGGTTGGCCGCCAGTACGGCTTCATCATCCAAGCGCGGTACTAAACGGTGCTGATCGCCAAACACGTTTTCGCCGCCGCACAGCTGCACCACTTGGCCGATCAGGTGTTCATCACTAACGCCCATCAGCGGCTCGTCCCACACCTGATAAAACGTAGGTACCGGGTCGCGGTCGCTATAGCGGGCGGTGAGTGCCGCCATGCCTTCCCTGAAAGCATTCGCCGCCTGCCGCCCGACTGGTTCGGTACCGGCCAAGCGAGCTAAGCGTTCGATGGTGTGGGCGACGTCTTCCACGCTGCGCGGCTCGATGTAGAACACCGGCATGCCCAGCGCTTCGAGGGTTTCCATCTGCTCGGCGGGGTTACCGGTGACCCAGCCGATGACTAAATCCGGGGCAAGCCCGACCAGGGCTTCCAAATCGATTCGGGTATGACTGCCTACCGAGGCCACGTCTTGGGCTTCCGGCGGGTAGTCGCTGTAACTCACCACGGCCACCACCTGATCTCCTGCGCCTGCAGCGTAGGTGAGTTCCGTCGCACCGGGTGAAAGCGTGGCAATGCGGTTGGCCGAAGCGTGCAGGCACACTTCCCGGCCACGGTCGTCTACCGCGCAGCGGCTGGGGTTGTCTGCATGAAAGGGGTTGGCAATCCCGCTGCCTAGCCATAGTAAAGCGGCGCCCAAGGCGCCGCCGATTTGCTGCTGTTTATTGGCCAAAGTGAACACTCAAGAATCCTGCCCGGCCTGCGTTGATGTAGTCAGCGCCGTCAAACGAGCGCGTGGTGACGTAGTCTTGGTCTAGCACGTTCTCTAACGTTACCCGAGCGCTCCACAGCGGCGCAAACTGCCAGCCTGCACGCAGGTTCACCAAACCATACCCGCTCAGGCGATCTTCGTTGGCCGCGTCACGATACCGATGGTTTTGCGCGACCCAAGAGCCACCCACGGACCACTCCCCCAGCTCGCGGTCTACATCAAGGCGCAGGCTTTGCGAGGCGCGGTTCTGCAGGCGTTTGCCGGTCAGGCGGTTTTCAGGGTCGGTGTAGGTCAGCGCGGCGGCCAGCGTCCACTCATTCACTTCGACGCCGGTACTCAGCTCCGCACCGCGAATGCGGGTTTCCGGCACGTTGAACTGCAGACCTTGGCCTGCAATCAGGTTGTCGATATCGGTTTGGTAAAGCGCCGCATCCCAGAACCAGCGGGCATACTGGCCGCGCACACCGACTTCGATCGACTCGGAGGTTTCAGACGCCAAGTCCGGGTTACCAAAGCCTGGGTAGTAAAGCTGGTTGTAAGTCGGCGCGTTGAACGCAGTGCCATAGTTAGCGCGCAGGGTATGGTGGCCATCCACGTCGTAGCCTACGCCAACGCTGCCCGTCACTTCTTCGCCGTAGGACTCGTTGTCGTCAAAGCGAAGGCTGCCTTGTAGTGTGAAGGGAGAGAAGTCCAACAGGGCTTGAGTGAAAACGGCAGCGTTGCTGCGGCTGGTTTCATCGTAGGCGGTGGTGCTATCTACGCGGTCTTCACTGTACTCGGCCCCGGCGACGACTTCGTGGGCACCCACGGTCACGGTATTTTCCCAACGCGCCGTGCGTATCTTGGTATTGAACACGGAATCGCCGTAATCTGCGAAATTATCGCTTTCATCCCGAGCTTCGCTGAGCGTTAACCGACTGCGCCAGTTGTCGGCCAGCGGCAGCTCGCCGTACACGCCTGCGACCTGCTGGACAAAATCGTTTTCGCCACCGTCGTACTCGTTATGCCCACGGGCACGCAGCGCCAACACGCCTGCTTCGGCACCGTTATCGAACGTGTGCGACACGCGCGCCAGCGCGGAGGTGTTGTCGTAGCCTTTGTCGTCGCCATCACGGCGCACTGGCTGACCGTCAGTATTGAAATGGCTGCCAGAAAAACTATAGCGGGTGCCGCCCTCTTTCCCACTGATGCCGGCACTCAGCCGCTGGGTATTGAACGAGCCGCCCCCCGCCGAGATGCTCGGCTGCGGGCCTTCCTCTTCGCCCTGCGGGGTGAACAACTGAATCACGCCGCCTATGGCATCGGCCCCGTACAGGCTGCCCCGAGGGCCACGCACGATTTCCGCGCGTTCAAACATGCGCGGTTCGAGGGATTGCCAAGCGGCACCGCCGCTGGTGGCTGAATTCAGGCGAATGCCGTCGATCAGCAATACGTTCTGAGCGCTGCCCGTGCCGCGAATGAAGACGCTGCTATTCTTGCCAAAGCTACCGTTACTGGAAACGTCCACGCCCGGCTGGCCACGCAGCAGGTCGGTAATACTGACGGGGTCTTGGCGGCGCAGCGCGGCCTCGTCGATTACCGTGACCGAAGAGAGGCTTTCATTAGCGGTGCGCGGAGCGAGTGCGGCCGTGACCACGACGGGATTCAGCGTGTTGGAGGCCGTCGCGGTGGCCGATGCGCTTTGCGCCTGAACGGCCAGCGGTAGCGCGGCCATGGTAAACGCCGCAAGCGTTGCGGGGGTATGAAAACGATTGAACATGGTGGGTCCCTTGCTCGCTGTGCTCACCCGCACAGCGTATTTTTTAGTGACCGAGCAGGGGCACACAAGGGAAATCCGTGGCAGAGCGCCACGTAACGTCACCCTGTACATGCCCTCCGCATGCCGGTAATCCGTGGCTTTCTTCAAGCCATCACTCTTAGGCCGGTCTCCGGGCTGACGAGCGAAAGAGGGGCGCTTTACCTAAGCGCCGACCCTTTTCCGAACGACCACCTTCCCATGCCAAGGCACAGTGGCGTCTCTAGCCGTTCTTGTCTCGATCACCGTTGCGGGGGCAGCGTTGGATTGACACAGCCATGACATGACCATGTTCACCAACTTCCCGTTTAACTAATGGCGGTTACGCCACCAGCACCTGAGAGTGTGCGTAAACTAGCAACTTGTTAGGGGGTGGTCAATTTGCTGATGCGCCTTTCAGCGCTTGTACCAAGCCGTGGCGCACGTACCACACCTGCTCGGCGTGAGCGGCGGCGTCCTGGGTGAACCAGCCGCTCAAATCCCGCAGGCGGCGCTGGTGGCGGGCCACTGGGACGAGGCCACGCCCCAACTCATTGGCAATGATCACCAGCGCGACGTTCTCTGCAGCGGCGGCTTGCTCGAGGCGCTGTAAATCTTCCCGCCACTGGGCGCGCCACTCGTCGCTGCTGATGTCGGAGTCCAGCACCGCGGTCAGCCATTCAAATAAGCCATGTAACACCAGTGGCGTGTTGGGCAACATGACCTGAGAGACCTCGTGAAGACGCTGGCCAGGGGCTAGACGCCACCACATCGCGCCGGGAAAGCGTTGTTTTACTGCGTCGCGCTTACCTGCGCTGGCACCGCCAATGAACAGTTGCATTGCCATTCTCCTTTTCCGTCCTCACCTGCTTGATACGCGAGCTGCCAGCGCCGTCCCTGGGCTTGATGCACGATTCCCTGCCAAAAATCGAGGGTTTCGAAACGGCGGCGCAATTCACGAATCACGCCGCCGTGGGTCACTACCAACACTTTTCGATAGCCGTGTTGCCGAGTATGTTCCGCAACATCGTCGAGCCAGGCATCCAGCCGTTCGCGCAGTTGGCCAGAGGATTCGCCACCGGGAATTTGTAGCTCTCCGGCGCTATCGATCCAGGCGCGATAGTGCGGCAGTTCTTTTAATTCATCGTAAACCTTGCCTTCGTACTCGCCAAAATCGAGTTCCCGTAAGCGCGGTTCGGCGTAGACGGGACCCCCCGGCTTGGCCGCCTGGGACCAGGCCAGGGTTTCTTGGCAGCGACCTAGGTCGCTGGCGTAAATGGCGTCGAAACGCTCATCGGCCAGGGCCGCGCGCAACGCTAACAGCCCCTCCTCCGCCTCAGGAAACAGCAGCGGAATATCCCGCTGGCCTTGGTAACGGCGCTCTAGATTCCAGGCGGTGATACCGTGACGAACTGCCACCAGCTCCACATTAAGATCAGTAGCCAAAGCTCTCCTCCTTCGATGGTGGCGCCGACCATATCGCCGTTGATGCCGTTAAACGAGCGCAGCAGTGCTCTGCGTACCAGCGCTACCCAACATGCCAGCGCTGCCAGCCACAGCGCGGCTAACGGCCAGAGCATGGCGAGCGGGATCAGCGGCAGGAGCGCCACGCCTACATCGCGGCGTCCCAACGACAGCTGCCAGCTCCAAGCCAGGCCGCGCGAGTGGGCGCATGGGGTCAGCACGAGCAGCGCCACGCCCGCCCAGCGCCCCAGTGCGGGTACTACCGCGAGCCACCACAGCGGCGCGTGATACTGCAGCAGCGCCCAGAGCAGCACGCCCTTCCAGGCCAGCAAAAACAGCAGCGCCAGCATACCGAAGCTGCCGATTTGCGGGTCTTTCATGATTTCCCATCGGCGGGCCACGGGCTGGTTGCTGCCCAACGCATCGGCCAGGTCCATCACGCCATCCAGGTGCAGGCCACCGGAAATGGCCACCCACAGGCTAAGCAGTACCAGCGCCGTAATGGGCGATGGGGTTTGCCACTGGCCCAACAGCAGGGCGACACAGGCCAGCAGCGCTCCCACCATCAGGCCCACCAGCGGGTAAGCGCGAATGGCCCAGCGCCGGGTGGCCGGTGTCCAGGGGCAGGCAAGGGGGATCGGCAGGCGCGTCAGAAACTGCAGCGCCAGCAGCATGCCGTACAGGGCATTTTTCATGGTGCGCCAGCCGCCTTCCATTCGATGGACTGCCCGGCCACTACCTCCACCACCCGGTCGGCCTGGGCCGCCAGCCAGCGGTGCAACCCTTGCAGGAATTCCACGTAGCGCCACACCTCTGCCGAGGCAGGCAAGGGCGCTTCGTTGAGATCGTTGGAGACCACCACCAGCGTCACCCCCCGGCGGCGGGCATCGTGAAGCGCACGCACCAACAGCGCAAAGGCTTCCGTTTCACTGACCGGCGCGGCGTCCTCCTGAGTATTGAACATCACCTGGCTGGCCCAGAGGGTCAGGCAGTCCAACAGGGCGGCATGGCCGTTGGGCACCTGGGCCACGGCCTGTTCGATGTTGAGCGGGGCTTCCAGGGTGACCCAGTGGTTGGCGCGGCGGGCCTGATGATGGCCTACCCGTTCGGCCATTTCGCTATCGTAGATGTCGGCGGTAGCCACGTAGTAACACGTCTTGCCATCGGCGTACTGCTGAACACACTGCTCCGCCACCAGGCTCTTGCCCGACCGAGCCCCTCCACTAACAAAGACAATCATTCAGCACCTTTGACAACCGATCATTGGTCACACCATCGCGCAGTGCCAGCCTTAGCCAACCACCCTTCAGGCCAGCAAAACCATGGGTATGTCGCGCCAGCATACCTTGGTGAAGCAGGCGTTCAAGCAGCACGATACTGGAAATGCCCCGCTGCCGCTGGGCGGCCCCAGGCCGCACCAGATGAAAGCAGCTGTGGCTAGGCACCACCTCCAGCCCCAGCGCGGCCAGGGCAGCGCCCATGCGCGGCTGCTCACGGGCCAACCACTGGTGGGTACGCCGGGCAAAGTCCTCATCCGCCAGCAGCGGCGGTACCAGTTCGGCAGCCAGATGATTGACGCTCCAGGGCGGTTGCTGCGCCTGAAGCTGAGCGATACGCCCCTCATCGGCCAGCACGTAGCCCAGCCGCAGGCCCGGCAGGGTAAAGAATTTGGTCATGGAGCGCAGCAGGATCAACGCCGGGTAGCGTTGGAGCAGCGGGGTCAGCGGTGTAGCCTTCAATGCCAGGTCGATGAAGGCTTCATCCACCACCAGCGAGGCCTCCGGTTTCAAGGTGCCCAGCAGCGCCTCGATAAGCGCCACGGGCAGCAGCGTGCCGGTGGGGTTGTTGGGGCGACAGATGAACACAACATCAGCGCTGGCCGCCGCCTGCAGCAACGCGGCCGCGGGCGGGTCGAAGGTGCCCGGCAACAGGCCAAGCTCGCTGATGCGCACACCGTGGGCGTTGCAGGCCCGGGAGTACTCGCCAAAGGTGGGGGTGACGATCAGCGCCTGCTGGCCAGCGTGGTGCGCCGCCGCCAGAAAGATGGCTTCCGCGCCACCATTGGTGAGCAGTACCTGCCCCGGCTCCACGCCTGCGTGTTCGGCAATCGCCTGTCTGGCGGCGCGGTAGTCCGGTTCGGGGTAGCGGCCCAGCCCAGCCAGGCGTTGGGCCAGGTAGCCGGTTACCCAGTCGGGCGGGCCCAGCGGGTTCAGGTTGGCGCTGATATCTTCCAGCGGGTGGTCGGCAGGCAGGCCAAAGCGCTGCAGCAGCGCGGCGGCCTGGCCACCGTGGCTTGGCCAATGGTCGAGGGGAAGGTTGCCGGGCTGGTCGCGCATCACCCGGCCACCGTAGCCATCACGAGGCACAGCTGCAGGAAGAACAGCAGCAGGAAGAACATCAACCAAGCCCCGTGCATCAGCCAAATCGTGGTAGTGATGTGGCTGGCTTTCAGTAAATCATGGGCGGTGCCCAGCGTGGCCCGGTGTGATACTTGCCCCTGGTAGACGTTGGTGCCGCCCAACTGGACGCCCAGCAAATTCGCCACCATTGCCTCGGGCCAGCCCGCGTTGGGGCTTGGGTGACGGGGTGCTTCGCGCCAGGTGGCCGCCAGGGCGCCCCGCCAGCGCAGAGGTGAGCGGTGAAACACCCCATACAGCACGCCCGCCAGCCACAGGCACAGGGCGGTCAGCCGGGCAGGCAGCCAGTTGGCCAGGTCGTCCAGCCTGGCCGAGGCGTAGCCGAAGTCGCCGTAGCGCTCGTTCCGGTAGCCCACCATGGAGTCCAGCGTATTGACGGCCTTGTAGGCCAGCGCCAGCGGCGCGCCCCCCAGCAGCGCAAACAGCAGCGGCGAGGTAATGCCATCGACGGTGTTTTCCGCCACGGTTTCCACCGCGCCTCGGGTAATCTCGGCTTCATCCAGGGCCTGGGTATCACGCCCCACCACTCTGGAAAGCGCCTGCCGCGCGCTGGGCAAGTCGCCCTGCCGCAACGGGGCGGCAATGGCCCGCCCGGCATCCGCCAGCCCCTTGATGGCCAGCGTGGTGGCCAGTAGCCACAGCTCGGCGGCCAGCCCCAACCAGGGGTGCACCCACGACAACAGCGCAAGCCCCAGCCAGGCCACCGAAAAGGTGCCCAGCACCACCACCAGGGTAAGGCACCCGCCCAGCAGCCGCCGCCGCTGGGGGCTGCCGTGGTTCCAGCGGTGCTCCAGGGCGCTAATCGCCTTGCCGATGATCACCACCGGGTGGGGCAGCGCGCGCGGGTCCCCCACGATCAAATCGATGACGATGGCCAGCGCGACCCATCCGGCCAGAGCGGGCAGGCTCAGCAAGTCTAGGCTCATGGTGCCTTGCCACTCACCCCCGCCTGGGAGAACGTGGCCATGTCACTGAGCATGGCGGCAGCAGCCTGTAGCAACGGGTAAGCCAGCGCCGCCCCACTGCCCTCGCCCAGGCGCATTTCCAGGGCCAGCAGCGGCTGCGCCGCCAGGGCTTCCAGCGCCAGGGCGTGGCCCGGCTCCGCCGAACGGTGGCCAAACACCAGGTAGTCGCGCAGTGCTGGGGCCATGCGGCAGGCGGTCAGGGCCGCCACCGTGGCAATGAAGCCATCCACCACGGCGGGCAGGCGGTGGGCCGCCGCCGCCAGGTACGCGCCCGCCATGGCGGCGATTTCCAGGCCGCCCAGCTTGCACAACACCTCCAGCGGGCCGTCAGGATTCGCCTGGCGATTGGCCAGCGCCCGCTCGATGACCGCCGCCTTGTGAGCCTGCTGGGTGCTGTCGATGCCGGTGCCCGCCCCCACCACCTGGGCGGCAGGCACCCCTAGCAAGGCCGCCAGCATGGCGCTGCTGGCGGTGGTGTTGGCGATGCCCATTTCGCCCACGATGAGCCCATTGGCCCCCGCCTTTACGGCCCGTTCGACCGCTGCCATGCCGGCCTGCATGGCCTGGCGCGCGTCGTCCAGCGGCATGGCGTCGTGGTGCAGCATGTTGGCTGTGCCCGAACGCACGCGGGCATCGGTGGCTCCCGGCAGCGGTCGCGGCGACGCCACCCCGACATCCACCACGTCCACCCGCGCGCCCAGCTGGCGGGCAAACACGTTGATCGCCGCGCCCTGCTGAACGAAGTTGGCGACCATCTGCGCGGTCACCTCCTGGGGAAACGCCGACACGCCTTCAGCGGCCACGCCGTGGTCGGCGGCAAACACCACCACGGCGGGGCTATCCACCCGAGGGCGGGCGCTGCCCGTGATGGCGCTGAGCTGAATCGCCAGCGCTTCGAGCCTGCCCAGGCTGCCGGGCGGCTTGGTCAAAGTGTCGAGGTAGGCACGAGTGCGCTCAGCGGCGACGGCATCGACAGGGCCGATGTCGGGCAGCCATGGGTAAGCGGCAAGGGAGTCAGAAGCGGCAGCAGAGGACGCGCAGGGAGGCATGGCAGCTCCAGTGGCAGCAAAACCAGAGATGAAGTGATCGCAAGCGCAGCATGGTAACAGATGCGGGCGGCCAGCGGAGCCGCCCGGGCTGTGGTTACCTTACCGGCAATCAGTAAACGGGGGTTTCCTGCCAGCCACCGCCCAGCGCCTTGAACAGCGTCGCCGTGGCCGCCAGCTGTTCACGGCGCGCATCGGCCTGGGCCAAACGGGCCGAGAGCAGGTTGCGTTCGGCGTCCAGGCGCTCCAGCTGGCTCACCTGCCCCTGGTCGTACATCAGCACGGCCAGCTCCCGGGTGCGGGCAACGGCCTCCAGCTGTTCGTCGACGGCGGCTAGCCGTCGCTCGCTGAAGTCGTAGCTGTAGAGCGCATCGCGCACTTCGTTGAAGGCGGTCAGCACGGTCAGGCGATACTGCGCTTCGGCCTGTTCGGCCAGCGCTTCGGCGCTTTCCACCCCGGACTGGCTACGGCCGAAGTCGAACAGCGGCCCCATCACCGAGGCCCCGACGCCCCAGGTGCGGGCCACATCGCTGAACAGATCACTGGTGCTGGCGGCCGTAGTGCCCAAAAAGGAGCTGAGATTGAGCGACGGCAGGCGGTTGGCCTCGGCCACGCCGATCTGGGCGGTGGCCGCGATCAGCGCCGCTTCTGCCGAGCGAATGTCGGGCCTGCGCTGGAGCATCGCCGACGGCATCACGGCAGGTATGCCCACCGGCTGGGCCAGGTCGTCCAGCCGCGACGTGCCGGTGTCCAGGGTGGTCAGCAGCTCATCGGGGGACATGCCCACCAGCGTGCCCAGGGCCCCGCGCAGAGTTTCCACCTGCTGCTTGAGCGACGAAACAGGGGATACATCACACCACCGTGATCCCCCATTGACTTGCAGGGAGGCATTGAATGAGGTTCATCCGCAAGGGGAAGTGGCTACCCACTCTGGCCGGGTTGCTGGCATGCGTGACGTTATTGGCAGGTTGCAGAGACGCCGAAGAGCCCCCCGAGCCTCCGGCTCAGGTGGTCAAACTGTTTGAGACTGGCCAGCAGCAGGCCTTTTCGGGCCGTCGTTTTGTGGGTCGCGTCGATGCCGTGAGCACCGTCAATCTGGCCTTTCAGGTGGGCGGCCGCCTGACCACCTTTCCAGCCGTACAGGGCACCACGCTGGCCAAAGGCGAGCTGATCGCCCAGCTCGATCAAACCGATTACGCTCTGCAGGTGCGCGCCGCAGAGGCGGAATTGTCCCAGGCCCGCCAGCATCTGCAGCGGCAGGAAAATCTGTATCGCCATAACGCCGTCTCCGCCTCGGTGCTGGAAGCGGCCCGCACTGATGCCGAGCTGGCCGCTACCCAGCTGGAGAGCGCCCGCCAGGAGCTGGCCTACACCTCATTGTACGCGCCCTTTGATGCGCTGATTGCCCGCCGCCTGGTGGAAAACCACACCACGCTGCCGCCCAATGCCGAAGTCGTCCGTATTCAGGACATCTCGGAGCTGCGCATTCGCATCAACGTGCCCGAAGCGCTGATGCAGCATCTCGATGGCGAACACGGTTTCAACGCCGAAGCCGAGATCGCCACGCTGCCCGGCGAGCGCATTGCGCTGGAGTACCGCGAACACATCACCGAGCCCGACGAGGTCGCCCAGACCTATCAGGTGGAGTTCGCGCCCGCCCAAGGCGAGCACCTGGTGGCGCTGCCCGGCACCACGGCCACCGTGTTCATCGAACCCGCCGAGCGGCTGGTGTCCGGGGTGATGATGATTCCAGCCAGCGCCCTGGACACCACCGAGAGCGGTGATTTTCGCGTGTGGGTCTACGACCCCGACGAGGGCACGGTATCGCCCCGGGAGGTCACCGTGGGTGAGCTGAGCGACGACGCCGTGATGCTGGTGGCAGGCGTTCAGCCTGGCGAGTCGATTGCGGCGGCCGGGGTACACCTGCTGCGCGACGGCATGCGCGTCAAACCGCTGGATAACGCCCTCTAGGAGCCGCCATGAACATCGCCAAGCTGTCCATCGAACGGCCTCTCAATACCTGGCTGATCGTGGTGATCTGCCTGTTGGGCGGTATCTGGGGATTCAATACGGTGGGCAAACTCGAAGACCCCGCCTTCACCATCCCCAACGCCATCATCAATACGCCCTACCCCGGCGCCACCGCCGTGGAAGTGGAAGAGGAGGTCACCGAACGTCTGGAGCGCGCCATCCAGGAGATGGAGCAGATCGACGTCATCAAGTCGAAGTCGCTACCTGGGCGCTCGGAAATCCAGGTGGAAGTCCACTCCAGCTACAGCAGCCACGAACTGCCGCAAATCTGGGATGAGCTGCGCAACAAGATCAACGATGCCCAGGGCGACCTGCCCGAGGGGGTGCTGGGCTCCCAGGTCAACGACGATTTCGGTGAAGTGTACGGCCTTTTCTATGCGGTCACGGCCGATGGGCTCACCACGCGGGAGATCCGCGACATTTCGACGTTTCTTCAGCGCGAGCTGCTGGCAGTACCCGGCGTGGCCAGGGTGACCACCGCAGGCGAGCGGGAAGAGACCATCTACATCGACATCTCCAACGAGCGCCTGACCACCCTGGGCATTCCCATCAATCAGGTCATCAACACCATCCAGACCGAAAACGCCGTGGAAAACGCGGGCAGCCTGCGGGTAGGGGAACGCCAGGTGCGGCTGGTGGCGCGTAGCGACATCGACAGCACCGCGCTGATCGAAGCCATCCGCATCGGCCGCCCCGGCACCACCGAACAGGTGTCGCTGATGGATATCGCCACCGTCTACCGCGAGCCCAGCGACCAGCCCAACCAGCTGATTCGCTATAACGGCGAGGATGCCTTCACGCTCGGCATTGCGGGCGCCGCCAACGACAACATCATCGAAGTGGGCGAAGCCGTCGAAGCCCGCATGGAAGAGCTGAAAAGCCGCCTGCCGCTGGGCGTAGAGCTACATCCTCTCTACGAACAGCACCATGTGGTCAACGATGCCATCAACGACTTCCTGCTCAACCTGGCCATGTCGGTGGCCATCGTGATCGGGGTGCTGTGCCTGGCCATGGGCTGGCGCATCGGCGTGGTGGTCGGCAGTACCCTGCTGCTCACCGTGCTGGGCACCCTGCTGTTCATGGGGCTGTTAAACATCGAGATGGAGCGTATCTCGCTGGGGGCGCTGATCATCGCCATGGGCATGCTGGTGGATAACGCCATCGTGGTCGCCGAAGGCATGGTCACCAACATCAAGCGCGGCCAGCGCGCCAAGGAGGCTGCAGGCAGCGCCGCCAAGCGTGCCCAGCTGCCGCTACTGGGCGCCACGGTGATCGGCATCATGGCCTTTGCCGGTATTGGCCTGTCGGACGATGTCACCGGCGAATTTCTCTACTCGCTGTTCATGGTCATTCTGGTGTCCCTGATGCTGAGCTGGCTGCTGGCGATCACCGTCACCCCGCTGTTTGGCTACTACCTGCTGCGCCAGAAAGGCGACGACGAGGACCAGCCCGCTGACGAGCAGAAAGCAGGCGAGCGCCAGCACGAAAACGAGGAGGAGGAGGACGAGCCCAGCAAGCGCGAGCTGTACGGCGGCCTGCTCTATCGCGCCTATCGCCGGGTGCTGCTGCTGGCGCTGGGCATGCGCATCATCACCGTCAGCGCGCTGGTGCTGATCACCGCCGTGTGCCTGTGGGCCTTCAGCCTGATTCCCCAGTCGTTCTTTCCGGACTCCAACACGCCGCTGTTCTTCGTCAATGTGGAGCTACCCCAGGGCACCGACATTCGCTCGACCGCCGACTACGCCGCCGATATCGAGGCGTATATCCTGGAGCAGGAGGACGTGGTATCGGTGGCCAGCTTCATCGGCCAGGGCGCTACCCGCTTCATGCTCACCTACGCCCCGGAGCAGCCCAACACCGCCTATGCCCAGTTCATCGTGCGCACCGAAGACCTGGATGCCATTCCCGCGCTGGACCAGCGCTTCTACCGAGAGCTGAACGAAGCGTTTCCCAGCGCGCAGGTACGCACCCAGCGGCTGCAATTTGGCCCGGGCGATGGCGCGGGCATCGAAGCGCGCTTTCAGGGGCCCTCCCCGGAAGTGCTGCGCTCGCTGGCCGACCAGGCCCAGCGCATCATGGCCGACAGCCCCTACCTGATCGACCAGCGCACCGACTGGCGCCAGCAGGAGCTGGTAGTGCGCCCGCGCATCAACGAGGAGCGCGCACGCATTGCCGGGGTCAGTCGTGAAGACATCACCCAGACCCTGCAGTTTGCCTCGTCGGGCATTCGGGCAGGCACCTACCGTGAAGGCGAGCACCTGCTGCCCATCGTCGCCCGCCCCCCGGCGGCCGAACGGGACGATGTGGCGCTGCTGGAAAACCGCAACGTGTGGAGCGCCGCGCAGCAGCGCTTCGTGCCCATCAGCCAGGTGGTCTCCTCCTTCGATACCGATAGCGAGGAAGCGCTGATTCAACGCCGCAACCGGGTGCGCACGTTGACCGTCGGGGCCGACCCCGCCGAGGGCTATACCGCCGCCCAGGCCTTCGGCGGCATTCGCGAAGAGATCGAGGCCATGACGCTGCCACCGGGCTACCAGCTGAGCTGGGGAGGTGAACACGAGGATTCCGGCGATGCCCAGGAGGCGCTGGCCCAGCAGTTGCCCATCAGCCTGCTGGTGATGCTGCTGACCTCGATTTTGCTGTTTGGCAAGCTCAAGCAGCCGCTGATCATCTGGCTGGTGGTGCCCATGTCGGTGTGTGGCGTGGTGATTGGCCTGCTGGTGACCGGCCTGCCCTTCTCGTTTACCGCCCTGCTGGGCATGCTCAGCCTGTCGGGCATGCTGATGAAAAACGCCATCGTGCTGGTGGACGAGATCGATGGGCAGATCAAGGAGGGCAAGGCGCGCTTTTCTGCTCTGGTGGACGCCAGCATCAGCCGCTTGCGGCCGGTCTTCCTGGCCGCTGGTACCACCATCCTCGGCATGCTACCGCTTTTGGCCGACGCCTTCTTCAACAGCATGGCGGTGACCATCATGGGCGGCCTGGCGTTTGCCTCGCTGCTGACGCTGATTGCCGTGCCCACCCTGTATGCGATGCTGTTCCATATCAGCAGCGACGAGGTCGACTCCTGAGCAGGCGCGTTCGGCCCATGAGCGCTTTTTGGCTATCATGGGCTGGACGCTGGGATCATCCGGCTCATCCTTTCGGGTAATAAAACTACAACTTAAGCTATAAATAGCGTTTTTATTGCCGTAAAGTCTCTTATATCGACGCCATAAGATGTAAAATAACTACAAATCTGGATTCACCGTCTCTACACATGCAGAGGTCTCTATGCCTGGTTCAACACCCGCCACACTCAATCCTACGGTTGCTAAGGTTACCCAACGCATTCGTGAACGCTCTGCCGAGCGCCGCGCTCTCTACGAGCGCCGCATGGCCGACCAGCACAAGCGTGGCGTGCATCGTGCCGAGCTCTCCTGCGGCAACCTGGCCCACGGCTTTGCTGCCTGTAGCGCCCAGGAGAAAGACTCCCTGAAGCTGATGAACAGCGCCAACCTAGGGATTATTTCTTCGTACAACGACATGCTCTCGGCCCACCAGCCGTTTGAAACCTTCCCGGAAACCATTAAAGCGGCCGCCCGCGCCATGGGTTCTACCGCGCAGTTTGCCGGTGGCGTACCCGCCATGTGCGATGGCGTGACCCAAGGCCAGCCGGGCATGGAACTCTCGCTGTTCTCCCGCGATGTGATTGCCATGGCCACCGCCGTGGGCCTATCGCACAACATGTTCGATGCCGCGCTTTACCTCGGCGTGTGCGATAAAATTGTCCCTGGCCTGTTCATCGGCGCGGCGCGCTTTGGTCACCTGCCCGCCATGTTCGTACCCGCAGGCCCGATGCCCAGCGGCCTGCCGAACAAAGAAAAAGCGCGCATTCGCCAGCTCTACGCCGAAGGCAAAGTGGGGCGCGAGGAGCTACTGCAGGCGGAGTCCGACTCTTACCACAGCCCCGGCACCTGCACCTTCTACGGCACCGCTAACTCCAACCAGCTAATGATGGAAGTGATGGGCCTGCACCTGCCGGGCACCTCGTTCGTCAATCCTGGCACCGAGATGCGCGAAGCGCTGACCCGCTACGCCACTGAACAGGCCATTCGTAACACCGAACCCGGCGGCGAGTACCGTCCGTTCTACAAGCAGATCGACGAGCGTGCCATCGTCAACGCCGTGGTCGGTCTGCTGGCCTCCGGCGGTTCCACCAACCACACCATGCACCTGATTGCCATGGCGGCAGCGGCGGGCATTACGCTGAACTGGGATGACTTCACCGACCTATCAGCGGTCACCCCCAGCCTGATGAAGGTGTACCCCAACGGCCAGGCAGACATCAACCACTTCCAGGCAGCGGGCGGCATGAGCTACCTGTTCCGCGAACTGCTAGGCGCGGGCCTGCTCCATGGCGATATTCCTACCGTGTTTGGCACCGACCTGACCGCTTACACCCAAGAGCCCTTCCTGGAAGATGGCAAAGTGGTATGGCGCGAAGGCCCGGAAAAGAGCCTGGACGAAGAAGTGCTGCGCCCGGTCGCTACACCCTTCGCCCCCACCGGCGGCCTGACCGTGATGAAAGGCAACCTGGGCCGCGGCGTGATCAAGGTCTCGGCGGTAGCCGAAGAGCACCGCGTGGTAGAAGCGCCGGTGAAGATCTTCGAAGATCAGAACGAAATGAAAGCGGCCTTCGAGTCTGGCGACCTAGACCGCGACGTGATTGTGGTGGTTCGCTTCCAAGGCCCCAAAGCCAACGGCATGCCCGAGCTGCACAAACTGACGCCGTTCCTGGGCGTGCTTCAGGACCGTGGCTTCAAGGTTGCCCTCGTCACCGATGGCCGCATGTCTGGCGCATCGGGCAAAGTGCCCGCCTCCATCCACATGAGCCCGGAAGCGCTGGACGGCGGCCCGCTGGCCAAGCTGCGCGATGGTGACGTGGTACGCCTGGATGCCAACGCCGGCACGTTGGAAGCCAAAGTAGACGCCGCCACCTGGGCCGAGCGCGAACTCGTCGTTGCCAATCTAGACCACTACCATGTGGGCCTGGGCCGCGAGCTGTTCTCTGGCTTCCGCCACCTCGCCATGCGCGGCGAAGAGGGTGCAGGTTCCCTGGGCGGCTTCGAAGCCGACGATCTCGCTCGTCAAGAAGGTCAGATTTTTCAAGAGGACGCCTGATGCGACCGGCATTAATCGGGGACATTGGCGGCACGAATGCTCGCCTGGCGTTGGTCACGCCGGGCGAGGTCACGCCCCACGACATTCTTAACCTACCCTGCGCCGATTACCCCGGCGTGATCGAAGCGATTCAGGACTATCTCGCACGGGTGGGCGCAACCGGCGACAACGCGCCCAAAGAAGCTTGCTTGGCGTTCGCCTGCCCGGTGCACGCCGAGCGGGTAAAGATGACCAACAACCATTGGGACTTTATGAAAAGCGACGTTCAGCAGGCGCTGAATCTGTCGCTGTTTAAAGTCATCAATGACTTCACCGCCCAAGCACTGGGCGTTCCTCATGTGGGGGAAGATAATCTGGTGGAAGTGCAGCCTGGGGAAGCCCAGTCGCACTCGACCCGCTTGGTCATCGGCCCCGGTACGGGGCTAGGCGTGGCTGGGGTGTTCCCCGGCCAGCATGCCTGGATTCCGCTGCCGACTGAGGGCGGCCACGTTACCTTTGCGCCCACCGACACCACCGAACGCGCGCTGCTGGACGTGTTCTTACAGCGCCACCAGCGGGTCAGTGTGGAGCGCATCCTTTGCGGCCAGGGGCTGTTAGAGCTGTACCAAGCCCACTGCACCCTGGAAGGCCAAGCGCCGCGCTGCGAGACCCCCGCTGACGTGACCCAAGCGGCTAACCAGGGCGATGCCCTGGCAACGGCTACCCTGCTGCGCTTTTTGAAAATACTCGGTGACGTGTGCGGCGATGCCACCCTGACCATGGGCGCCCGCGGCGGCGTCTACCTCTGCGGCGGGATTCTGCCCCGCCTGCTGGACTGGCTGCCTAAGTGCGAACTGCGCGCAAGCTTTGTTAATAAAGGGCGCATGGGCGCGTACAACGCCGACATCCCGGTGTGGATTGTGACTCACCCATGGACCGGCCTGCTGGGTGCCGCCGAAGCGCTGCATAACGAAGAAGTCTTTTAATTGATGGGAAACGCCATGGCTGCTGTTACGTTCGACGTGCCGTTTGTACTCGGCATGATGCGCCTGCATGAAGCGCAAGAGATGCACCAAGCGAGCCGCTTGGCCGATTGGATCGAAGCTCGCTTAGAACAGGGTTTGCACTGGTTCGACCATGCCGACATTTACGGCAACGGAGCATGTGAAACGCTGTTTGGCCAAGCGCTGCGCGCCCGCCCGGCACTGGCTAAGCGGCTGAATGTGGTGACCAAAGCCAGCATCGCCAACGACAATCCGGCACCGGGTTCCGGCAAGGTAAAGCACTACAATGCCAGTCCGGAGTACTTAGGCCGCGCCATTGACGATGCGCTGGGCCGTTTGGGCGTCGAGCGCCTGGACCACTTTCTGATTCACCGCCCGGACCTGCTGATGGATGCCGCTGCCACGGGTCGCGCGCTGGATGATGCCATCGAGGCGGGCAAAATTGGTGCGGCGGGTATTTCCAACCATCTGCCCAGCCAGTGGCGCAGGCTGCAACGCCATATGCACCACCCGCTTCAGGCCAACCAGATCGAACTCTCTATTACCCATAGCTCGCCGCTGTTTGACGGCAGCTTTGATGACCTGGGTGCCGATGACCATGCGCCCATGGCGTGGTCTCCGCTGGCGGGCGGCCAACTGATGCAGGGTGAAGTGAGCCGCGTATTGAACCGTTTAGCAGGCGAGCTAAACAGCACGCCCGGCGCACTAGCGCTGGCATGGCTGCGCACCCTACCCGGCCGCCCGGCACCGGTGGTGGGCAGCGTGAAACCGGAGCGTATTGCCGACATGCTGAACGGCCCGGAAACGCTGCCCAGAGAAGCCTGGTATGAACTGCTGGAGGCCGCCCGCGGCCACTGCGTCGCTTAGGCTCGCCACCCACTCAACATGAATGCTAATAATGACAAGGAACGACCTATGACGCCGGTGATTGCTTTCGGTGAAGCCTTGATTGATATGCTCTCGAGCCGCTTGGGCGATAACACAGGGCCGGAAACCTTTACCCCCTACGCTGGCGGCGCGCCCGCCAACGTGGCGGTGGCCTGCGCGCGGCTGAACGTGCTCAGCCAGTTTTTGGGGATGGTGGGTGATGATACCTTTGGGCACTTTCTAATTCGTGAGCTGAAAAGCCACGGTGTAGATACCCAGGGCGTGGTGCTCACCAAAGAGGCCCGCACGGCGCTGGCGTTTGTCTCTCGCGACAGCAGCGGCGAGCGCACCTTCGACTTCTACCGCCCACCGGCGGCGGACCTGCTCTACCGCCTGGAGCATCTGCCCCACGGCGTGTTCGAACAGCCCGCCATTGTGCACCTGTGTAGCAATAGCCTGACCGACCCCGAGATTGCCGAAACCACTCTCGCCATTGCCGCCATGGCCAAGCGTGCAGGCTGCCTTGTGAGCGTGGATGCCAACCTGCGCCACAACCTATGGGCAGAGGGCGCTGCGGATACTTGGCTGGTCACCGAGCTGATCGACAGTGCCGAACTGGTGAAAGTATCTCTCGAAGAGCTGGACTACCTGCGCGGCGACCACCCCAAAGAGGCGTGGCTCGCCGAGCGCATGGCCGCAGGGGTCAAAGTGGTGGTCGTCACCGATGGCCCCAACGATGTCGTGCTCAAAGGCATCGGCATTGACCAAACCGTGAACCCGCCCAGCGTCACGGCAGTGGACACCACCGCCGGTGGCGATGCCTTCATTGGCGGATTGCTGGCAGAGCTTTCCAATTACGGCATTAGCGAGAGCTGGCACCAGGACAGCGCGTTTCTCACCCGCGCGGTGGACATTGCCTGCCGCTGCGGCGCCCACGCGGTCACCCGCCCCGGCGCGTATGCCGCACTGCCCACCCACGCTGATATTGAAGCCCTGCGCAGTTCGGCAGGCTAGCGCTCAGCGTCGTCGAGTTCGCTACTCGGCGACGCTTTGGGTCACCCCTTCCGCCACATCCACCCGCCCCCTGACGACTTCCAACGTAACCGGTTGACGGCGATGATCGACAAAGCTCACCTGGGTGATGTAGCGCTGCTCAGTGGCTCCTTCCACCAGCATTTCCAGCGTGCCGTGGTCACACCACCACCTCACCATCACCGTTAACCCATCGACGCTGCCCGCCGAGTGGTCACAGGCAAAGTGCTCATCAAAGGCGGCCTGACCGTTACTCCCTTGACGCTCATAGTGTAGCGACGTTGTTGATTCACCTGCGGTCAGCCAGAGCCGCTGCTGATAGCCCTGCTGTAGTGATAGCGCCAGCTTCGTACCTGCCGTGAGCACCAGCGTCAGTTGACCATGAATGGCCTCCCCATCGGGCAACGCAATGCAGTGCTCCCCTGCCGTTTGCAGCGAGCGAGGCGATAGGCGGCGAGGGGCGCTGAGCGCTTGAGCTGCTTCGCGAGCAAAATGCTGATGTAACCGCACCCCACGAGAAGTCGCACGCAGCGTCAGTTCTCGCGGCAGGCTCATGGTGCCCCGCCAGCCCGTTTCGGGGGCATGATTGGCGTACTGCCAGTTGTTCAACCACGCCAGCGCAAGCTGCCGCCCGGGGGTATTCGACCAGCTCTGCACCGCGTAAAAATCCCGCCCTTCGTCCATCATCAGCACGGCGTCAGAAGCGTTATCATTGGTGAAGCGCTGGCCGTCAAACTCGCCGATAAAGTACTGGGTGAACGAGCCAAATGGGTTATCCGGCGTGGCGCCAATGCCTACCACCAGCACCCAGCGCGTGGCGGGCTCATCCGGCCCAGCGCCGTCCACCGGCAGCTCAAACAGATCCGGACACTCCCAGGGGTGCTGGGTATGCGCGCCCTCGCCTTCGCCAAAGGCGCTAGCAAACTGCCACTCCAGCAGGTTATGGGAGGTATAGAAGTGAATCTCCTGCCCACAGGCCAGCGCCATTACCCAGCGCTGGCTAGGGCCATGCCAAACCACTTTAGGGTCGCGGAAATCTTTAAACCCAGGCGGCGGCAGAACCGGATTCCCCTCGTAACGCTGCCAGGTACGGCCCTTATCGCGGCTATACGCCAAGCACTGGGACTGCTGGTAATCCTCCGGGTCATCAGAGAGCACCCGGTGGCAGGTGTAAAACGCCAGGAGCCCCGGCTGGCCGTCAAACAGCCCCGTGTCATCGTGCTCATCCACCACGGCGCTACCCGAAAAGCAGGCACCCTCTTCGTTGGGTTCCAACGCGATGGGCAAGTGCTGCCAATGGCAAAGGTCACGGCTAACCGCATGCCCCCAATGCATTGGCCCCCAAACGGTGCTGAACGGGTGGAACTGATAAAACAGATGGTACTCGCCCTCGAAAAACACCAGCCCATTGGGGTCGTTCATCCACCCCATCGGCGGGGCAAAATGCACCACCGGGCGCTGGGGCTCAAAATCCGCTAACGTCATGCTTAAACCTTAACTTAATCGTTTAAGTTAGCGTATCACGATGCTTGCTTTTAAGCCTTCATCCAATAGCCGCACAGGCGACTATTGGCTGACTTGTTAAAATGTCAGACATTTAATAGACTTTTTTCAACTTAATTCAAAGAGAGTCCTGCATGTCGCTGAATGCTTTACCGCCTCACTCCGGCGGCGCCATCCATCTAGCGCGCCTGCTGGCCAGAGCGCTGCTGGCGGGTACATGGCAGCCAGGCGAGCTGTTCCCCAAAGAGATGGATATCAGCAACCACTTTGGCGTCAGCCGTAATCAAGTCCGCAACGCCTTAGCCAGCTTAACGGCCGCCGGGCTTATAGAGCGTACGGCAGGCAGAGGAACGCAAATTCGACAAATGAGCGATTGGCACTTGCTTGACCCGCTAATGAGCGAATGGATGACCGGGATCACCAACCTTGATCCCGAGCTGATCCGCGCCATTTACGCCTTTCGTTTTTCGGCGGAGCCGGTCGTGGCCAGTTTAGCGGCACTAGCCGCCAGTGAAGAAGACCTTGATCGTTTGCGAGCCGCTTTTGAAGGCATGAAACGAACGGCAACGGACCCGGCGGACCGCCATCAGCACGCGGAATACGACGTGATGTTCCACGATGCCACCTACAGCGCTAGCCACAACCTTGTATGGCGGCAAATGGGGCACCTGTTACGCCCCTCGATCATGGCGTTGGTTCACGGCTCCCAACACCAAACCAGCACGCTTGATGACAGCTTAGCGAGGCACCAGGCCGTTTTAGACGGCATCGTTCATCGCGACCCGGAAGCCGCGGCGGCGGCGGCCAAAGAAGTCCTGCGCCGGACGGCAATCGATTTAGGCATCGTCAACGAACCTTCCTTCACTCATTAATCACTTATCTGCTAGCAAAGGTAGAAGATCGATGAAAATTACCCGTTTAAAAACCTGGCAAGTGCCGCCCCGCTGGCTTTTCCTCAAAATCGAAACCGATGAAGGGTGCTACGGCTGGGGCGAGCCGGTCATTGAAGGGCGTGCCGCCACGGTAGAAGCCGCCGTGCACGAGCTGGCCGACTACTTGATTGGTCAAGACCCTCACCGGATCGAGCACCTATGGAACACCATGTATCGCGCGGGATTCTACCGCGGCGGCCCGATTCTAATGAGCGCCATAGCAGGGATCGACCAAGCGCTATGGGATTTAAAAGGTCGCGATCTGGGCGTGCCCGTCCATCAACTCTTGGGCGGTGCCGTGCGCGATAAGATGCGGATGTACGCCTGGACAGGGGGCGACCGCCCAAGCGATGTGGGCGCGGGTGCTAACGCCCTGGTGGAGAAAGGGTTCACCGCTTTCAAAATGAACGGCACGCCCGAGCTGCAAATCGTCGACTCCCACCGCAAAGTGGATGAAGCGGTCGCCCGAGTAGCAGAAGCGCGGGACGCGGTAGGGCCCGACGTGGGAATCGGCATCGACTTTCATGGCCGCGTACATCGGCCAATGGCGAAAGCGCTGCTACGCGAACTGGAGCCGTTTCACCCCATGTTTGTTGAAGAGCCCGTGGCTCCCGAACATCTGCCCTGCTTAAAAGATATCGCCGGAGGCCTTGGCTACCCGCTAGCCACCGGCGAGCGCTTGCACACCCGCTTTCAGTTCCGCGACCTGCTGGCAGACGGCATGATCGATATCGTGCAACCCGACATTTCCCACTGCGGCGGTATTAGCGAAGGGCTAAAAATTGCGGCGCTCGCCTCTTCTTACGACGTTGCCCTAGCCCCCCACTGCCCGCTGGGCCCTCTTACCTTAGCCGCCTCTCTGCAGTTGGATGCGGTGAGCCATAACGCCTTTATCCAGGAACAAAGCATGGGGATCCACTACAACCAGGGCAACGATGTACTGGACTACCTAGTGGATAAAACGGCGTTAGCCATTGAAGACGGCTTTTGTGCCATTCCCCAAGGCCCCGGGTTAGGCGTGGAAATCGATGAAGCCTTTGTTGAAGAGCGGGCCAAAACCGGACACCGCTGGCGCAACCCCGTGTGGACCCATGAAGACGGCTCAATCGCCGAGTGGTAACCCTTCGCTAGCAAATGGAGAGCAGCATGAGCGACCCGTTGAACACTTTGTTATTTAAAGACTTAGCTGGCAAAAGCGTGTTTATTACCGGCGGCGGTAGCGGTATCGGTGCCGCACTGACCGAGGGCTTCCTAGCCCAAGGGGCAAAGGTAGCGTTTGTGGGGCTGACGGACGCCAGTGAATTTTGCACTGCCATGGAAGCGACCTACGGCGTTCGCCCGCTATTCATCAAGTGCGACATTCGTGATGTCGAGGCGCTTAACAGTGCCATCGAGCAAGCCCGCCAAGCGCATGGCCCCATCAGCGTCTTGGTCAACAATGCCGCGCGGGACACCCGTCACCGGCTTGATGAGTGGAGCGTGGCGCAGTGGGACGAATCCATTGCTACCAATCTGCGCCCGCACTTTTTCACCGCCCAGGCGGTGGCGCCGGATATGCGCGCGCTAGGCGGCGGTGCCATTATCAACCTCTCCTCTAACAGCTATTTGCTCGGGTTGAGCGGCTACCCCACCTACGTGACTGCCAAAGCGGGCATCATGGGGCTCACCAAAGCGCTTGCCCGGGAGCTTGGCCCCGACAGCATCCGGGTTAACTGCCTGATTCCAGGCTGGGTGATGACCGAGCGCCAGAAAGAACTCTGGGTAAACGATGCCGACCTTCAAGAGTGTCTGGATCAGCAGTGTTTGAAAGAGGCGATTCCCGTCGATGACATGATCGGGCCCTGCCTGTTTTTGGCCTCTAACGCATCGCGCATGATGACCGGGCAAGAGCTCATCGTGGACGGAGGGCGCGTATGAGCAGCGCCCTCGATCAACGCCTAGCCTGGGTTGCCGCAGATTGGGGGTCCAGCAATCTTCGCGTCTGGGGGCTGGACCAGCACGATCAAGTCATTGCCCAGGCCAGTAGCGATAAGGGAATGCTCGCGTTAATCCCAACTCAGTATGAGGCTGAGTTACTGCGCCTGATTGCCGACTGGCTGCCCGCGAACCGCCAGGTGGATGTGGTGGTGTGCGGTATGGCGGGGGCACGCCAAGGCTGGCTGGAAGCCGCCTACCTACCAGTGCCCACGCCCCTTCATCAGCTGGGCATGGGAGCGGTGACGCCTCAACTGGCTAGCCAGCAGCTGCGCGTTTATTTACTCCCCGGCTTGAGCCAAACCCGCGCCAACGCTACCCATTTCGATGTCATGCGCGGCGAAGAGACCCAACTGGCGGGCTTGCTGGCTGATCACCCCCACTTTTCAGGCCTCGCCTGCCTGCCCGGCACCCACTCCAAATGGGCACACTTAGAAGCGGGAACGGTTGGTAGCTTCAGTACCTACCTAACAGGGGAGCTTTACCAGTTGCTGGCGCGTCAGTCGGTGTTACGGCACTCCATCGGCAGCGACGACCTGGATGATGAGATGGGTCGTGACGCCTTCATGACAGCAGTGCGTGAGAGCTATGAGGCACCAGACGCCTTTAGCAGCCGCCTGTTTGGCCTACGCGCACAGGACTTGCTGGACCCCAAACTGCCAAGCGATGCCCCACGACACAATCTCCTAGCGGCAAGGCTCTCGGGCTTGGTGATTGGGTTAGAACTCGCCGGTGCATCCCGCCAGTACGCGTCAGATGCCCCCATTGCGCTGATTGGCAATCACGCCCTTTGCCAGCGCTACACGTTGGCATTAGACACCATCGGCCGCCCTACTCAGCATCTGGACGGCAGCACCGCCGTACTGGCAGGCCTAAGCCTCGCCCACCATGCGCTTAAGGAAACGGCTTAACGCCGCCCCTGCTGGCCGAACCGATATATGGAGAAATCGCCTATGTCACTGCCCTTAATCGGTATTCTGCGTGGGGTCACACCCACCGACGTTGTTGAGATTGCAGACGCGGTGCTTGCCGCTGGGATTACTCAGATTGAAGTGCCGCTGAACTCCCCCGAACCGTTAGACAGCATCCGTTTACTGGTGGATGCCTTTGGCGAACGCGCCGTAATTGGTGCCGGAACGGTCTTAACCACCGCTCAAGTGCGGGATGTTCACGCCGCTGGGGGCCGTTTGATCGTATCGCCCAACTGCCGCCCTGCTGTCATCGAAGAAACCCATCGGCTTGGCATGGCCAGCTGGCCGGGCATCGTCACCCCCTCTGAAGCGTTCGATGCATTGGACGCCGGCGCTACCGGGTTAAAACTATTTCCAGCGGTCCAGGTGGGTCTAGAAGGCATGAAAGCAGTCCGCGCGGTACTGCCCAAAGGGACGCTGCTATACGCCGTGGGCGGCGTAGGGGTAGATAACTTTGCCGAGTGGCGCACTGCTGGCGTGGACGGAGCGGGCCTTGGCAGCGCGCTGTATAAACCCGGCCAAAGCGCCGCTCAAGTGGGACAGCAGGCACAGGCGCTGGTCGACGCCTGGCAGGCAGCGAGGCAGTGATGAGTCCAAACGAGCATACCCCAACCTGGCAAGCGGAGCTGGCCCTTGATTGCCGTTGCACACTAGGTGAAGGCCCACAGTGGGACGCAGCGAACGAGCGGCTCTATTGGTGCGACATTCTTGAGCAGCAGCTGCACTGGCTAGCCCCTGCCAGCGGGAAGAGCGGCCAGTATGCGCTCGATCACAAAATCTCGTTGGCTACTCCGCTCAACACCGGCGGCCTGCTGCTGGTGGGCGAAGACCGCTTGAGCCACTTCGACCCGCACGGTGGAACCCTCACGCGGTGGGGAGATTTCGAGACCGACAATCCGGTTACTCGCAGCAATGACGCCCGCGTGGACCGCCACGGCAGTCTGTGGCTTTCCAGCATGGGTAAGGCTGCCGAACCGGGGGCCGGGGCACTGTATCGCTTGCATCGCGGCGAACTCACACGCTTACGCACCGGGCTCACCATCCCCAATGCCCTCTGCTTCTCGGCAGACGGCCACTTTGCATGGTTTACCGATACGGCCACAAGCGTCGTGATGCGCTGGAGGCTAGACAGTGAAGGCTGGCCCCAGGGCAACCCAGAGCCTTGGGCAGACTTCTCCTCTACCTTGGGCAATCCCGATGGCGCAGTCGTCGATAGCGAAGGCTGCCTGTGGCTAGCGCTGTGGGGAGCTGGGCAGGTCGTGCGCTTAAACCCTGATGGCGACATCATTGGTCGCGTTGAGCTGCCTGTGAGCCAACCCTCGTGCCCTGCCTTTGCTGGCTCGGGACTGACGACGCTCTATATCACCACCGCGCAAGAAGGATTTAGTGCTGAGCAGTTGGCCAAAGAGCCCACCGCTGGCTCGCTTTACGTGGTAGACACCGGTATTGCGGGTCTTGCAGAGCTGCCTCTACGCCTGACTTAACAAGCCAACAGCCTAAAACAGAAGGCCCCGCTAACCTAAGCGGGGCCTGTTCGCTTTAGCGTTCAGCGTTGCCAATGTCAGATTTTAACCGGCAAAGCTGATATACATCACAATGACCAGCACCACCAACACAACCCCGGCAGGCACGGCGCCTTTCCAAGGCGTTAGATCCACATCGCCGCTATGCTCCTGAATCCAGTCGGTCTCGCGGGGGCGCAGTTTGCCGATGATCAGCATCACAGCCACCAGCAGCACAAACACCAGCGCCACGAAGTGAAACTCGTGCATTACCTGCGGCAGCAGCGTGAACGGCGGCACGAAATAGCCTGCCGCAATCAGCAAGCAACCACCGACCAACGCTATCTTGGCCGCCATGGGCGGTACTCGCTTGGTTAACAGCCCCACCAGCACGACCGCCAGAATGGGGATGAAGTAGATTGCGTTCATCTTCTGCAGATAGCCGAACAGGCTCTCCTGACCCGCCAGCAGCGGCGCGATAATCATGGTAATGACGGCCATGATCCAGCCAAACACCTTACCGGACTTCACCACCTGCGCTTCACTCGCGTCTTTATTTAATACGCCCTTATAAATCCCCAGACTGAAAATCGTCGTGGTACTGTTCAGTGCCGAGTTAAACGACGACAGAATGGCACCCACCATTACGGCGGCAAAGAAGCCGGTCAGGTAAGGAGGCAATACGTTAAATACCAGATGACCATACGCTTCGTCGGCACGTACGCCCTGATCGGCATACAAGTGATAAGCGATGATACCCGGCAGCACCAAATACAGCGGCCCCAGCAATTTAAAGAGACCGGTCAGCAGCACGCCCTTCTGCCCTTCGGCCAGGTTCTTGGCGGCAAAGGTGCGCTGGATGATCTGCTGGTTGGTGCTCCAATAGAAGAGGTTGATCAGGAAGACGCCGGTAAACAGGGTGAAGAACGGCACCTGCTGTTCAGGGCCACCAATCGAATTCAGCTTATCTGGGTCGCTCTCTTTGAGAATATTCCAACCTTCCATCACGCCGCTGCCGTCACTGACCGCCTGCAGGCCGAAATAGACGATGACGAAACCGCCAATCAATAGCCCCACGCCATTCAGCGTGTCGGATACGGCGACCGTACGCAGCCCGCCAAACAGGGCATAGATGGCCCCAATAATGCCAACAATCCACACCGTCAGCCAAAGCAGCGTGTTGGTCGACTCAATGCCTGTTAGCCCTTGAAGGTCGAGCATACCCTGCAGGCCGATGGCGCCTGAATAGAGAATGATGGGTAGTAGAATCACCGCGTACGCAATTAGAAAAATGATATTGGTGATTAGCTGCGTCGTTTTATCAAAACGAATTTCGAGTAGCTGAGGCAGCGTCGCAATACCACTTTTCAAAAAGCGCGGAAGGAAAAATAACGCCAGGGCGACCAGAGCAATCACCGCGACGACTTCCCAGGCCATGACGCTTAATCCATCGGCAAACGCCGCACCGTTAAGCCCCACCATCTGCTCAGTAGAGAGGTTGGTCATTAACAGTGAACCCGCGATAAGCGGAAAGGTGAGCGTCCGCCCTGCTAAGAAATAGCCGCTAGTGCTGGAGTGGTCGTCGCGCCGAGTGATGCGCCACGTAATGAAAGCGACAAGCCCTGTGAAAAACAGGAACGACGCCAGGGTCAACATATGCATGCTCGCTTTCCTCTTTGTAGAAAGAACGCGTCATTTTCGAGACGCGCGCGAAATGTCTGACATATCGAAACCTCATCTTAGTTGACGCGAATATATCGACGTTATTCGTCTTTAGTTGTACTAAAGGAACACAAAAAAGCCCGAGCATAGCGACATGCTCGGGCAAACGTCTTGCTCACACGACCCGACATCAGTGAGGCAAGTAACGAGAGTGCTCGGTAAGGTGTTACCTATTAGTGATGGAAACGCTTAGTGGTGGAAACGCTCTGCGGCTTGGCGGGCGAGTTCGCGGATGCCGTCCCAATCTTCGGCATCGACCATTGCTTTCGGCGTCAGCCAAGAGCCGCCTACGCACATCACGTTGGGCAGTGACAGGTAAGATTCGGCGTTATCAACGGTGATACCGCCCGTGGGGCAGAAACGCGCTTCGGGGATCGGTGCGCCGAACGCTTTGATCGCTTTGGCACCGCCGCTGGATTCCGCGGGGAAGAACTTGAAGCGGCGGTAGCCGTACTGCCAGCCGGTCATCAGCTCAGAAATGGTAGACACGCCCGGCAGCATCGGTACGGGGCTCTCTACGCCGTAGCGGTAAAGCGCCTCGGTGGCACCTGGCGTAACAACGAAATCAGCGCCGACTTGCTCAGCTTGACGGTACTGGGCAGGCGTGAGTACGGTGCCGACCCCAATGCTGGCGCCCGGTAGCGCCTCTTTCATGCGCTTGATGGCTTCCAGGGCACAATCGGTACGCAGTGTAATTTCCAGCACGGTGAGGCCACCCTCGACCAGGGCGCGGCCCAGCGGCACGGCGTCTTCCAGGCGTTCGATGGTGATCACCGGGATCACTTCGGCTTTCAGGCAAATGCTGTCCAGCTCGGCGGTGCGCGTTGAGGGTAGCTGTTTATCGATGGTCATGAGTGAGTCTCCAAGCAAATTGTTATTGGCGAAAGTGTAGCGTTAGGGCGCCCAGTAGATCGCCAGCGGGCAAGATAAGAAAGCGCGGATGGGCAATGTACGAACATCGTCACCACTCATGGCGTTCGCCAATACGGCACGCTTATCGTCGCCGGTAATATGTAGAATGTGGCGCTTTGCCTGATGCAGGCGGTCCGCCGAGAAGGTAATGCGCGGCTGCGGCTGGCTGGGAGTACGCACGGCCACTAGCGGCTCATCAGTAGAAAGCGCTAGGTCCAGCTCTTGGCTATCGGGGAACAGCGAGGCCGTATGGCCATCGCCGCCCATGCCTAAAATCACCACGCTCGCGGGCCAAGCAAGCCCGGCGGTGGCTTCTGCCACCGCTGCCACGCCCTCTTCCGGGGTGCCAGCGTCCGAGGTGAGCGGCACGAAGTTAGCCGCCGCCGCTGGGCCTTGCAGCAGGTTGTCGCGCACCAGCTTGGCGTTGCTGTCGCTGCTCTGCTCGTCGACCCAGCGCTCGTCGGCCAGGGTGATATCTACCCGTGCCCACTCCAGCGGCTTTTGCGCCAGCGCTTTGAAAAACGGCACGGGCGTGGAGCCACCGGAAACCACCAGCAGCGCACGCTTCTGGTGGGAAAGATCATCGGCTAGCGCCTGATAGACGGCTTCCGCTAGCTGCTCGGCTAGCGCTTGACGTGCTTCGCTCATGTTAATAATCCTCGTACCAGCTGCGGCCATCCTGGGTAATCATGGCAATGGAGGCGACCGGCCCCCAGGAGCCAGCTGGGTAGCGGCGCGGCGGCGTTTCGCGTGACTTCCAGCCATTGATGAGCTGGTCGCACCAGCGCCACGCGTGCTCTACTTCATCACGGCGAACGAACAGGTACTGCTGGCCTTTCATGACTTCCAGCAGCAGGCGCTCGTAGGCATCGGGAATACGCGATTTCGGGAAGGCACTGTTGAAATCCAGGTGCAGCGGGCCAGGGCGCAGGCGCATGCCTTTATCCAGGCCGCTATCCTTGGTGAGCACCTGAAGGGCAATGCCCTCTTCCGGCTGCAGGCGGATAATCAGCTTGTTGGAGGCAATGCCACGCTGGTCCGGGTCGAAGATGTAGTGCGGCTGCTGGCGGAAGTGAATGACGATCTGCGAGAGTTTCTCCGGCATCCGTTTACCGGTGCGCAGGTAGAACGGCACGCCCGCCCAGCGCCAGTTGGCCACTTCGGTTTTCATGGCCACGAAGGTTTCGGTCTGGCTCTGGGTATTGGCACCCTCTTCTTCCAGGTAGCCCGGCACGGATTGGCCGTCGCTGGTGCCCGCAATGTACTGGCCGCGCACAACGTCGCGTCCCAGCGATTCGCCGGTAAACGGTTTCAATGCCTTGAGCACCTTCACCTTCTCATCGCGGATAGCATCGGCATCCAGGTTCGAGGGCGGGTCCATGGCGATCAGGCACAGCAGCTGTAGAAGGTGGTTCTGCACCATATCCCGCAGCTGCCCCGCATCGTCAAAGTAGCCCCAGCGCCCTTCGATACCGACTTTTTCGGCAACGGTGATCTCGACGTGGGAGATATGGTTCTGGTTCCACTGGGTACCGAACAGCGGGTTGGCAAAGCGCAGGGCGATCAGGTTTTGAACCGTCTCTTTGCCCAGGTAGTGGTCGATGCGGTAGATACGCGACTCGGGGAACACGGCACCAATGGCGTCGTTGATCTCCTCGGAAGAGGCTAGGTCATAGCCAATCGGCTTTTCTACTACGACGCGGGTATCGTCATCGAGACTGTTGCTGGCCTGCAGATTGCGGCAAATGTCGCCGTAGATGCGTGCCGCCACGGAGAGATAGACCACCATCGGGCGCTTGCTGCCCTCGCGCCACTGGCGAATGGCGTCATAGCCCTCGGCGTTGGCGAAGTCAAGCTTGAGATACTCTAAGCGGTTCAGGAACCGCTCCAGGCTCTCTTTATCCTGCTCGTCTTTTTTCAGGCGCTTTTGCAGCGCGCCGCTGACTAGCTGACGGAACGCGGCAGTGTCGTGCTCCTGACGCGCCAGCCCCATGATCCGCGTGCTTTCGGGCATCAAGCCTTCGCGGTCAAGATGATACAGCGCAGGAAACAGCTTGCGCATGGCAAGGTCGCCAAGCGCCCCAAAAAGCGCTAAATCAATAGCGTGATTCGGATCGCCCAGCGGGGCATGTGACTGGCTCATCTCAGCTCCTATTTATAATTAGGTCATCTAATGTAGTTAGATTACCTAAAATCTATCTGATGTGAGGCATTATACGCAATAATTCGTGTAATTTTACTACAAAATATTGTCGCCTGCTGCCCTTTCCGGTGCGTTTTACAACGACGGTGTCGCGCCCTGACCGCCTAAGCTTCTACCTTTACTCTACGCCCCTCGGATACGCCACCCCTCCTCCCCCAAGGAGGAGGTGGCCTTGTGCGTAATTAGCGACGCTGACCGTGAACAAAGCGCGTCATGTGAGAACGCGCACGACAACAACAACGTCACAACGAGGTATGCACATCATGGCAATGGTTCGTCCATTTTTCACGCCGCTGCTCGCCGCTACGCTAGCGGCCACCGCCACACTCCCCGCCTTCGCCTTTGAGGATGACCGCTTGACCATCTGGATGGGCGATAACAAAGGCCAGGAAGGCATCCGCGCTGTCGCTGACCAGTTCCTGGAAGATACCGGCATCGAAGTGGAAGTCGTGTTTCCCGACAACCTGACCGACCGTTTCCAGCAGGCGGCAGGCAGCGGCCAAGGGCCGGATATCGTCATCTGGGCCCATGACCGCATGGGTGAGTGGGCACAAAGCGGCCTGCTCAAACCGATCGCTCCCAGCGACAGCTTCCGCGACGCGTTTTACGACTTCACCTGGGAGGCGGCGCTGTGGAATGGCGAGACCTACGGTTACCCCATCTCGGTGGAATCGCTGGGGCTGATTTACAACAAAGCGCTGGTGGAAACGCCGCCCGAGAGCTTTGCCGAGCTCATGGAGCTGGACGCCACGCTCTCCCAAGAAGGCAAGAAAGCCATCCTGTTCGATTACAGCGAACCCTACTACGGCTGGACGCTGCTGGCAGCCAACGGCGGCTATCCGTTCAAACAGACCGACAGCGGTTATGACGTCAGCGACATCGGCGTCAATAACGAGGGTGCCTTGCAAGGGGCTGAGCTACTGGTCGAACTGATCGAAAGCGATGTACTCCCCCGTGGCACGGACTACAACCTGATGGATACGCGCTTTAACCAAGGCGAAGTAGCCACCATGATCAGCGGCCCTTGGGCATGGCCTAACCTGGAGCGCAGCGGTATCGATTATGGTGTCGCCCTGCTGCCCAAAGTGGGTGACGAGCGAGCCAAGCCGATGTTCGGCGTAATGACCGCGATGATCAACTCTGCCACACCCAACGACTTCCTAGCGGTGGAGTTCCTGGAGAACTACCTGCTCAGCGAAGAGGGAATGCGGACGTTCAACAACGACGGTTCGCTGGGGGCCGTTGCCCATATCGACTATCAAGCCGAGCTGGCGGGCAACCCTAACATTGCCGCCACACTTGAGAACGCCGAAGTGGGCATGCCGATGCCCAACATTCCTGAAATGGGTGCCTTCTGGGCCGCCATGGAGCCTGCGCTGCAGAACATTGGCAGCGGTCGCCAATCGCCCCAAGAAGCGCTGGATGCCGCTGCGCGCCGTATGCGCCAGTAGCCTCCGTTTTAGCCTCTACTGCCCGGTAGCACCTGCTGCCGGGCAGCTTTCAGGACTCCATCATGTACACCACCAACGCGTCTCGTGGCCTGCCCCGCCACCGCTCTCGCCATCTTACCGAACGCTATACCCGCTGGGCCATGCGCGGCGTCATTGCCGTGCTGGTCGTCGCGCTACTGTGGCTGGTGCTGGCGTTTCATCTCAACGGCCAGTGGATGTTTGCCCTGCTGTTCTTGGTACTTGGCGGCTCGCTGGGCGTGGTCTTCACCAAACGCACGCTGATGAGCCATCGCTATATCTTTCCTGCGATTGCCGGACTTGGCGTGTTCGTCATTTTCCCTCTGTTGTACACCATCGGGATCAGTTTTAGTAACTACAGCTCTACCAACCTGCTCTCAGAAGAGCGGGTACGCGACCAGCTCATGAGCCAAACCTATCAAGCGGAAGGCAACGCCTTTGATCTGGCGCTTTATCCCGAAGGTGATTTGGTACGGCTCTATTTGGAAAGCCCTCAGGGCCAGCGGTTCGTGTCGTCACCGCTCAATTTTGCGAATCAGGAAAACCGCCAAATTGGCGTGCAGGCCACCGATGCCCCGCCTGCACAGGCAGCGCTAGGGATGCGCGACATCATTCAAGCCCGGGATGCTCTGCAAGGTTTGCGGCTAGTCACGCCCGATGGCAGCGAACTGCGTATGGCGGGCTTGCGCCAGTTTGCGCCGATGGTGAACCGCTACGAGGCCCGCGAGGATGGCGCGCTGTATGATCGCCGCGATGAGCGACTGCTTACCCCCGACCCCAGCATTGGCTTTTTCGTGGCTGACGACGGCGAGCAAATCACCCCCGGCTGGCCGGTCAACGTCGGCATGGCCAACTACACCCAGATTTTCACGGACCCGGACATTCGCGGCCCGTTCATGCAGATCTTTGTATGGACCTTCGTGTTTGCCGCCCTCACCGTGGTGTTTACCCTGGCCGTCGGGTTCGTACTGGCCTCGCTGCTGCAGTGGGACCAGCTCAAGGGCAAGGCCGTTTATCGCACGCTGCTGATTTTGCCCTATGCGGTGCCAGCGTTTATTTCGATTCTGATTTTTAAAGGCATGTTCAACCAGCACTTTGGTGAAGTGAACATGATTCTGGACACTTTGTTTGGCGTGCGCCCCGAGTGGTTTACCGACCCATGGCTTGCCCGCAGCATGCTGCTGATTGTGAATACCTGGTTAGGCTACCCCTACATGCTGCTGCTCTGCATGGGTTTGATTCAGGCCATTCCCCAGGATTTATACGAAGCCTCGGCAGTAGACGGCGGAGGACCGCTCACCAACCTGTTCAAAATTACCCTGCCGCTGATCATCAAGCCGCTCACGCCGCTGCTGATTGCTGCCTTTGCTTTCAACTTCAATAACTTCGTGCTGATCGCGCTGCTCACCGGCGGCAGCCCGGATATTTTGGGAGCCAGCACCCCGGCGGGCACCACCGACCTGCTGGTGAGCTACACCTACCGCATCGCCTTCCAGGATGCCGGGCAGAACTTTGGCCTTGCAGCGGCCATTGCCACGCTGATTTTCCTGCTGGTGGCGGGCATGTCGCTGCTCAATTTGCGCCTTTCCAAAGTGAAGGTATAGGAGGTTACACATGGCCATGGTTCAACCCCGCTCCGTTGGCGTGCGCCGCCTAGGGGCGCACTTAGCGCTGATCGGCTTTGTATCGCTAATTGTCTTTCCGCTGCTGCTGGTGATCTCGATCTCGTTTCGGGAAGGCAACTTTGCCACCGGCAGCCTGATTCCAGAGAATTTCTCACTGGAGCACTGGTCGCTGGCACTGGGGATTCCCTGGGAGCGCGCCGACGGCACCGTGGTCCAGCCGCCCTTCCCCGTGCTGCTGTGGCTGTGGAACTCCATCAAGGTGGCCGTGGTGTCGTCGGTGTTGATTCTGATGCTCGCCACCACCAGCGCCTACGCGTTTGCCCGCATGCGCTTCAAAGGCAAGGAGCCGCTGTTAAAAGGCATGCTGATTTTTCAGATGTTCCCCGCAGTGCTGTCGCTGGTGGCGCTCTATGCGCTCTTTGACCGGCTGGGGCAGTTCGTCGGCTGGCTGGGAATCAATACCCACGGCGCGCTGATTGTGGCTTCGCTGGGCGCGGTAGCGCTACATATCTGGACGATCAAAGGCTATTTCGAATCCATCGACGGTTCGCTGGAAGAGGCCGCCATGGTCGATGGCGCCAGCACTTGGCAGGCGTTTCGCTATATTTTGCTGCCACTTTCCGTGCCGATCTTGATGGTGGTATTCATCCTGGCATTTGTGATGAGCATTATGGAGTACCCCATGGCCTCGGTACTGTTGGTGGACGAGCACAAGCTGACACTCGCCGTGGGTGCTCAGCAATACCTCGCCGATCACAACCAACGCTGGGGTAACTTCGCCGCTGCCGCCGTGCTCTCCGGCCTGCCCATCACCGTCGCGTTTCTGATCTGCCAACGTTGGATCATCGGTGGTTTAACCGCCGGAGGCGTGAAGGGATAAGCAGGCACTTACTAGGCTGTTTCCTCGCTTGAGCATGTTGCTCTTGACCGGCGCCCCACAGCGCCGGTCTTTTATTGCCTGGGTAATTTTTAGGGAAATTTTACGGACATTTTTTTATCGTCATGATGAGATAGCCTTATTAGCCTTAGGGCATTCTAGAGCGGACCCACACAGAGCGGACTTATGGCCACGTTCCCTAGCGCGCGTTACTACCAAACGACTTACCGAAACTGGGCTCCCATTTTCAAAATCATGTCGGTACTATGGCTCGTGCTGGCCATGTTCATGACGCTGCCCCTGATCGTACTGGTCATCGAAAACGATCCCGACGCCCCGGCGTTTGCCGTCTCGCTAATGATCATTCTCAGCGCGACCTTCCTTACCTGGGCGCTCACCCGCGGCGTGCCGCTAGAGCTCAAACCCTGGCAGATGTTCATTTTGACCGCCGGTAGTTGGACCAGCATTAGCTGCTTTGCCAGCCTGCCGCTGATTCTAGGCGCTCCCCAGCTCAGCTTTACCAACGCCGTGTTCGAATCGGTATCGGCGATCACCACCACCGGATCTACCGTCTTGGTGGGCATCGAAAACCTCTCGGACGGCTTGAAACTGTGGCGCGGCTTGATGCAGTGGATGGGCGGGATCGGCATCATCGTCATGGGCATCGCCATTTTGCCGTTTCTGAAAGTGGGCGGGATGCGGCTGTTCCACACCGAGTCGTCCGACTGGTCCGATAAGGTCATGCCACGCACGGGCGGCATTGCTAAAGCCACCCTCGCCGTTTACGTAATTTTGACGCTCGCGGCCATGCTGAGCTATTGGCTGGGAGGCATGCTCCCGCTGGATGCCATCGTTCACGGCATGACGTCCCTGGCGACAGGCGGCTTTGCCAACTCCGACGCGTCGTTTGGAGCGTATGCCGAGCGGCCCTGGCTACTCTGGATGGCGAGCTTTTTCATGCTCAGCGGCGCGCTCCCCTTCGTGCTGTACATTCGCTTCATTCGCTCTTCGAAGAGCGCGCTTTGGAAAGATCAGCAGGTGCGCGGGCTGCTCAAACTGCTGCTGGCTGCCATCGTAATACTGAGCGCGTGGCGAGTCGTACAAGGCGACGACTGGTTCGTCTCGCTGACCCATGTGACCTTCAACGTCATTTCTGTGGTCACTACCACCGGGTACGCCTCCGATGATTACACCCTGTGGGGCTCGCTGCCCATTGCCGCCTTCTTTTACCTGACGTTCGTGGGCGGCTGTAGCGGCTCCACCAGTGGCGGCATGAAGATCTTTCGCTTCCAGATTGCCATGCTGATGCTGCGTAACCAGCTGCGCTATTTGATTCACGCCAACGGCGTGTTCACCAACCGCTTCAATCAACAGCCGGTGACCAGCGACATTTCGCGCAGCGTGGTCGCATTCTCCTTCTTCTTTTTCATCACCATTGCGGTGCTGGCGTTAGGGCTCGCCGCGTTGGGCCTGGATCTTGTCACGGCGCTCACAGGGGCCGCCACGGCAGTGGCCAACGTGGGCCCGGGCCTCGGCGACATCATTGGCCCCGCCGGCAACTTCGCCCCGCTGCCGGATGCCGCCAAGTGGCTGCTGTGCATCGGCATGTTGATGGGCCGCTTGGAGATTTTGACCGTGGTCGTATTGATGACGCCGATGTTCTGGCGGCGTTGAGGAGCTCGATCATGACGGCATCACGACGCCTGCCTACCCGACAAGAGTGGGCGCTGGTGGTGGGCACCAGCCTCGTGGCACTGCTGGCCGCTTGGTGGCTATTCGCCTGGCTCGCGCTAGCCAACCTATCGCTGATTTTCTTGACGGCAGTGCTGGCCTGCGCCGTCTTGGCCGGCAGCTATGCCGCTTTTATCAGCGCGCTGTTGAACTTCGTCATTTTCAACGTGGGCTTTACCGAGCCCTACTTCTCCTTAGCGGTTGCCGAGCGCGAACAGCTAGTCACGCTGCTGTTCTTTTTGATCGTGGCGCTGGTGGTCGGCAACATTACTGGGGTAAGCCGCGAACGTATGCTGGCTCTCAACGCATCGCGACTGGCAGAGGAGCAGGAGCGCCTGCGCTCTGCGCTGCTCGCGTCCGTTTCTCATGATCTACGCACGCCGCTGGCGTCGATCATAGGCTCCGCCAGCTCACTGCGCGCCTTGGATCCTCAACTGACCTCACAGGATCGTTTCGAGCTGCTAGACGGTATCTTGAATGAGAGCGAGCGCTTGAATCGCTACATTCAAAACCTGTTGGACATGACGCGGCTGGGGCACGGTGAGCTTGCCATCGAACGAGACTGGATCAGCGTCGACGACTTGGTGGCCTCAGCCCGTAAACGCTTAGCAGGGTCGTTGACTCCGTTCAACGTGCAGCAGGTATGGGACAGCGAGCTGCCACTGCTACATGTTCACCCCGCGTTGGTGGAGCAGGCGCTCGTCAATGTCTTGGAAAATGCCGCCCGCTTCTCTCCGGCTGGCGGCCAGATCACCATTTCGGCCGCCACCGATAAGACGGCCTCCAGGATGACGCTCACCGTGAGCGATGGGGGCCCGGGCATCCCACACGACTTACGTGAGCAGGTGTTTGAGATGTTCTTCACCGGCAACGACGGCGACCGCAGCTTGCACGGCACTGGCCTCGGTCTCGCCATTTGCCGCGGAATGCTGGGCGCTCACGGCGGAACAGTAACGGCCACCGATGGCCCTGATGGCCACGGCACGAGCATCATCATGACGCTGCCCTTGCCGACGACGTCGCAGGAGCCTCACCATGAGGACTAAGCCTGCTCGCATTCTCATCGTCGACGATGAGCCCGCTATCCGTCAGTTCTTGCGCATTAGCCTCGTCTCACAAGGATTTCTGATTAGTGAGGCCAGCACCGGGCAACAGGCGATTCGGACGGTGGACGAAGCGGTAGGCGCCGAAGCGATCGATGTCGTTCTACTGGACCTTGGCTTGCCCGACATGGATGGTCAGCAAGTGCTTCGTGCTCTGCGCCAGAAAAGCGCGCTACCGATCATTATCGTGTCGGTTCGTGGCCAGGAGTCCGAGAAGGTCACCGCGCTGGATAGCGGTGCCAATGACTATGTCACCAAGCCCTTTGGCATTCAGGAGCTACTGGCCCGTATTCGGGCCGTGCTGCGCCACTATCCCACTGCAACTGAGCCATCTCGCTACCAGTATGGTGCCCTGACGCTGGACATCGACGCCCACTTGGTGACCTTGAGCGGCGAGACAATACATTTGACGCCCAAAGAGTTTGCCGTGCTGGCACTACTGATCAGTCGGGCAGGCCGCATCGTGACGCAAACCCACCTGCTGAAAGCCATTTGGGGCCCTACGCATCAGGAAGACACCCACTATTTACGCATCGTAGTCAGCAAGTTACGCCAAAAGCTAGGGGATGATCCGCAGGCCCCTAGCTTATTACAGACGGAGCCTGGTATCGGTTACCGCTTCTGTGTCGAGTTCGACCGTGAGGAGTCCAACCAATGAAGATCATCATTCTAGGCGCAGGCCAAGTGGGCGCGACCCTTGCGGAGCACCTCGCCCGCGAGGAGAACGACATCACCGTCGTCGATACCGACGGCGCAAAACTGCGCGAACTGCACACCAAGCTGGATATCCGCACGGTGACCGGCGCGGGCTCCTACCCCATCGTGCTGCGCCAAGCGGGCTGCGAAGACGCCGACATGCTGATCGCGGTGACCAACACCGACGAGATCAATATGATCGCCTGTCAGGTGGCCCACACGCTGTTTCGCACGCCCACCAAAATTGCCCGGGTGCGCTCCACCGCCTACCTCACTCGTAAAGGGCTGTTCGCCCATGAAGCGATTCCCATCGACGTGCTGATCAGCCCCGAGCAGGTGGTCACCGACCACGTACGCCGCTTGATCGAGCACCCGGGCGCGCTGCAGGTGCTAGAGTTTGCCGGCGGTTTAGTGCAGCTGGTGGCGGTGAAAGCCTTCTACGGCGGCCCGCTGGTGGGCCAGGATCTGGCGTTTTTGGGCAAGCACATGCCCAACGTGGAAACCCGCGTGGCGGCCATTTACCGCCGCAACCGGCCAATCATTCCCCGAGGCGACACGGTGATTGAAGCCGATGACGAGGTGTTCTTCCTGGCGGCCCGGCGTGATATCCGCGCGGTGATGAGCGAGCTGCGTAAGGTGGAGCGGGACTTCCGCCGCGTGGTGATTGCCGGGGGCGGCAATATCGGCGAACGGCTGGCGGAGCACTTGGAGCACAGCCATCAGGTCAAGATCATCGAGCATAGCCTGGAGCGCTGCACCACGCTCTCCGAGCGGCTGGATCGCACCGTGGTGCTCCACGGCAGCGCCACCAGCAAGCGGCTGTTGGAAGAGGAGAACATCGAAGACTGCGATATCTTCTGCGCGCTGACCAACGACGACGAAGTGAACATCATGTCATCACTGCTGGCCAAGCGGCTGGGGGCAAAGAAGGTGCTCACACTGATCAACAACGCCGCCTACGTGGATTTGGTGCAGGGCGGCGATATCGACATCGCCATTTCCCCCCAGCAGGCCACCATTGGCAGCTTGCTGACCCACGTGCGCCGGGGAGATATCGTCAATGTTCACTCCCTGCGCCGGGGCGCGGCGGAGGCCATCGAGGCCATCGCCCACGGCGATAAGCAGTCGTCGAAAGTGGTGGGCCGCACGATCCGCGAGATCGACCTACCCGATGGCACCACCATTGGTGCCATCGTACGCGGTAAAGAAGTGCTGATTGCCCATGGTGACGTGCGGGTGGAGAGCGGCGACCATGTGATTCTGTTCGTGATCGACAAACGGCGCATTCGTGACGTGGAGCGCCTGTTCCAAGTCGGGTTGAGCTTCTTTTAACAGCGGCGGACAATGAGCATCGCCACCAGGGGTGGCGATGTTAGATTTCGACCGCGCGGCCAATAAACTCAATCGGGCCGGTGGGCAGCCCGGTGGGCGAGCCAGCATCATCTTCCAGCGTCAGCTCGAATAGTTGGTTATCTTCCAGCGGTGGCAGCTGATCCAACCGCAGGCGCAGCGGTTGCCCTGGCTCTACAAGCCCCAGCGAGACAGGCGCTTGCCAATCATCGGCTTTGGTCCAGAACTCCAACGCTTTGCCCTCGGGCACTTCAAACGTGCCCAAAGGAATCAACTGAATCTCCTGGCGATTCGCGGCCTGTACCACCCACCCCGCCGACTGAGTTTGCGGCGCGAGCAGCACCACCATGTACTCTGGCGTTGCGGGAGTGGTCGTGACGTTGGTCAGCAACACCCCCATGGCCAGCGCAGCCGCTAATCCCGCCCCAGCGATTCCGCGCCAAACCGGCAGGCTGTGCCACCAACGGCTACGCGGCACATGAGCGCGCGGCGCACGACGGGAGACCGTCTGTGGTGCTCGGGTGGCCGATGCGTTTAGGCTGCGCTCGATACGCGGCCAGAGATAATCGGAGGGCGTGACCGGGTCCACCATCGCGGTATAGGGAAAGAAACGCTCTTCCCAAGCCGTCACTGCTTTTTGCAATTCAGGGTCGTTGGCTAAACGCGCCTCAAAGGCTTCACGCTCGGCCATGGGCAGCGTGCCTAGCACGTACTCCCCGGCCAGGGCATGAAGGTCATCGGGTTCGTTCGAAGGGCTCATGCCATACACTCCCGTAAGCGAAGCAGGCTGCGCTTGATCCAGGCTTTGACCGTACCTAGCGGCGCGCCCGTGTGCGCCGCAATCTCTGCATGGGACAAACCATCCACATAGGCATGCAGCACGCAGTTACGGCGTTCGGTTTCCAACTGCTGCAGGCACTCGTCCATCCGTTGGCCGGTTTGCCAATCGAAGGCGTCCGTCACCCGCGACGCCTGTTGGAAGGTGTCGTCGTCATCGAGTTCGTGGGGGTCATCCAGGTCGACACTCACTTCGCGGTCACGGCCACGGATGGCATTCAGCGCCAAGTGGCGGGCAATGCTGAAGATCCAGGTACGGGCCGCGCCTTTTTGCGGGTCGAAGCTGTCCGCGCGCTGCCAAATGTTCAGGCAGGCATCGTGAACGATATCTTCCGCCATGCCTCGGTCTTTCACTATGCGCAAAACAACGCCCAGCAGCTTGGCACCTTCGTATTGATAAAGCTGTTGTAGCGCTGCGTGCTCTCCCCGGGCACAGCGGGCGAGCGCATCAGCGTAATCGAATTCTTGAGCGGGCCTTACGTGGCCGTTCTCGGTGCTAATGGTGTTAGCCTTACCTGTTTCAGACATATCACGTTCAGACACATCTTCGCTCCCTGGTAACGCGCCGGCATCGGTCGTCGCACTGCCAGAAGCATAGCGGCTAGGGAGCCTGGATACGAGTCCCTAGCCTTACTGAACTTAATAAAGTTTAGTCAGTGTTTGAGCGCTTAGTTCGCGGTCCAGAAGATGTAGTCGGCTTGATACGTCACGACGGCAGTGGCGCCCTCGTGGCCCTCGTCACAGGCAACGTCAGGGGCAACGCCGCCTTGAGTGTTCAGGCGCTGAATGTAGCTCACGCCGCTCATGGCGCCTTCACCTTCAGCCGGGTTGGCTTCAACAAGCTGCAGCGGAATGTTGCCATCGCCATTCGGCGCCACGGCTAGCTGGGTGCCGGTAATTTTAGAACCATCCAGGGCTTCCCAAGTGGCGGGCGGGCCGTAGTAGCTGCCTACCTGGGTGCCTTCGCTATCGTTCAGCGCAGCGTGCGGGCCTTTAAATACCCAGCCCATGGTGCCGTCTTCTTTGGCTTCACACATGTAGGTAATAGCACCAACGCCCACGGTTTCGAGAGCGACGGTGTTGCCGTCCGGTACTTGGACTTCGGCGGGCGTCATGTCAGCCAGCACGACGTGACTGAAGGATGCAATCAAGGTAGCGGCGAGAGTAGCACGCGTCATATGTTGGATGGTCATTTCAGTCTCCTTGGGTTTTGTATCAACCGCTTTAAATAGCGGCTGTATAGGGGATACACACAAGGAGACCGATTGGATGCACTCTTTTTTAAAAAAAAGTTTAATTCTTTAAAAAATTATCGGCTCACCCCATCCACCATGACTTGGCGCGGGCAGGCATTGCCGTTGGCATCAAACAGGTGGCAGCGCTGACCAGCAATTCCCAAGCGCGAGACCTGCCCCTCTTCCAGCCGTGTCAGGCCATCCAGGCGCTGGGTCAAAGGGGTATCGATACCCACCACCTGCCAGTGGGCCAGAGTTTCATAGCCCAGCTTTTCGGCCACCATCAGCGTGGCGCTCAGCGTCGCATCCGCTTGCTCAGCCGCCACGAAGTCTTCGGCCCGCAACCCTAACGTGGCGTGCTCACCGGCCTGAAGCTGCTGACCGTTTACCGCCACCGCCAGCGTTTCACCGCTATGCAGGCGCACCACCGTTTGGCGCTCACCGGGGTCGACCACCGTCACCGGCAGCGTATTGATACGCGGCGAACCGATAAACTCCGCCACCTCAAGGGTATTGGGAAAGTGATACAGCGACAGCGGCGCGCCTACCTGGGCAATACGCCCTTTCGAGAGCAGCACGATGCGGTCGGCCAAGGTCATCGCCTCCACCTGATCATGGGTGACGTAGATCATGGTGGCGTTTAAGCGCTTATGCAGCGCGGCGATCTGTACCCGCATATCCACGCGCAGCGCGGCATCCAAGTTGGAAAGCGGCTCGTCGAACAGGAACACTGCGGGCTCTTTCACCAGGGTGCGGCCAATAGCGACCCGCTGGCGCTGGCCGCCGGAGAGGTCTTTGGGCTTGCGCTCCAAAAGCTCGGTGAGGTGCAGCATCTCGGCGGCGTGCTCCACGCGGCGGCGAATTTCCGCTTTGTCGGTGCGCGCCAGCTTCAAGCCAAACGCCATGTTCTCGGCCACGCTCATGTGCGGATAGAGCGCGTAGGATTGGAACACCATGCCGATGTCCCGCTCCTGGGGCGGAATCTCGTTGATACGCTGACCATCGAGCTGCATATCCCCAGTGGTGATGTCCTCCAAGCCCGCGATCATGCGTAGCAGCGTGGATTTACCGCACCCGGAGGGGCCCACGAAAACGACGAACTCGCCGTCTTCGATGGTGAGGTCGATATCTCGTGAGATTTCGACACCATCGAAGGATTTACCGATGCCGCTGAGGGTTAAACCTCCCATGGCGCATCCTCCTCCTGTGCTTGCGGGCAGCGGGCAATCGCCACCCCAAACGGCGGCAGCGTCAGCGTACCTGCTTGCCACTCGCCGTTTAGCCACTTAGGCGCATCCTTCAATGCTTCAGCACCCTCGGGAGCCGGGCGGGTCACGGTTTGATCGCTAAAGTTCAGGGCCACCAGCAGGCGTGTTTGCTGATAGGTGCGCTCCAAGCAAAGCACCTCGTCGCGTACCGGGTGATAGCGCACGTCGCCTTTAACCAGCGCAGGCTGCGTGCGGCGGAAGGCTAAAAAAGCTCGGTAGGCATTGAGCAGCGAATCGGCATCCTGCTCTTGCTGGTCCACCGCCAAACTTGCGTGGGAATCGGGCACCGGCAGCCAGGGAGTAGCGCTGCTAAAGCCCGCATGGCGGGCGTCCGCCTGCCAGGGGTGCGGGGTGCGGCAGCCATCGCGACCTTTATAAGCAGGCCAGAAGGTGATGCCCGCCGGATCGACGAGCTGCTCGAAGGTCAGCTCCGCCTCGGGCAGGCCCAGCTCTTCGCCCTGATAGAGGCATACGCTGCCCCGCTGGCTGAACAGGAACACCAAATAGAGGCGCAGCTTATCGAGCTGCCCTTCCGCCTGCCAGCGGGTTGCCAGCCGCGTTACGTCGTGGTTTCCCAGCGCCCAGCAGGGCCAGCCATCGCCAATGCGCGCTTCCATTTCGGTGAGCGTTTCGTGCAAGTAGCCAGGGTCGGCTTTATCGGTCAGCAGGTTGAACGAGTAGCACATGTGCAGGCGCTTGCCGCCCTGGGAGTACTCCGCCATCACGCCGAGCGCATCGTCGTCGCCCACTTCACCTACGCTTGTGGTGCCGGGGTACTCATCCAGCAGCGCCCGCAGCCGCTCCAGAAACACCAGATTTTCTGGCTGGGTTTTGTCGTATTGGTGGAGCTGATAGCCGTAGGGGTTGTCGGGGCGAACGCCCAGGAAGCTCTCGGTAACTTCCTGGCGCGGCGGGTTGTCTTTTAACTCGCCGTGGGTGCAGAAGTTCACCGCATCCAGCCGGAAGCCATCCACGCCGCGCTCCAACCAGAAGCGCACCTCTTCCAGCATGGCGTCGACCACCGCAGGGGTGCGGAAGTTAAGATCCGGCTGGCTGGCCAAGAAGTTATGCAGATAGTACTGGCAGCGGCGGGTATCCCACTGCCAGGCGCTGCCGCCGAATACCGACTGCCAATTGGTGGGCGGCGCGCCGTCGGGTTTGGGATCGGCCCATACGTACCAGTCGGCTTTGGGGTTGTCGCGGCTTTGGCGGCTCTCTTCGAACCACGCGTGCTGGTCGGAGGTGTGGGACATCACCTGATCGATCGTCACTTTCAGCCCCCGCGCGTGGGCCGCTTCGACCAAGCGGTCGAAGTCTTCCAGCGTGCCGAACATGGGGTCGACATCGCGGTAGTTGCTGATGTCGTAGCCGAAATCTTTCATCGGCGAGGTAAAAAACGGCGACAGCCAAATCGCATCGACGTTTAATGAAGCGATGTAGTCGAGCTTGTCGATCACCCCTTTCAAATCGCCAATGCCGTCGCCGTGACTGTCCATAAAGCTGCGCGGGTAGATTTGGTAAATCACCGCGCCGCGCCACCAGTCGGCTCCTTGGCTGCCAACGTAGTGAGAAGTAGAAGGTGTCTGCATCATGGTCCTTATCCTTGTTATTGCCGACGGTGTCTCAAATCGTTGAGTCATCACCCATGGTCGGCATGATGCAGGCTACGCCGCTTGATAGAATCCTCCCCCACTGGGCGCATCAGGCGTAGGCGTGGGGAGGAGTGGTCACACGGCACCTCACTCCCCCTGAATATGCGCCAAGAGCTGCCCTGCCAGCGCAATGGCTTCGTCTCGACGGCGAATGTTCTGCTTTTGGTAAAGGCTACGGATATGGGTCTTGATGGTAGTCGGCGCCACCGAGAGCTGTTCGGCAATCTGTTCATTGGAGAGCCCGGCGTGGATCAGCCCCAGGATTTGCCATTCGCGGCGGGTCAACGGCGACGTGCGAATCAGTTCCGGCACGTCAGGTCTTGCGACGATATCCGCGATCACCGTTTCGTCCAACATCAAGCGTCGGGCGCTTCCAAAGTCTTTCTGCTGACCCGCCAGCGCCAGCAGCCGCTCTGCCCTCGCCTGCTCCAAGGCTGATAGCGTGCCGTCCGTCAATAAGCCCGACAGCAGATCTCCCAGCGGTTTGCCCATGCGCAAAAAGCTGCCTATCAACGCCGTGCGAGACGCCAAACTGAGCGCTTGATGCATATGGTGCCGGGCTTGCTCCTCCTGGCCAGCCGACCACGCAGCGGCCGCGAGGCAGAGCTGGTTGCGGTTGGCATCGGTGACCAGCCCAAGTCTTTGAGTATGGACTTCGAGTGCTTCCAGCAGCGCGCGGGCCTCATCAAAGCGGCCCAGCAGCGTAAGCGCCCGAGCGTGATTGCGTACGTTGCATTGGGCAAAGTGGTTGGTGGCCCCTTCGGTGATGGGCGCGGGCGCTTCCTGACGCCAGCGCTCCACAGCGTCGAGGTCTTGCGTGGAGTGCCACCAGGCCAGCAGCGTGGCGTGGGCATTGGCGACCCAGTCGATATGGTAATCGCCTTCGGCCAGGATTTTACGCAGCCGCCGAATATGGTCAGCGCACTGAGCCTGATCGCCACGGCTCTGGGCAATTTTGGCCAGTTGAATGTGGCACTGCAGCGTCCAGCGCTCGCCCTGGTTGTCCAGCACGGCAATGCCTTTCAGTGCGGCCTGCTCGGCTTCATCCAGGCGATGCCACTCCCAGAGCACTTGGCTGCGAATCCGGTAGAGAAACTCCGCCACGGGCAGGTGCTCGAGCTCTGCCCGCTCCAGATGGGCAAAAGCGCGCTCTTGAATATCGTAAGCGGCCTGCAAGCGCCCCTGGGCCACCAGCGTTTCCGACTGATGGCAGAATGACCACAGCAGTAGCTGGTGATCCTCTCGCTGGCGTGCCAGACGCTCCACCTCGCGCACCCGTTGCAGCGACTCGTCCAGATAGCCCAGCACGAAACGCGCCTCGCTCAAGATGGCGGTCGCGGTCAGCGGGGTGGAGGCTAAATAGCGGGCGGGCACGGCCAGCGCCTGTTCAGCGAGCGGCGCAGCGCGCTCGGCGTTGCCCTGATTGATCGCTAATTGGGCGCGCAGGGTGGCAAACTCGGCAGTCAACCGCTGCCACTCTGGGGCCTCCAGCTGCGCTTCGATCCATTGGATGACTCGTGCGGTGATATCGAACTGGAACTGCGCATGGGAGACCCAGCCGTAGAGCAGCGCCAGCTCTGGGCGTGTCGAGATTTTCGGCTCCCCCAGCAGCCCAAGCCCTTGAGCCAGCAGCGCGTAGGCCCCGCTGGCCAACAGCGCTGGCCCTTGCGCGACCAGTAGACTAGCCACCTCCTCGGGCGATTCCGCCAAAATGGCTTGGCGCAGTGCCATGATCGGGTCGTTGAGTGCCAACCAGGCTTGGCTGGCCCGCTGATGCAGGGTGCGCTGGGTGGCAAGGCTAAGCTCGTGGCGACGGTGGCGCAGGTACTCCCCGAACAGCCGTTGAAAGCGGTACCACTGGGCGTGGGGGTCGGGCCGCTCGATGAACAGACCCGCTTGCTCGAAGGCATCGAGCCGCTGGGTAAGCCGCTCGCCCTCTAGCAGGCGCGCCATCAATTCGGGGGAGAAATGCTCCAGCACTCCAAGCTGCAGCAGGAGTTCACGCTCTTCAGGGGGCAGCGCCTCGGCCAGCCGTTCATCGAACCAGGCCACAAAATCGGGATGACCGCCGTTTAGCCGCTCGACCAGCGCATCGAATCCGGCGCGGGTCGTCGTACGCTCCACCAGCCAGTTCAGGGCCATCACCCAGCCGCCGCTTCGGCGCAGCGCCCGCTCCAGGCTCACCCGAGTAGGCGGAAAACTGAGCTGCTCGGCGCAGAGGGTTTGCGCCTCTTCGCTATCGAAGGCCAAGGCGCCTAGATCGATCTCTTCGAGTTCGCCGCGCAGCCGCAGACTGGCAAGGCCCAGCGCAGGCCGAGAGCGACTTGCCAGAGTCAGGGTCAGCCAGGGCGGTTGATGGCGCAGCCAGTGGGCCAGTCCGGCCAAAATGTCAGGATGCGTCAGGTGTTCGAACTCATCCAAGACCAGCCGACAAGCGGCTCGCTGCTTTGGCAGCTCGCCCAGCCAGCGCTCTAGCTGCTCCACGCAGTCCGCCGCCTCGGACAAAGGCGACAGCAGCGCATCCTCCCGTAACAGCGTATCGATGGCGGCTTGCCAGTAGCGCAAAAAGCGTTCGGGCTGATTATCGCGCTGGTCCAGGCGCAGCCAGGCGGCGTCTTGCTCTAGGGCGGGTAGGCGTTCTGCCAGTAGCGTGGTCTTTCCATAGCCCGACGGGGCTTGAACGAGAAGCAGGCGCACGCGCTCGTTCAATGCAAAGGCATCATTGAGGCGTGGCCTTGCCACGACGCCCAGTGGCAACGTCGGTGCGGTAAGCTTTTCTTGTAGCAGCGGCATGGCCCTCTCCTGTGTGTCTACCAACGTCCTCGTCTCATGACTTAGGCTACTCATTTGGACAATAAAAAGCCCGCGACGAGTCGCGGGCAATCAGCATTGGCAAACGTCGCTCATGTCTCCATGAGCTCAAAACAGTCTTGCTAGCGAGCGGTTCGCGCTTAGAACCATACTTCGGTCTGGACACCGAAGGTAAACTCACCACCTGTGAAACCGTCGCTGCCCAGAGAGCTGGCACCGTAGCTGTTCAGGCTCTCATCCCAGTCGCTGTAAGTGGTGAACAGACGAATTTCAGGACGCTTCCAGAACCCGCCAACTTCCGGCTTGAAGGTCGGGGCGATGGTGAACTTCATGTAGTCGCCGTCCACCGCATTGCGACCGCTGTAGCCCTGCGGCTCGAAGTCCATCCACTGGTAGCTGGCTTCGTACTGCATTTCGAAGTTCTGGTTAATCTCATTCGCCAGGCGAACGTTCAGAGTGGCCCAGTCGTAGCTGTCGCCGCTAGCAAAACGGTCGTCGCTGGTTTCTGCCAGAATGGCCGGCGCAATACGCCACTGCGGAGCGAGGTAGGTCGTACCGTAGAGTGCCAGACGTGTTGCGCTAGCATCATCGGTCAAGTCGCCGTTGCTACCCAAGCCTTTCACCTCGGCACCCAGGCCTTGGCCGTGCAGTACGGCGGCCTTGAAGTTACCGTCGCCCATACCGAAGAAGCTATCACCGTGGTAGGCCACCATGGTGTGCCAACCGGTATCGGCAGCGGTTTGACCCACGCCAATATCGCGCTCGTCGTTATCGGCAGCGGACATGCCGTTGACCATCACCTGCCAGTTACCGAAGTAGTTATTGGAGGTCAGGACCAGGTTGTCGGTATCGCTGTTTTCGCCATCCAAGCCGGGGTTTTCACGGTTGATGACCGGGTAGTCGCTGAAGCTGCGACCATAGAGCGAGAAGTTGGTTTTCCAGTTCTCCGCCAGCTGCACGTCGTACACACCGCCACCGGTACCGGCGAGGAAGACCACATCGCTGTCGAGCCAGTGAATGTCGAAGTTATTACGATCAAACCGTTTACCGGCCCAAATCGAGGCGTTCTCGAAGGCACCGGTGAAGCTCGGCAGGTCGCTGAATTCTGCGTACACCTGACGCACGTTCAGGTTGGTGTCATCGCCCACCCAGTCGTTGCTGGAATTGGTGCCATGGGCCAGCATGGTGGTGTAACGGGCTTTGGCGCCGTTATCGAACTGCATGCGGTAGTTCAGGATGGCTTCAGAGTAGGTGTCCGGCTCGTTACCCAAACGCCCCACCGCGCCGCCATTACCACCGGCGGGCGTTAGGTACGGGCCGCCCGGTGCGCTTTTGCCATCTTCACCGATCAGTAGGCCAGAGCGAGCATACACGTTGAACGAGAAACCCTCTTCGCCGCTAGCCTGGCGTTCGACGCGGGCCAGGCGCTCTTCGATATCGGCATTGGTAGTCGCCGCAGCCGGGGCGCTGGATGCAGGCGCGGTTCCACGACCTTGCTCGGCTAGCTCGGCGCGGCGCTCGGCCGCTTCAGCCCGCTGCTCAGCAGCTGCAATGCGTGCTTCCAGCTCGGCAAAGCGCTCTTCCAAGGTCATGTCAGCATTGGCGGCACCGCAAAGACCGAAGCTGGCAGCGGCGACGGCAATGGCTAAAGGTGTTTTGAACGTCATTTTATGCATTGTTTTTCAACCCTAGTGTTAAATCCTATTGTTTTTTATCCCGAACGCCCGAACCCGTTTGGCTCCCTACTTTTTGATCACCGGCCCCAAAACCGGTGTAAAAAAGCCAGCGTTTCAGTGCTGCCACCCGTGTCATTACTTCGACTCGCCGAAGCCTGTGCCCAACAACGCGACAAGGTGATTGACCCAACGTGTTGCAAAGCAACTTTCGTGTTGTGTGAAGATAGAGTGACAGTTGAAACTTAATCGATTAAGAGCACGTAAACCAACAAGCTTTTACTAATTATCGACCAATGTCTAAAAGGTTATTTATCTTAGAGAAATTGAATTGACATAGATTAGACAAAAGTCGCTATTGAACTTCACGACGACAGACGGCTAACTGGCAGCGTACTTAATCGTTTAAGTAGGCGCTATGAGCGCATTGATACCCCATCACCCACAACAATAAACGCCGAGGAACGCCGTAATGAAAAAGACACTACTCACTTCAGCTATTGCTTTGGCCAGTCTTGCCAGTGCCACCGGGTCTGCCCAGGCGGCCGAACTGACGATCTCCTGTGGTGCGGTTGGCGCAGAGTTGACCCTTTGCCAAGAAGGCGTGCGCGCTTGGGAAGAGAAAACCGGCCACAGCGTCGATGTGGTTTCAACGCCCAACTCGTCTACTGAGCGCCTGTCGCTCTATCAACAAATTCTCTCCGCTAACTCCAGCGATATCGACGTGATGCAGATTGACGTGGTGTGGCCGGGCCTGCTGGCCAACCACCTGCTTGATCTACGCGAAGTGCTGGGTGAAGACGCCGCTGCCGGTCACTTCGACACCATCGTGACCAATAACACCATCGACGACCGCCTAGTCGCCATGCCCTGGTTTACCGATGCGGGTGTTCTTTACTACCGCGAAGACCTGCTGGAAAAGCATGGCCACGAGGTGCCCACCACGTGGCAAGAGCTGACGGAGATCGCGCGCGATATCCAAAACGCCGAGCGTGAAGCGGGCAACGACCGTATGCAAGGCTTCGTGTTCCAAGGCCGCGCCTACGAAGGCCTGACCGTCAACGCTCTCGAGTGGGTTGCCAGTTTTGGCGGCGGCACCGTGGTCGATAACGAAGGCGAAGTGACCATCAACAACGAGCGCGCTGCCCAAGCGCTGGATCTGGCCGCCTCTTGGATTGGCGACATCTCCCCTGAAGGCGTGCTGAACTACACCGAAGAGGAAGCACGGGGTGTTTTCCAGGGCGGCAATGCCGTCTTCATGCGCAACTGGCCCTACGCGTGGTCACTGGCCCAGAGTGACGATAGCGACGTGCGCGGCAAAGTAGGCGTCGTGCAGCTGCCTGCCGGCGGTGAAGAGGGCCAGAGCGCCGCGGGCCTGGGCGGCTGGAACCTGGCCGTGTCGCGCTACAGCGAGCATCCTGACATCGCGGCGGACCTGGTTGCTTACCTGACCGGTGAAGAAGAGCAGAAGCGCCGCGCCATTCAGGCTTCTTACAACCCGACGATCGATTCGCTCTACCAAGACCAGGAAGTGCTGGATGCCGTGCCCTTCTTCGGCACGCTTTACGATACGTTCACCAACGCGGTGGCCCGCCCCTCTGCCCCCACGGGCGATGCCTATGGCCGTGTCAGCAACGCGTTCTTCAGCACCTCTCATGACGTGCTATCCGGCACCAAAGATGGCGCTCAAGCCGTCGCCGACCTTGAAGGCGAATTGCTGCGCCTGAAGCGTCGCAACTGGTAAACGCGGAGACACCTATGTCGAGCTCTTCTCACCACTCTCACCAAAACGCGCCCCTCGGGGCGCGTTCCGCCACGCCAGCGCGGCGGCAACGGGGTACCAAGGTCCGCCGCCAACGCGTCAAGGCGGCGTGGCTGTTCTTAGCCCCCATGCTGATTGCCCTCACGCTGGTGGCGGGCTGGCCGTTACTACGTACGTTTTTCCTGAGTTTTACCGATGCGTCGCTCTCCGATTTGGGCTCGGCGAATCTGATCGGTTTCGAAAACTACCTGGTCTACGACAACGGTCGCTGGTTTGGCGTGCTGGCGGACCCGGTGTGGTGGCAGTCCGTGTGGAACACGGTTTACTTCTCGGTGGTGTCGGTATCGCTCGAAGTCGTTTTCGGCGTCATCGTCGCACTGATTTTGAACGCAGAATTCAAAGGCCGCGTGATCGTTCGGGCGGCCGTGCTGATTCCCTGGGCCATTCCTACCATCGTGTCGGCTCAGATGTGGGCGTGGATGCTCAACGACCAGTTCGGCATCATCAACCACCTGCTGATGATGATCGGCATCATCGATGATCCGATCGCCTGGACGGCCAGCGCCACCTACTCCATGTGGGCGGTGATCATGGTCGACGTTTGGAAAACGATTCCCTTCGTAGCTCTGTTGGTCCTGGCCGCGCTGCAGATGCTGCCCAAAGATTGTTACGAAGCCGCCGAGGTGGATGGTATTCACCCCGTGCGCGTGTTCTTCAAGGTCACGCTACCGCTGATCACTCCGGCGCTGATGGTGGCGGTCATCTTCCGCCTGCTGGATGCCCTGCGGGTCTTCGACGTGATCTATGTATTGACCTCCAACTCCACCAGCACGATGTCGATGTCGGTCTACGCGCGCCAGCAGCTCGTCGAGTTTCAGGATGTCGGCTACGGCAGCGCCGCATCAACGCTGCTGTTCTTGATCATCGCGCTGGCCACCGTGGCTTATCTTTACCTGGGCCGCAAACAGATTCAATTGGGAGGTGACTGATGAACAGCCGTCAGTTAACCAAAGTAGCGAAACGCGTCGGGTTCTGGGCACTGATTGCCGTCATCATGGTGTATGCGGTGTTCCCGTTTTATTACGCGGTGATTACCTCGGTGAAACCCTCCAGCGACCTGTTCCGCGTGGAGCTATGGCCATCGACCTGGAACCTGGATAACTACGCACAAATCTTTAGCCAATCGAGCTTCGTGCGGGCGATTTTCAACTCAATCATCGTCGCGTTCAGCGTGGTATTCATCGCGCTTCTGCTAGGCATCACCGCTTCTTATGCGCTGGGTCGGGTACGCTTTCGGGGCCGCTCCACCGTACTGCTGGTCATTCTAGGGGTTTCGATGTTCCCTCAAGTGGCAGTGCTCTCTGGGCTGTTCGAGGTGATTCGCGCGCTGAATCTCTACAACAACCCGGCAGGCCTCATCCTCAGCTACACCATCTTTACCCTGCCCTTCACAGTGTGGGTGCTCACCACCTTTATGAAGCAGCTCCCCATGGAGCTGGAAGAGGCGGCCATCATGGATGGGGCGACGCCCTGGGTGACCATCACCAAGGTGTTTTTGCCGCTGATGTGGCCGGCCATGGCGACCACGGGCCTGCTGGCATTCATCGCCGCCTGGAACGAGTTTCTATTCGCACTGACCTTCACACTGACCGATGCGCAGCGCACGGTGCCGGTTGCGATTGCCCTTCTGTCAGGCGGTAGTGCCTACGAACTGCCCTGGGGGCCGATCATGGCAGCCTCCGTCGTGGTCACCGTACCGCTGGTGATTTTGGTCATTATTTTCCAGCGCCGCATCGTATCGGGCCTGACCGCGGGTGCCGTCAAAGGCTAACCCACGCAACGAATATATTGATGGGCTGATGTTTATCCGTCAGCCACTTTTTTAAGGAACACAGCAATGCAAGACAACATGATGTGGTGGCGCGGCGGCGTTATTTATCAAATCTATCCGCGTAGCTTCTTAGACAGCCGCGGCGACGGCGTAGGCGATCTGAACGGCATCACCGAAAAGCTGGATTACGTGGCCTCCCTCAACGTGGACGGCATCTGGCTATCGCCCTTCTTTACTTCTCCGATGCTCGACTTCGGCTATGACGTGAGCGACTACCGCGACGTGGATCCGATGTTCGGCACGCTGGAAGACTTCAAGGCGCTGCTGGAAAAAGCTCACTCGCTGGGCTTGAAAGTGATGATCGACCAGGTGATCAGCCATACCTCCGATCAGCACCCCTGGTTCCAGGAAAGCCGCCAAGATCGCACCAATCCTAAAGCCGACTGGTTTGTGTGGGCCGACCCGAAACCCGACGGCACACCGCCCAACAACTGGCTGTCGATTTTTGGCGGCTCGGCGTGGACCTTCGATTCCCGCCGCCAGCAGTACTATCTGCACAACTTCCTGACCAGCCAGCCGGACGTGAACTTCCACAACCCGGAAGCGCGTCAGGCACAGCTCGACAACATGCGTTTCTGGCTGGATTTGGGCGTCGACGGTTTTCGCTTGGATACGGTCAACTTCTACTTCCACGATGCCGAGCTGCGGGACAACCCGCCGGTACCGAAAGGCGAAGCCAAAACCCTGGGTGCACCGGAAGCGAACCCCTATACCTGGCAACGCCATGTCTACGACCTCAGCCGCCCGGAAAACCTGGACTTCCTCAAAGACCTACGCGCGCTGATGGATGAGTACCCCGGCACTACCACCGTGGGTGAGATTGGCGACGATAACCCGCTAGAGCGCATGGCCGAGTACACCGCCGGTGGCGATAAGCTGCACATGGCGTACACTTTCGACCTGCTCAACATGCCCCACTCCGCGAGCTACCTGCGCGAAGTGATCGAGCGTTTCCAACGCTTGGCAGGTGACGCCTGGCCCTGCTGGGCAACTTCCAACCACGATGTGGTGCGTAGCGCGACACGCTGGGGCGCTGACGAAGATCCCCACGCCTACCCGAAAGTGATGCTGGCGATGCTTTTCTCGCTGCGTGGCAGCGTGTGCCTGTACCAAGGCGAAGAGCTGGGCCTGCCGGAAGCGGACGTGCCCTTCGAGCGCATTCAAGACCCCTACGGCAAAGTGTTGTGGCCTGAGTTTAAAGGCCGCGACGGCTGCCGCACGCCCATGCCCTGGACCGACGGCGAACAGGGCGGCTTCTCTTCGGTGGAACCGTGGCTGCCCATGGAAGCTCGCCATTTGGAGTTGGCAGTAAGCCGCCAGCAGGATGACCCCAACGCCACGCTCAACACCGTACGGGCCCTGCTGGCGTTCCGCCGCAGCCACCCGGCGCTGTTTGATGGCAATTTGTCCTTGGTCGATGTCGGTGACGACCTGCTCGGCTTTACCCGTCAAAAAGGCGACGAGACCCTGCTGTGCGTGTTCAACCTGACCGGACAAGAGCAGCAAACTACCCTGCCTGTGGAGGTCGCAAGCGACTTGCCGGTCGTCCACTTTACCGCCACGCGAGACGGCAGCACGCTCACGCTGCCCGCGTACCAAGCCGCCTTTATGCAGGTTGCCTAAACGCCGCCCATAACAGTTAATAACGATAGCCGACCCGCTCCGGTCGAGGTCGGCAAGGAGTTACCATGGCAAGTGTTACGCTTGAAAAGGTCAATAAGGTATTTGGCCGCGATCACATCATCAAAGACGTTGATCTTTCCATTGGCGACGGTGAGTTTGTCGTGTTCGTGGGCCCCTCCGGCTGCGGTAAATCCACCCTTCTGCGCCTGATTGCCGGGCTTGAATCGATCACCGATGGCGACCTAAACATTGGCGGCACCGTGGTGAACGACCTGCCCCCCGCGAGCGCGGCGTGGGCATGGTGTTTCAGTCTTACGCGCTCTACCCGCACATGACCGTCTACGACAACATGGCTTTTGGCCTGAAACTGGCCAACACCGCCAAAGAGACCGTTCACGAACGAGTGATGAGCACGGCCAAAATCCTGCAGCTGGAAGAGCTTCTGCACCGCAAACCCAAAGCCCTCTCTGGCGGCCAGCGCCAGCGCGTGGCGATGGGACGCGCCATGGCGCGGGAGCCGCGCATCCTGCTGTTCGATGAGCCACTCTCCAACCTGGATGCCTCGCTGCGGGTGCAGATGCGTAACGAAATCGCCCGCCTTCATAACCGTCTTGGCTCTACCATGATCTACGTGACCCACGATCAGGTCGAAGCCATGACCCTGGCGGATAAAATCGTAGTGCTCAACCGGGGCCATGTGGAACAAGTGGGCAGTCCCCATGAACTGTACCAGCGTCCGGCCACCAAATTCGTCGCCGGCTTCATTGGCTCGCCCACCATGAACTTCATGCCCGCCGAGCTGATCAGCGGTACCGCCGACGGCTGCCGCGTCAAAGCAGCCGGCATCGGCGACGTATCGCTTCCCCAAGCGGGCGACGCTTACTCACAAGGCACCTCGCTCACGCTCGGAGTGCGCCCCGAGCACCTTCGTTTGGAAGCGCCCCAAGGCGATAACTGCTTCGATATCGTCAACGTCGAGTACCTCGGTAACGAGGTCTACGTGTATCTGGAGCCGAAAGCGGGGTCGACCCTGCTGATCCATCGCAGCGAAGCACCCAGCCAGTGGCAAGAGGGCCAGCAGGTGTCGCTGGTACCAGATACCGAACACGTACACCTATTCGATGAAAGCGGCGCCGCGTTGACACTTGGCAACGCGCGCTCGGCAGCTTAAACACTGATTGACAGACCCATCACGGCCTTGGCTGGGTGAGACACCTTTCGAAGAGGGTAGTCGACACACCATCAAGGCCGTTATTCTTGTGCGCGACAATTAAATAATTAGCCTGCGCTATAAATGCGTCCGGCACGCACTCTCTCCACCAACGTTCTTCACCTGTTTAGGAAGCACCGTGACCGCCCCTCGCCGAATGACCCTAAAGGACCTTGCGCTCGAACTCGGCGTCTCTACCGCGACGATTTCCAACGCCTTCAACCGCCCCGATCAGCTCTCTCCGCTGCTGCGCGATCGTATTCTCAAAGAAGCCAAGCGCTTAGGGTATAGCGGCCCCGATGCCAAAGCGCGCAGCCTTCGCACCGGACGCTCCAGCATCGTGGCGGTGATTCTAGCCGAAAGCCTGACCTACAGCTTGAACGATGCCGTCGCCAGTGAGTTTCTCTCTGGTGTGGCTGAAGTGCTGGATGCCCACGGCCATACCATGCTGCTATTACCGGGCCGAGGCCACGCATCGCAGCCGCCCGGCTCGGCTAATATCGCCGATGGCTTCATCGTGTACGGTTTGATGCCCAACAATAAACTGCTGAATGAACTGCCCTCCCAGCGCCCCCTGGTATCGGTCGACTTCGATATCGACGGCTGTCCCACCGTGCACATCGATGACCGCGATGCCAGCTACGCCATGGCCATGCATGCCCTCAAAGAGCGCCCTGCCCGTCCTGCCATCATCAACCTGCGCTTGACCAAAGAGCACTGCAATGGCCGAGTGACGAAGGCGCATACGATGCTGCCCGACAGCAGTACGATCAGCCGGGCACGTCTAGCCGGGTTTCACGCCGCGCTCAGCGAGCATGGTTTTGATACCGAACAGATTCCGCTATGGAACATCGAGGAGAACGTGTTCGACGTGTGCTCACCGGTGATTACCGAGATTATTGATTTGCCCGACGAGCAGCGCCCCGACCTGCTGCTGTGCATGTCAGACCGCATTGCGCTCACCGCGCTGACGCTGGCCGAGCAGCGGGGCATTCACGTACCGGAGGCGTTACGCATTACGGGGTTCGATGGCATTGCCGAAGGCCAGTACCGTGCCCCTCGTTTGACGACCGTGCGCCAGGACAGCGCAGGCAAAGGACGAGTCGCCGCCAAAATGATTTTGGGGCGGATACCAAAAACCCAGCAGCTGCTCAAAACTGAGCTGCTGCTGGGCGATACTTGTCCTTAGCGGACTCCCCCTAAAACGGCGGGATTATTGCGCGGTTTTCTGCATCGCGATGGCGGTATCCAACATACGGTTGGAGAAGCCCCACTCGTTGTCGTACCACGCCATGATCTTCACCAGACGACCATTAACGCGAGTATGGTTAGCGTCAAAGGTAGACGAGTGCGCATCGTGGTTGAAGTCGATGGAAACCAGCGGCTGGGCGTTGACCGCCAAGACCGGCGAGTTCGCAGCGGCTTTTTCGACGATTTCGTTGATCTCTTCCTTGGTGGTCTCACGGCCCGCCGTGAAAGTCAGGTCCACCAGAGAGACGTTGATCACCGGTACACGCACCGCCAAGCCATCGAACTTGCCCGCCAGCTCCGGCAGTACCAAACCCACGGCTGCCGCAGCGCCGGTTTTGGTCGGAATCATGGAGTGGGTGGCGCTACGGGCACGGTACGGGTCGGAGTGATACACATCCGACAGATTCTGGTCATTGGTGTAGGCGTGAACGGTGGTCATTAGGCCGTTTTCGATACCAACGGCGTCATTCAGCGCTTTAGCGACTGGTGCCAAGCAGTTGGTGGTGCAAGACGCATTCGATACCACCGTGTGCTCAGCGGTCAGAATGTCGTCATTCACACCGTAAACGATGGTGGCATCCGCATCCGGGCTTGGGGCTGAAATAAGAACGCGCTTGGCACCGGCAGCGATGTGCTTAGCGGCCGCCTCGCGTTTGGTGAACAAGCCAGTACACTCCATGACGAGGTCGATATCCATGGACGCCCAGGGCAGGTTGGCCGGGTCGCGCTCGGAGGAGATCGCGATGCGATCACCATCCACGCTGATGCTCTCGGCATCATGCTCGACGCTGAACGGGAAGTGACCGTGCACCGTGTCATGGCGCAGGAGATGGGAGTTTAGGGAAGGGTCACCCAGATCGTTGATCGCAACTACCTGAACGCGATCACGGTAGCCGTTTTCATACAGCGCACGCAGTACGTTACGGCCAATCCGTCCAAATCCGTTAATGGCAACTCTTATTGTCATGGTAGCACCTCAATCAAGCAGTGGTCGTAGATGGCGTATCCAGTAAAAAAATTACTAAAAATACGTATTTAATCACCTATAGGCCGATTAAAACCTGCCATAACCGCCCCTAAAGGCTAATAACTATCCAATATGTAGTAAAATTACTATATAAAGGCTATCGTAGTCCAATACTTAATCAACGATTCACCCGCCCTTTTTTCGGGCCTCGTTCAGCCAACGCTGCTCATCAGGAGTACCATATGACACGTGCAACGTCCCCGACTCCCCTACGCCGTACCAAAATCGTCGCCACGCTTGGCCCAGCCAGTGACCGCCCTGGGGTGTTGGAAGCCATGCTAAAAGCGGGCGTTGACGTGGTGCGACTGAATTTCTCCCATGGGTCTGCCGAAGATCATCGCCGTCGGCTAAGCGCTGTCCGCGAGATCGCCCAGCGCCTGGGCCGCAGCGTGGCTGCACTAGGCGACTTACAAGGCCCCAAAATTCGCATTTCGCGCTTTGCCGACGGTGCCGTTCACCTCGAAGTTGGCCAGCCTTTCGTGCTGGACATGGCGCTGGATGCCAATAGCGGCAGTAACGAGCGCGTCGGCTGTGACTACAAAGCGCTAATCGATGACGTCGCCCCCGGTGACCGTCTGCTGCTGGACGATGGCCGCGTCGTACTGGACGTCACTTCTATCGTTGGGCAAGAAGTTCACACCCGAGTTCACGTGGGCGGCAAACTGTCCAACAATAAAGGCATCAACAAACAAGGCGGCGGTCTTTCTGCCCCGGCGCTGACCGATAAGGATAAAGAAGATCTCAAAACCGCCATCGAGATTGGCGTAGACTATCTCGCCGTCTCGTTCCCACGCAGCGCCGCCGACATGCAGGAAGCGCGCGCTCTGCTGGGTGACGAGGGCAAAGAGATCGGGCTGGTCGCTAAACTGGAGCGTGCCGAGGCCGTTGCCAACGACGAAACCCTAGACGCCATCATCGAAGCGTCAGAAGCGGTGATGGTCGCCCGTGGCGACCTGGGCGTAGAGATTGGCGATGAAGCGCTGATCGGCACGCAAAAGCGCATTATCAAGCATGCCCGCTCACTGAATCGCGCGGTGATCACGGCCACCCAAATGATGGAGTCGATGATCGAATCGCCGCTCCCTACCCGTGCGGAAGTCTTCGACGTAGCCAACGCCGTGCTCGACGCCACCGATGCGGTCATGCTTTCGGCGGAAACGGCGGCAGGCGACTACCCGGTGGAAACCATCGAAGCCATGGACCGCGTCTGCCTGGGTGCCGAGCGCGAGCGCATTGCCCAAGCCTCCGGCCACCGTATTCATGAAGGCTTCGAGCGGATCGATGAAACCATCGCGCTTTCTGCTATGTACGCTGCCAACCACCTAACCGGTGTACGCGCCATTGCCTGCATGACCTCCACCGGCTACACGCCGCTGATTGCCTCGCGCATTCGCTCTGGCTTGCCGATTGTCGGCTTGGCCCACAGCCCCATCGCCCAACGGCGCATGGCGCTCTACCGTGGCGTAGTCTCGATTCCATTCGATACGACGCACATGGAGGCCACCGAGGTGAACCATGAAGCCATCAAACTGCTGAAGGCCCATGGATTGGCACGCCCAGGTGAGCATGTCATTCTTACTCGCGGCGATCATATGAATGCCCACGGTGGCACCAACACCATGAAAGTACTGGCCGTTGATGCCGAGTAACTAACTGCCTCGCCGCACTATCAATAATAAGCGAACGACCAGGAGAGCCATGCCATGAACGATGCCCGCCCACCCCGCCAAGCCGTGCGCACGCTGCAACCGCGCAAGCGTATTGCGCTGATTGCCCACGATGGCAAAAAAACCGAGATGCTGGAGTGGGCGACGCGCTGGCAAGACACACTAAGCCAGCACACGCTGATTGGCACAGGCACCACCGCAGGGCGGTTGAAAACCGCCCTGGGGCTAGAAGTGGAAGGCTTAATGAGCGGGCCGCTAGGCGGCGACCAGCAGATTGGGGCGCGCATCGCCGAGCAGCAGCTCGACGTGCTGATCTTCTTCTGGGACCCCTTTGCACCGCAGCCCCACGACCCGGACGTGAAAGCACTGCTGCGCCTTGCCGCGCTGTGGAACGTGCCGGTGGCGTGTAATGCGGCTAGCGCCGACTTTCTGCTCTCCTCGCCCTATCTTAGCGAACGCTATGATATGTCGATTCCAGACGCGAACGCCTGGGCACAGGCACGCACGGTATAAACCGGGCGCGCCCTGCGCTCAGCGGGTACGCAGGCGGCGCGCGACCACCTGCTGCCCGCATTGGTAGCTTCCATTCATCGCGCCCAGCGCGCACTGAAGCGTCAGCTCGGCGATGCGGTCATAATCCTGCAACGCCGAATTAACCGGCTGAGGCAGAAAATCTAACAGCCGGTGGTCACCAAAAGTGGCTAACCGCAGCGTCTCCGGCAGCCCGCCCTGGGCAAGCAACTCATCAAACACACCTTCCATCAGCGCGTAGGAGGCCGTGACCAGCGCATCTACCTCGCCTGCAGCAAAGAGCTGTTGCGCCAGTTCAACGCCCACATCCCGCTCGTAGCGCCCACCGCTAAAGGTAACGGCTTCAACGCCCTTCCCTTCCAGTGCGGCAAAAAATCCTGCACGGCGCTCCCGGCTTACCGAGAGTTCAGGCATCGCATCCAACCACGCGATTCGCCGAGTTGCACTGCCCATCACCGAGCGCGTCAGCGCATAAGCGGCTTCTTGGTCATTGCTCACCACGCTGGCAAAGCGCTCGGGCGTCAGGCCCCTGTCCATCCCAACAACGCTCCACCCTTCGTCGGCCATATCCGTATAAAAGGTGTCGTTTTCCGGCAGGCAGCTGGCAGTAATCAGCACCTCACAGCGCTGGGCGCGGAGCGCCAAGGCCAGCGTGCGCTCACTGTCCGCGCAGTCATCAGAACTCACCACCAGCAGCTGGTAGCCACGCTCTCGAGCACCGCGTTCAAGGCGTTTGGCAAGGCGCGCGTAGCTGATATTTTCTAAATCCGGCACGATCAAACCGATCAACCGGCTAGCGCCACGGCGCAGCGCGGCGGCCTGAGGGTCAATGTGATAGCGGTGCTGACGCACAACGGCCATCACTTTATCGATAGTGGCCGGGCTAATGCGCCGCTGCTCGGCCTGGCCGTTGATTACATAGCTTGCCGTGGTGCGCGAAACCCCGGCGAGCCGGGCAATATCGGCAAGTGTCATGCTGGTTTCCCCCTAAATGAAGACGGCAGTTTAGCAGCCGTTTTACCCTCTTCAGACCAAAGTCTAAAAAGACAACCCTTGTGTCCAAAAGTGAATCGATTCAGCATAGCCAACTATACACAGGTGACACGATTCATCCAGCTAACCACAACGATCTACGACTAACGTTTTATGCGCGCATTTTCGCCGCCAATCGCAGACGTTGCCGTTGCCTGACCGCGTTTACAGGAGACCCCTATGTTGACACTCGGCCCCGATGACATCTTGCTCGACCGCCACGCGGACAACTGGCAAGCTGCGCTCGACAGCGCCGCCAACGCCCTGGCAGAGGCTGGCTTGGTTGCGGCCGAGTACCGCGATGGCCTCCACGCCCGCGAAGCGCAGTCCTCAACGTACCTAGGCAACGCAATTGCGATTCCCCACGGCACTCCGGAAAGCCGCCATCACGTCAAACGTACCGGCGTGCGGGTGCTGCAGTTTCCTAAAGGGGTACAGTGGCACGACGGCAACACCGTACATGTGCTGGTCACCATTGCGGCACAAAACGACGAGCACCTGGATATTCTGCGCCAGCTTACCCACGTACTCGACCGCGACGGCGTGGCAACCGAGTTGGCCCGCGCCAGCTCCGCCGCCGATGTTGCGCGCCTGCTCTCGAAGCCGTCCTTAGCGCCGCGTCTGGATGCCGATACGCTATGTGTTAACTTTCCCGCCCGCGACCCTCAGGAACTAGCCCTGGCGGCGGCAGCGCGGCTGCGTCAAAGCGGCTGCGTGGATAACGGCTTTATTAGTGCCGTGGCGAGCGCCCAGCCCCAGTGGTTGGGTAAAGGCTTATGGCTTTCAAGCCACGCCCAAGGGGTGAACCAGCCCGCACTAGGCGTGGCAACGCCCGCCAATGGCACCATCGAACACGGCGGCCATCCGGTTCATGCACTGTTCTGCCTGGCCGCCAGCGGCGATGCCCACCGACCGCTGCTCGAGCAGCTGATGGCGGTACTGGAAAACGGCGAAAGCGATAGCTTTGTAGGCAAAAATAGCGCCCAGCTGCTGGCGGCGCTGGCCGGTGAAACCGCCAGCACCCAAACCCGCCGCGTGCGCGTTCTGAACCCCCACGGCCTGCACGCTCGCCCGGCTAAACAGCTGGTACAGATCGCCCGCGCCCAGCCCATGCCCATCAACGTGCGCCTGGAAGAAGGCAGCGCCACTACCGTCTCTGCTGCCAGCTTGACCAAAGTGATTGGCCTGGGTGCGCGCCGTGGTCAGTGGCTGATATTTTCTGCCGAGGGCGAACAGGCAAGCGCCGCGCTGGATGCGGTTGCCGCCGCTGTCGAAGAGGGCTTGGGTGAAAAAGTCACGCCGTTCGATGGGGGCCGCGATGCCACGCCCGCCGCCAACGCCAGCAAGCCTGCCGTGGAGCCGCTGGCCGCCGACAAGCCGCACACCGGCGTGGCAGCCTCCCCAGGGTTAGCGATTGCCCCGGTGTTCGTCATTCGCCCGATGCAGTTTGATTACCCGGAGCATGCCAGCGACCCCACCCAAGAGATCGCACGCCTAGAGGCCGCTCTCAAAGAGGGCGCTGCCCAACTGCAGGCGCTGGTACACAACGCCCCTGGCGGCGAAGTGGCCGACATTCTCTCCATGCATGAAGAGATGCTCGACGACCCCGAACTGCACCAGGCGGCGATTGACGCCATCCGCGAAGGCCGCTCGGCGGAAGCGGGCTGGTGGGAAGCTATCGACACCGCCGCCCACGCCCAAGAGATGCTGGCAGACCGACTGCTGGCCGAACGCGCCGCCGACCTGCGCGATGTAGGCCGCCGCGTGCTCGGCGTGCTTTGCGACGTTACCCTGCCCGAGCCACCCGACCACCCCTATATTTTGGTGATGGACGATATCGGCCCCTCCGATGTGGCCCGCTTAGACACATCCCGCGTGCGTGGCCTGCTGACCGTTCGCGGCGGTGCCACGGCGCACAGCGCTATTCTGGCTCGCGCCCTTGGCATTCCTGCGGTAGTAGGTGCCGGTGAAGCGGTCATGGCGCTACACAACGGCGGCATGATGATTCTGGATGGCGAGCGCGGCCGCGTGACCTCGCAACCTTCCGAGGAGCGCCTGCGCCGCGCCGAGCAGCAACTGCTTGACCAGCAGCAGCGTGAGGCGGATGCCTGGGAGCTGCGCTTCGAGCAGGCGCAAACCCGCGACGGTCATAAGGTGGAAGTGGCTGCCAACCTCGGCAACACTGCCCACGCCGCCGATGCGGTAGAGCGCGGCGCGGAAGGGGTCGGCCTGCTGCGCACCGAGTTCCTGTTTATGGCCTACTCCAGCGCGCCGGATCTCGCTACGCAAATCGCCGAATACCGTGAAGCCACCGATGCCCTCAATGGCCGCCCGCTCGTCGCCCGGACCCTGGACGTCGGCGGCGACAAGCCGCTGCCCTACTGGCCGGTGCCCCAGGAAGACAACCCCTTCCTCGGCCTGCGCGGTATTCGCTTAGCGCTGACCCAACCAGAAGTGCTGGAAACCCAGATTCGCGCGCTGCTGATGGCCGCCGTGGGCAAACCGCTACGCATCATGCTGCCGATGGTTAAAGACGTAGCCGAATTCCGCGCGGCGAAGGCGATTTACGACCGCCTGCTCAAAGAGATCTCCCCGCAGCAGCGCGCCACCGACGTACAGCTTGGCGTGATGATTGAGGTGCCCTCCAGCGCCTTGTTAGCACCCACGTTGGCCGCCGAAGTCGACTTCTTCTCAGTGGGTACCAACGACCTAACGCAGTACACTCTCGCGATTGATCGCGGCCACCCAGAGCTTTCCGCTCAAGCCGATGGCCTGCACCCTGCGGTACTGCGGTTGATTCAAATGACCGTTGAGGCCGCCCATGCACAAGGCAAATGGGTCGGCGTGTGTGGCGAACTGGCTTCTGATGCCATGGCCGTGCCGGTTCTGGTGGGCTTAGGTGTCGATGAACTCTCGGTTAGCGCACGCCAAATCCCGCTGGTCAAAGCCCGCCTGCGCGAGTTTGATCTTGCCCAAGCCCAGGCCAGCGCCCAGTTAGCGCTGAGCAAAGCCACCAGCGACGAAGTACGCGACGCCCTGGAGGCCAGCTAATGGCACGAGTTGTCTGTATTACACTCAACCCAGCGCTGGACCTTGCCTTCAATCTGGATGCGCTGACGCTGGGGCACGTCAACCGCCCCACCGGCGCGCAGCTGGAAGCCGCAGGTAAAGGGGTGAACGTCGCGCGGGTATTGGCAAGCCTGGGCCACGAAGTGATGGTCAGCGGCTTCTTGGGCGAAGAGAACGACGCTCCTTTCAGCCTCGCCTTCCCTCGTTACGGCGTCGAAGATGCCTTCGTGCGGGTCCCGGGCAACACGCGCATCAACGCCAAACTCGCTGAGCAGAGCGGCCGTGTAACCGACATCAACGGCCCCGGCATGCCCATCGAAGTCGCCCACCTGGAGGCTTTACGCACCAAACTAAACGGCCTGTTTGAAAGTAGCGCGCCGCCTGAAGCCGTGGTGGTCGCAGGCAGCCTGCCTCCCGGCATCGACCAGCCCGCGTTTGGCGAGCTGCTTGCCTTCCTGAAAGGTTTCGGGGTGCCGCTGTGGGTGGATACCAGCGGACCGGCGCTGCTCACGGCGATTGCCGCGCGGCCTGCCGCAGTCAAGCCCAACGAAACCGAGCTGGCCGACTGGGCCGGTAGCGCCCTTGATAGCGACCAACAGCGCCAAGCCGCCGCCGAGCGGCTGCACGCCAGTGGAATCGAGCACGCGCTGATTTCAGCGGGTGCAGAAGGCGTTTTATGGGTGAGCCAGCACGGCACTTGGCAATCCACGCCGCCGACCGTTACCGCCACCAATACCGTTTGCGCGGGCGACACCTTTGTGGCCGGCATGCTCCACGGGCTGCTGAGCCAGCACTCGCCCGACGATACGCTTCGTTTCGCCACGGCGCTTTCTGCCGAAGCGGTACGCCATGTCGGTGTGGGTACTACCCACGCCGATGATTTTGACTCACTCCAACAACAGACCCGGGTACGGCGTCTTGACGACACCCACACCGAGGGAGCCACGCGATGAACCTAATCCTGATTACCGCCTGCCCCAGCGGCATGGCGACCACTTTTCTGGCCGCCAAGCGCCTAGAGCAAGCCGCCACGCGGCTGGGCTGGAACGTTCATGTAGAGATGCACGGTGAGATTGCGCCACTGCAAGCCGCCAGCGCCGAGCAGATTGCTAACGCCGATTTGATCGTCGTGGCCGCCGACCACGTACCCGCCCCGGAGCGCTTCGAAGGCAAGCGGCTATTCCAGGCTCCAATTGCCAGCGCCCTGCCCGACCCCAGCGCCTTTTTAAGCCAGGCCAAGCGGGAAGCACCGATTTACAGCGCCCCGGCAGCCACCGCTGCGGCTCCGGCCAACAGCGGGAATGGCAAAAAAATCGTTGCCGTCACCGCCTGCCCCACCGGTGTTGCCCACACCTTTATGGCCGCCGAAGCGCTGGCCGAAGCGGGTAAGGCCATGGGCCACCAGATTCGTGTGGAAACCCAAGGCTCGGTGGGCGCGCAAAACAAACTCACGGAAGCGGAAATCGCCGACGCTGATGTGGTCGTGTTGGCCTGCGATATCGAAGTGGATCCTTCACGCTTTGCAGGCAAACGGGTTTATCGCACCTCTACCGGCAATGCGCTGAAAAAGCCGCGCCCGACCCTGGAGGCTGCCTTCACCGACGCCGCTGTGGAAGACGGCTCCAGCGCCGCCAGCAGCAGCGCCACCGCCAAGAAGAGCATCAAAGAGAAAGGCGTCTATAAACACCTGCTGACCGGTGTTTCCTTTATGCTGCCCATGGTGGTGGCGGGTGGCTTGTTAATAGCCCTCTCGTTCGTGTTCGGTATCGAAGCGTTCCAGGAAGAAGGCACCCTGGCCGCTGCACTGATGCAGATTGGTGGCGGCACAGCCTTCGCGCTGATGATTCCCGTTCTGGCGGGTTACATCGCCTACTCCATCGCCGACCGCCCCGGTATTGCCCCCGGCATGATTGGCGGTATGTTGGCCGCCGAGATTGGCTCCGGGTTTATCGGCGGTATTTTGGCCGGTTTCCTGGCGGGCTACGTGGCCCTTGCCGTCACGCGCTACGTAAAACTGCCCTCCAGCGTTGAGTCGCTCAAACCGATTCTGATCATCCCGCTGATTGCCAGCTTGGTCACCGGCCTGACGATGATCTACGTGATTGGCGAGCCGGTGGCTGCCGTACTGAACGCGCTCACCGGCTTCCTGGAGTCCATGGGCTCGACCAATGCCGTGCTACTGGGCATTCTGCTCGGGGCCATGATGTGCTTCGACCTGGGTGGCCCGGTCAACAAAGCGGCCTACACCTTTGGCGTCGGCCTGTTGGCCTCTGAAACCTACGGTCCAATGGCCGCGATCATGGCCGCCGGCATGGTGCCCGCGATTGGTATGGGTATTGCCAGCTTCGTGGCGCGTAACAAGTTCTCTGCCCCCGAGCGAGAAGCGGGTAAAGCCTCGTTCGTGCTGGGCCTGTGCTTTATCAGTGAAGGCGCGATTCCCTTTGCGGCGAAAGACCCGCTGCGCGTGATTCCCGCCTGTATCGCCGGTGGTGCGGTCACGGGTGCGCTCTCCATGCTGGTGGGTGCCAAACTGATGGCCCCCCATGGCGGTATCTTCGTGCTGCTGATTCCTAACGCCATTACTCCCGCTCTGCTTTACCTGGGCGCGATTGTGGTGGGCTCATTGATCACCGGCCTGGGCTACGCGTTTATCAAACGTGGCGCTGCCCAAGTAGCCGTTGCCAGCTAAAAGCGGCACACTAAGGGCGAGGCAATCTCGCCCTTTTGTTTTTCAGTCAGACATTCAAGACGACCACCACCCCGCTGTTTTATTAACCATTTTTCTTACCATTGATCGCTAACTGTTGTTCTCAAGCGCGCAACATGTAGTATTTTTACATAAATAACAGCGACGCCAAGGGTCGGACACGCCCCGTTAGCGATAACGATGTAAAACAGATGTAAAAACAACAGGACCGCCCGTTATGTTTCAACTCACTCGCAGCGTTACTTGGCAGGCCCTAGAGCGCCTGCGCGATAAAACCGCCAATGACCGCATTCGTGACTACTTTACGAATGATCCGCAGCGCTTTGAAAAAATGAGCCTCCGCGTCGGCGGCCTTTTTCTAGATTACTCCAAGCATCAGGTATCGGATGAAGTGCTGGCTAAACTAATCGAGCTAGCCGACCATTCCGCCCTGGTACAGCGCCGCGCCCAAATGTTTTCTGGCGACATTATCAACGTGACCGAGAACCGCCCGGTACTCCACACCGCCCTACGCCATCTTGGTGATGAACCGGTGTATGTGGACGGCGAAGACGTGATGCCAGAAATCACCCGCACCCGCGAGCAGATCAAGCTGTTCTCGGAAGCGGTGCGTAGCGGCGAGTGGAAAGGCTATAACGGCCAGCGTATTAAAGATGTGGTCAATATCGGCATCGGCGGCTCGGACCTTGGCCCCAACATGGCAGTGCGTGCGCTGTTGAAGTATCGCCACCCAGAGCTGCACTTCCACTTCGTTTCCAACGTGGACGGCACCCATATACAGAAAGTGCTGTCGCGGCTAGACCCCGCCACCACGCTGTTTATCGTCTCTACCAAAACCTTCTCCACCCAGGAAACCCTGCTCAACGCCAAGACGGCGCGGCGCTGGTTCCTGGAGAACGCTGGCGAAGACGCGGACGTGGGCGCGCACTTCATTGCCGCTTCCACCAACCGCAAAGCGGCGATGGAGTTCGGTATTCGCGAAGAGAACGTGTTTGAGTTTTGGGCCTGGGTGGGCGGCCGCTACTCCATGTGGTCTTCCATCGGCTTACCGATTGCGCTCTCGATTGGCTTTGAAGGCTTTATCGAGCTGCTGGAAGGCGCCCATGAGATGGACCGGCACTTTATCGAAGCGCCTTTCGCTCAGAACATGCCGGTACTGATGGCGCTGATCGGCATCTGGTACATCAACTTTATCGGCGCGGAAACCCAGGCCATCGTGCCCTACGACCAAGCGCTCAACCAGTTACCCTCTTTCCTGCAGCAGCTGGATATGGAGTCTAACGGCAAGTCGGTGGATATTTTCGGCCACCCGGTGAACTACAAAACCGGCCCGATTGTGTGGGGCCAAACCGGCTCCAACGGCCAGCACGCCTTCTTCCAGCTGCTGCACCAGGGCACGCGCTATGTGCCCATCGATTTTATCGCCTCGCTCAAGCCGGAACCGGGCGTGGAAGACCACCACTTCGCGCTACTGACCAACATGCTGGCCCAAGCCAACGCCTTTATGGAAGGCAGCCAAGGCGACAGCAAAGAGCTTAGCCAGCTCGACCCCTACAGCTGCCCCGGCAACCGCCCCTCCAGCACCCTGCTGCTCGACGAGCTAACGCCGAAAAACCTGGGCGCGCTGATTGCGCTCTACGAGCACAAGGTGTTCGTGCAGGGCGTGATTTGGAACATCAACTCGTTCGACCAGTGGGGCGTACAGCTAGGCAAGCGCATCGCCGGTGAAATCAGCGAGCGCATCGATGCCAACGCCGCCGACTTCGACGCTTCTACGCAGGGGCTTTTGGAGTTAGTACGAGCGCACTTTCCCACCAGCGCACGCAAAGCCGATAGCGCCGAGCCAGCAAGCAGCGATAAAAAACCGGTGCGGAAGAAGCGTTAGGATAAAAAGTAAGTAAGCACAGCGCCTTGGCAGACTGCCAGGGCGCTTTTGGGTCAATGCCTAATGAGTGGCTCTCAACCGTCGACAATCGGCGCGTAGCCGTGGCTTATTGAACATTGTGAAAAGGTGAACCCATGCAGCATCTTCACCAAGCCATCCAGCACTGCCCACGAGTAGCGGTATACGGCACGTTAAAGTACGGCCATCGCAATCATCACTGGCTAAACGGCGCTGACATGCTGGGCCAAGACCGTTTAACGGGAATCACACTTTACGACCTTGGCCCCTACCCAGGCGCTAAGCTCACGCCATCTACAGGCGTTACGGTGGAAGTGTATGCCATTTACGCCGAACAGCTAGCACGATTGGATGAGCTAGAAGATTACCTGCATAACTCTCCCGACAAGGGGATGTACGACCGAAGGGTGTTGGCAACACAGTATGGCGATGCCTGGTGCTATATCTACAATCCACCGGTTGAGGCAACGTCGCAGATCAAGAGCGGAGAGTGGTAAACCGATTTACAGTAAGGCCAATGCCTCTTCCGTACTCACAACCTCCGCATACTCCCCGTCTAAATTCGCAAGCGACATCGCATGCACCTCTTCGCCAGTGCGATAGATACCAGCGTAATCTTGCTTTGCGAATGTGAAGGTGGCATCGCTCACCACATAAGTATCGAAGCCTAAATTCCCCGCTGAACGTACCGTGGCTTCGACCGAATTACTGGTACTGACGCCTACAATGACCAGCTTATAGATGCCGCGTACGCGTAGCCAGCGCTCTAACCCAGAGTGCGTGAACGCATCGGGCACGTTTTTATCGACGATATGTTCGGTAGCGAGTGGCTCAAACGCAGGCTGGAATAGCACGCCGCTCTGCCCGGGCCAAAAAGGCGATTCGGGTGAGCGAGAGAGATGACGCACATGAACCACTGACTGCTGGCTTTGCTGCCAAGTGGCTAGCAGTCGCTGAATGTTGGCTTCGGCTTGCGGGTTATTGCGCTCTCCCGCTTTTTCAGTCGCCATGCCCTGCTGCATGTCGATAATGATCAGCGCCACACGCTGATTCTTCGTCGCGTACATGCTTTCCCTCCTGCAATCATCCAAGTAAGTCGTCCCTCTTTTCCCAAAATACCATTAGCGCTGTCGTGGCTGTACTGCCCGCTTGGTTGCGGTGCTGCGCAAACCCCATATACTGTATTTATACACATATATATTGATACTACGTATGAGGTGGCAGATGACATCACTGGATCCCTCTCGCGCTACCGTGCATAAAGGGCGCGGTGCAACCTACGACCCGCATAATCGTTTTGCCCCTACCCGCAGCGTGGCGGAGGATGATGGCTGGTGGCAGGAAGAAGCCCCTACCTCACTGGCAACAGAAGTGCGCGAGGAAGCCAGTAAAAGCGCGCTCTCTTGGAACAACTCGCCGGACTTACCTTTTGATCGTTCGCTTAACCCGTATCGCGGTTGTGAGCATGGCTGTGTCTACTGCTATGCGCGTCCCTCTCACGCCTATTGGGATTTATCACCGGGGCTGGATTTTGAAACCAAATTGATCGCCCGCCACGGGCTGGTGGAGCATTTAAAAGAGGAGCTTTGCCACCCCCACTATGTTTGCCGCCCCATTAACCTCTCCGGCAATACCGACTGTTACCAGCCGCTAGAGGCCACCTACCAAACCACCCGCCGCTTGCTGGAATTGCTGTTGGCTTGCCGCCACCCGGTGACGCTAGTGACGAAAAGCACGCTGATTTTGCGGGATATCGATCTACTAGCAGAAATGGCGGAGCATCGCTTGGTGCGGGTGTTCGTGAGCTTGACCAGCCTAGACGCTAACCTAAAACGCACGCTGGAACCCCGTGCGGCATCGCCGCAGGCACGCCTGAAAGTGATTCGTGAGCTAAACACGGCGGGAATACCGGTGGGCACGCTGGTATCGCCGATTATTCCCGGCCTGACCGACCACGAAATTGAGCGCATTCTGGAAGCCGCCAGCCGTGCCGGGGCGCGCACCGCCACCTGGATGCTGCTGAGGCTACCCCACGAGGTCGCGCCGCTGTTTGAAGCGTGGCTAGAAGCCCACTACCCCAAGCGCGCCGCTAAGGTAATGAGTTTGATGCGCCAGTGCCGGGGCGGTAAAACCTACGATGCGGCCTTTGGTAAGCGCTTTCGCGGTGAGGGAGTATTCGCTGACTTAATCGCCCAGCGGTTTCAGCGTGCTAGCCGCCAATGGAACATGCAGCCACGCACCGAGCAGGGGCTGAATACCCGTGATTTTCGCCCGCCCCGGGCACAGGGGGATTTATTTGATTAGACTGCAGGAATACCCATCACTAAGAAGACGCCCTCTCCATGTCGCTCAGCAAAACAAAATCCAGCTTTTACCGCCGCCTTTACGTGGCCCACTTGATTGAGCAAGGCGTGGCCAGCGTACCCGCGCTGATGGAAGCCACCGGCATGCCGAGGCGCACCGCCCAAGACACCATTACGTCCCTGGGGGAATTGGATATTGAGTGCGTATTTGAAAAAGGCGACGGCGAGCGCCACAACATTGGCCACTACACCATTAAGCAGTGGGGCGCGATTGACCCTCAGTGGGTGGCATCGAACGCTGAGCGCTTAGGGCAGGTACTGGGCTATCGCTAGCCTCGTCAGGCTCTGCCCACGCAAGGCGCGCTGTATTTAACGTCACGCTGAGCGAGCTTGCTGCCATCGCCAGTACGGCGGCCAAGGGCGGTACCGCCATCATTATCACCAGCCCAAGCGCCAGCGTGTTATAAAGCGCCGAAAACACTAGGTTTTGTACCATGACTCGGCGGGTGCGCTTAGCCAGTGCCAATAGCCTTACGATACCGCTCACCCCAGGCCAAAGCAGCTGTGCGGCCGCTCCGTTGCGGGCGGCTTCGCTGGCTTGCATGGGGGCGACGCCTACCCCGGCTTCGGCAAGGCTCAAGGTATCGTTCACCCCGTCGCCCACATAGAGCGTGGGCGATGGCAGCGCTTTGAGCAGCGCAGCTTTGGCTTCCGGCGAACGCTGGGCGTAGCACGCGTTTTTTGCTAGCCCCACCTGCAGGCCAAGCCAGCCCACCGGCCCCTGGCGGTCGCCGCTGATCAGCGCCACGATGTACCCTGAGCGCTGTAGTTCGGCAAGGCTCGCTGTCGCATCGCTTACCGGCTGGTCGGCACAGTAGAGCGTGGCAAGCCAACCGCGGCTGTTGGCTACTACCACCTGTGAAGCAAAGGCGTAGTCAGGGTGTTGGGCGTTATCTGGCAACGATGTGCCCAGCTGCTGCTCTATCCATGCGGCGCTACCTGACCACCATCGCTCTCCGTTTTGAAACGTTGTTTGCTGGCCTTTGCCGGGATGCTCCTCAAGATGAAGTACTTTATGAAGTGCCTTGGGCGGCGTTGCTGTTTCAGCCTTGTTCGCCCAGTCCAGCAAACCGCTGGCTAGCGGGTGTTCGCTTTGGCTGACGGCGCTGTGCAGCATCGTCTGAAAAATCGTGAGATCTTCGCCCTGGCGCAGTGCGGCGTGCACTACCTGATGCTGACCCCGGGTGAGCGTACCGGTTTTATCGAAGGCAATGCCGCGTACGTTCGCCAGGGTTTCAAAAGCAGCAGGGTCGCGAAGCGCAATGCCCTGCTGTAACGCTTGGCTGCTACCGGCAAGGCTTGCCAGCGGAACCGCCAGCCCCACCGCGCAGGGGCAAGCCACCACTAAAACAGAAAGCGCACGCACAGCAGCGTCTTCTAGACCAAGGCCCAATAGCAGCCCGAGTGGGAGTGTCAGCACAGCCAGCAGCAGCGCTACGGGGCTTAGCCATGAGGCAAAGCGGTCGGCCAGCTTGTGCAATTCGCCCTTTTTTGCCTGGGCGCGGCGCATTTGCTCGCACAGTTTATCCACCCGCCGCTGGCCGACGGTGGCCGTCACAGTCACCTTCAAAGGCGCTGCGTTTAGCCCCGCCGCATAGCGGCAGCCCGCATAGACGCGCTGCCCAGCATGCAGATAACAGGGCACGCTTTCCCCAGTGAGCGTGGCGGTATCCAGCCAGCCGGGCGTTTCCAGCAGTCCATCCAAGGGCACCTGCTCACCAGGGGGCACTTCAATCACGGCTCTCATGGAGACTTCCCCAACGGGCTGCGTGTCGCGCTGCCCGCCTTGGCAAACCACCACATCAGCTTCCGGCAGCCTTAGTGCATCAAAGGCTTTAAGCCCCCGCTGCCTGCACAGGGTTTCGACCAGCCGGCCCACCAGAAGCAGCACAATCAGCATCACCGCAGTATCGAAATAGACCTCAGAAGAGCCGCGCAGCAGCAGCCCTACCGATACCGCTATGGCGCCTATCACCCCCAGGCTTACCAATACATCCATGCCGGGGCGTCGGGCCAATAGCGTGCGCCACCCCGCTCGGTAAAACGGAAGGCCGGAATAGAGCACGACGGGCAGTGAAAAGGCACCGGCCACCCACGCAACGACCAGCTCTATGGTGGCATTGGGCAGCGCGCCCACGTAGATCAGCAGCGATGCCAACATGGTCCACATGCCCAACACCGCACCTACAATCAGGCGCAGCGTGAGGTAGCGGCTCTCTTGGGCTAAGCGCTGCTGGGCATCTTGTACTGGTTCTAGCTCGCTCAGCTGATAGCCCAGCCGTTTCACCACGGGGGCTAACGCCGCCAACTGAGTTGCTGCGGGAGTGCCTTTCACCCATACCGTTGCAGTAGGGTAATGAACGCTGGCCTCAGCGACTCCCGGCACGCGGGCTAGCGCGCCCTCTACCGCCAGCGCACAGCTGGTACACCACATGCCATGAAGCGTATAGAGCGGTGCGTCGTCATAAGCAGGCGAGTCACTGTTTACGGTTACAGACAAGGCGGCACGCCAATGATGGGTAGCCCCGCAAACGCCACGCCGAAAGCAGAAAACAAGTAGAGCCAACCGGATACCACGGCATGAAAGCGCTGACGCCCCTGGTGCTGCTTGGCTGTGCGGCAGCACCCCCACGCCAACAGCACAAGCCCAGCAGCACAGAGAAGAGTAAAACCGCCCAAGCCTGCGTTGAGCAGCGTGAGTGATCTGGCCTCCGGCGGCGGTGGATTTACCGCACAGGCCACCGATAGGCCGCTATACACGGCCACAAACCAAACGCTCCAAAGCGTTAGCCCCACTATCAAATGGATAGGGTGGGTAAAGTTCAATCGTTCCATCGCCCTACCCTCCTAACACGCGGGGCAGCACCGCCAGCGCCCCTATGAGCAGCCCAAAGGTGACCACGTTATAGCGCCAAAGCAGGGCTACTACGCCCGGCTCGAAGGGAGCATGAGCGCCCACATAGCCATAGCCCACACGCAGGCCTTGAAGCACGGTCAAGATGACCGCTAAACCGCCGTGGAACAGGGCGTAGACAAGGCCTACCAGCATCACCGCATCGTGGGAGGTTTGCGTAGGGGCAAGCTCGGCTTGCCCCAGCGCCCAGCCCGTTAGCCCCACCTGGAGCGCACCTAACGCAGCGGCTAAATAGAAGCCTGCGCCTAGCCCGGCGTCACGCTGCTGGCGCAGCCCACGCACCAGCTTTTCCATCACACTACAACCGGCTAAAACCGCTACGCCAGCTGCACCCATTAATATGAGCGATAGCGGCGGCGTCTCCGGCATCCGCCATTCCGGTGAAACGGTCCAGAGATAGAACCAGCCAAACAGATAAGAGAGATAAAACGATCCGTTGGCGATCAGAAAAACACCCATCGCCCAGAGGCCCGGGCCGTCCATCGTGCGCGAATGGAGCGGTGGATCGCCCGGTTTTACGCCCGCATCCGGTGCCGCTTTAGGATGCGCCCCGTTCTCCCAGGACCAGCGCAGCAGGAAGATACCGGCAATTATCACGAACACGCCTGCCAACGCGTACACCTTGGTTAGCAGGCTCAGGCACACCACCGCAAGCGCGGCAGCGGCAAACAGCGGCCACCAGGAGTTACCGGGCAGGTGGATAATCTCGCGCACCTTGCCCGAAATTGGATCGGTGCCCCACATCTCCCGCCTGCCGTGGGAGGCCACCGCCAGCGAGTGCTTACCCTCGGCCATGATATGCGGCAGGTTCGGGTCATCCCACAGCGGATGCCGGGTTTCCACACTGGGTAGGCTCACGAAATTATAGGCGCTGGGCGGCATGGTGTTGGCCCACTCCAGCGTATCGGCATTCCAAGGGTTATGCTTGGCGGGCTTGCCAAACCGGAAGTGCAGCGCGATATCCAACAGCACCATGGCAATCCCTGCCGAGAGCACAAAGCTACTGATGGATGAGAGCAGGTTAAAAATCTCCCAGCCCGACCCCGCTTCATAGGTGTAAATCCGCCGGGGCATACCGAGCAGCCCGGTCCAGTGCATGATCAAGAAGGTGCCGTTAAAGCCCAGGAAGGTAAGCCAGAAGCCCCAGCGCCCCAGGTTTTCGGAGGGCATTCGCCCAGAAAAGAGCGGCAGCCAGTAGTAAAGCCCGGCGATTAGCGGGAAGAACATGCCCCCCACCAGCACGTAGTGCATGTGCGCCACCACAAAGTGGGTGTCGTGCACCTGCCAGTTAAACGGCACCAGCGCCAGCATGACGCCGGTTAACCCGCCGCACACAAAGATAATTAAAAAGCCCATCACCCACAGCATGGGCAGCTTCATTTTAGGCTTGCCAAGCCAGAGCGTGGCTATCCAGACAAACACCTGAATCGCCGTGGGCACGGCCACCAGCATACTGGCCGCCGAGAAAAACGCCTGAGCCAGCTGCGGAATGCCAATGGTGAACATGTGGTGAACCCACAGCCCAAAACTGATAAAGCCCATGATGGTAATCGCTGCCACTACCCAGCCGTACCCCACAATGGGCCGCCCGGCAAACACCGGAATCAAGGTGGAGACAATACCAGCGGCAGGTAGGAAGATGATGTACACCTCCGGATGGCCAAACAGCCAGAACAGGTGCTGCCAGAGCACCGGGTCGCCGCCGCCCGCAATTTGGAAAAACGGCATGCCTACCGCCCGTTCAAGCTCCAGCAGCACGCTGCCGAGGATCAGCGGTGGAAAGCCCACCACGATCATTAGCGCCATGGCGAGGATATACCACGCAAACAGCGGCATCTTATGCAGCGCCATGCCCTGGGTGCGGGTGCGTAAGATAGACACCACCAGCTCCACCCCCGCCGAGAGCGCTGATATCTCCACAAAGGTGATGCCCAGCAGCCAAAAATCGGAGCCCAAATCTGGGGCAAACTCTTTACTGCTCAGCGGCGTGTACATAAACCAACCGCTTGAAGGCGCCATCTCAATAATTAGGCTGGAGGTGAGAATAATCCCGCCAAACAGGTAGCAGAAATAACCCAACGACGTTAGCCGTGGACACACCAAGTCACGGGCACCAATCATTTTAGGGATCAGGTAAATCGCCAGCCCCTCCAGCATGGGAATGGCGAACAGAAACATCATCACCGTGCCGTGCATGGTGGTGACCTGGTTATAGATCTCCGGCGACATAAAGTCCTGGTCGGGCATCGCTAGCTGGGTACGCACCAGCATGGCGAGAATGCCGCCAATCAGGAAAAACACCATCCCGGTGATCATAAAACGCAGGCCTAGCGTCGTATGGTTCACAATGGTGAGGGCCTTTAGCCCTTTCGGGTTACCCCAAATGTCATGTAGGTCTTCGTGTAGTTGCTGCGGGTCCTGCTCTACCGCCTCTTGATTCACGCTCTTCATGGGGTCAAGGTCTCCAGCCAAGCACCCAGGGCATCCAAGGTGTCCGTATCAATATCGTCGTGGGCGGGCATTTTATTGCCCGGCTTCAGCGTTTGGTGCTGCTGCAACCACTGGCTCACCGCGCCCTCTTCCATGGCCATCACACCGGCACCCAGCATCGTGCGGCTACCGACATCCGAGAGGTTAGGCCCTACACCGCCCTGGCTGACGCCAGCCACTTGATGGCAGCTCGCGCAGTGGGTTGCAAAGGCCTCTCTTGCACCCTCATGAGTGGTATCTTGCGTCGCTAATTCGCTTAGTTCTGCGTCTTGGCGAGCTGCCAGCCATGTATCGAATGCTTCACGGGGCACGGCTTCGACATACAAATGCATATGGGCATGGCCCACCCCGCACAGCTCGGCACACTGGGCGCCAAACACGGCGGGCTCATCGGCTTCCAAACGGATTTTATTCACCCTTCCTGGCAGCATGTCGATTTTGCCGCCCAGGCGCGGCACCCAAAACGCGTGAATGACATCCGCGCCGCTCACGTGAAAATCCACCGGCTCCCCGGCGGGCATGACGAGCTGGTTAGCGGTGACGACTTCGCCGCCTTCGGCGCCTGGGTAGCGCACCTCCCACCACCATTGGTGGCCGATCACTTCAATCACTTCAGGCGGCTCGCCTAGCGGGAGCGGTAGCATGCGCTGCCCGGCGGGCACCCCAAACATTAGCAGCGCCGTAATACTTGCAATGGGCAAAATGAGGCCACCGCCAATGATCCAACGCCGGGCAATACGTCGTTCTTGGGTAGGCGTGCGCTCCACGTTGCGCGGCTTGAAGGCGTAGAGCCAAACCACGGTGACACCGATCAGCACGATGGTGGCAAACCCCAGCATCACCCACCAAATTAACCGCACGTCTCTTGCGGCGGGCCCAGCAGGGTCTAAGATAGAGCTGTCGCCGCTGCAACCCGCGACACCTAACAGCAAGCCACCCCCTAGCCAATAGGCCAGTCGACGGGCTCGGCGCGCTGTTCGATACGACAGGATGCATGTGGCGCTATGGCGTTCCCTCATTAGCGTTTTCCCTGACATACAGTTGATCTATCTAACTGTTTTGATTTGTCTAACCACAGGAAGTGACCATGACACAGACTCCCCAACGCTCGATCAAAAGCCGCGCATCGCTGGCAGGGCACCCGCTTCACCCAGTGATGATTCACTTCCCGGTGGCGGCCCTGATGGCGTTGGTCGCCTGCGACTTGGCCTACTGGTATACCCAGGATATGTTCTGGCTGCGCGGCGGGCTCTGGCTGGCGGGGGTTGGCGCGTTTGGCGGCTGGATTGCGTCGGTGGCCGGGATTATCGACCTGGTATCGGTGGCCCGCATCCGCCGTTTGATCACGGGCTGGAGTCACGCGATAGTCGCTGTCGTCATGCTCTCTCTGGCGTCGCTGAACTGGCTGCTGCGTTTCACTGAGCCCGATGCGGTGCTGCCGTGGGGGTTGGCCATCTCGCTGGTAACGGCCGGTTTGATTGCGCTGGCCGGGTGGCTCGGTGGCCAGCTGGTGTACGAGCACGCGGTGGGCGTTGAAGTGGAGCAGTGACCCGGACGGCACAATGGCCCCCCATGACAGAATGTTGGCCATGGCGCTAGCTCCACTCCAGCGGCTTGGAAAGCACAAACCCAAGCACGCCAACAATGCCGACCAGCGCCAGCAGCAACGCACACAGGCTGGCTGCCTTCACCCCTTTAAAAATTCCCATCTCCAGACGCAATATGAGCCAGCCAAAGCAGCCGTGGGCTGCCACCATCAGCACCACGGCGCCTAATTTGAGGATCAACCAACCGCCCAACAGGCCATGCAGAAGAAACAGCAACGTGCCCGAAGCAATCGCAGCGAGAGCGGCCGGCGTGGCGATAGAGTTGTAAAAAAAACGCGGCATTGGAGGTGTGCCTTGGGCAAATCCCGCGTCTTTACGTAGCTGCAGCGATTGCAGTAACAGTGCTGGAAGATAAAGAAGTGCGCCGCACCAAATGACCAGCGCGGCGATGTGCAGCAGTTTTAGCCATGGCATCGAGGCTTCCTTGCGTAACTAGGCAGTGTCTGTGATGACCCTAATAACCCTAGTCAACCGATGCCACTCTGGCTAGGCAAAATGCCTATTTTTCACGCTACCGAAATTTCGTAACCCGTGAATTTACGTAGATTAATCACCCCCGTATCGAACATGAGGTATTGCCCTTTCACACCCTGAAGAATGCCTTCAACCAGCGGCTGCTTATCGAAATTATGAGAGACCACCTTGCGAGGAAAGGCAGCAACGGGATAGTCGAACTGCAGAGGCGCTTCGTCCAGCGTGCGGATGGCGTCCTCGCCGTGAACACTGCGTAGCTGGCTTAAGCCGTCTGCCAGTGTGTTCAACAATCGGTCACGCTCAGCGCGCAGATCGAGTGGTTCTACCTCACCTTTTAACATGGCACGCCAGTTAGTGCGGTCGGCCACCTGCTCTTTAAAGAGCATCTCGACGAACCCGGACTGCTGGCGGGTATTCACTTCGAGAATCGGCAGTGCCTGAATAGCGCCTTGATCCAACCAGCGGGTGGGCATTTGGGTTTTGCGGGTAATGCCCACCTTCAAGCCGGAAGAGTTAGCCAGATAGACGATGTGGGGCTGAAAGCAGTGCGTCTCACCCCACTCCGGCTCGCGGCAGGTACCTTGGTAGTAATGGCAGGTCTCCGGCTTCATGATGCAGGTGTCGCACTGTGCCAACCGTTTGAAACACGGGTAGCAGTAGCCTTGTGCAAAACTTTTTTTGGTTGCCCGACCGCAGTGGGTACAGGCAATAGCCCCGCTCCATGAAAGGCGCATGGGGGAACCAATACGCTCATTCAATGCCACCCGATGCTCACCTGCGCGCAGGTGGTAAACCACCTGTTCGTCTTGGCGGCGAGGCAGCGCCGCCGCCATTTTTTGCAAACACCCTTTAACGGGAGAGACCTCTGGGATTAACAAATCAGTCACGCGTGGCATCCCGGCCCAGGCCCGCCATTTCGGGACTCACACCGGCGCCCGTTGCACCTGCCCCACAGGTGCGACGTTCTAGGTATCCTACGCGGTTTTCTTCCGGTACGTTATTTTCGGCTTCATAGCGCATGACCGCTTCCAAGCACAGCTCGGTTTGCTCAGGCGTCAACCGGCGGCCATCGGGCCATTTACGTAGCGAGACCGCCTGCTTCAGGCTTTCATAAATCGCAGGTGTCATTTGGTTAATCATTTTATCGAAGGTCATATCGCTCACGGTCAGCACCTCACGTGTTGGCTGCGTTCAAATTGGCGGCGTTAGGCTTTTCTACGTTGGGAGGAATAATACCAGCCCGAGGCGAGCCCCACGAGCAGCCCGCCCAAGTGAGCTTCATTGGCCACGTTGCCAAAGCCGACGGTACTGGCGATGTCGGTCATGGTGAACACCATCCAGCCGAGCATGAAGACCACCAGCATTTGCGGCACGAAGAAACCGCTTTGCGGGGCACGGCGGGACATAAGCCACACATGGGCCAGCAACGCATACACCACGCCAGACATGCCACCAAACAGCACCGTCCCAGTCACGTATTGCGCCAAGTTGGCACCAATACCGGCGACGAGAAGCAGTAATAGCATCATTTTACTGCCCTGGCGCTGTTCGATCTGTCGGCCGAAATACCATACCCACATCAGGTTGAAAATCAGGTGCATCCAACCGAAGTGCAAAAACGCGGGGGATAGCAAACGCCACACCTGCCCTCCCATCACGGTGTCCGCTAACGAGCCGTACACCAGCTGACCGCCGGAAATACCCACCGGCACGATGGTCAGGGCCACGACCAGCAAATCGCCAAACACGCCGCTCAAGGCGAATACCAGCAGGCTGACACCGATCATGAGAGCCGTCACCGGGACATGACGCAGCGTCGTGGTGAGATGCTGGACGTTGGCGGCTCGCCGCGGTCGAGCCCCGTCGAGAATCAGCGGTTCACCCCGCTCCCACCGCCCGACGACGGCCTGGAGCTCGTCACGTTGACGAGGGTCGGCCACCCAAAGCAGCTGGCCCTCGGCTTCGTCCGTAATGCGATGGCCAATACGGTAGTGCCATAACGCTTTGCGCAGTGCCTGTGTGTCTGCGCCCGTGGGTAAGAGCATGACGGGATGCATGGCATCTCCCTACTATCCAAGTGGTCGTGCGCCTGAGCGCCAGAGGGCCAACGGATAAACAAAAAAATCCGGCGGAGGGGGCCGCCGGATAAAAGCAAGGGATCATTCAAGGGAACACTTACTCTGATATCCGGCAACGGGGTTAGTTCAGCTGTTTTGCAAAAATTATGTAACCATATGTAACGCTTTGGTCGCCCGCTTAATCAAAATCGATTTCCCACGGCTTAGGTAACGCACGCTCTTCTCTAGGCACTTGAATCCAAACGAAATGATCGGCATTAAGCTGTGTTTCGCCGCTCCAACGATATGCCACTAAACGACCAAATTTGACGGCGCTATAATCCAAGCAAGCGATATTGGGAGCTGGCAACGCAGGAATCCCTTCACACCAATAATGCCCAATGAAGAGCGGCGGCTGGTCGGGCCCATAATAACTTAGCCGCTGTCGTTCGCTCTGGCTCAACGGCTGCGTCTCTAGGTCGCCGGGCAAGTTGTCGGGTTGAAACACGACATCGCCCCACTGCTGCGGGTTGGCCGACCAAAAATGCGCACGAAAACTTTGCCGGGTGAAACCATCCCCTGAGTGAATCGCTACCCCGGTCGGTAACGGTATATGGGGGCCACGAGTGAGTCGATCAAGGATGCGATACGCCTGGGACGTCGGGTCGGTGGATTCCACCAAAAACTGGCTATCCATCCGTGCAGAGGGCGCACGCTGCTTGAGTTCATGGATCAGCGTCGCGTCCCAGCAGGCGTGCACGACGCGAATGCCGTCCACCTCTAAAAAGAGTGGGATGGTTTTAAACCATGCCAGCGTATCTTCCCATTCGTTGGTGTGGTCGCGGTATTGATCGAGCGTGTCTTGAATGATGCGATTGTGGCGCGGCGTGTGCTCACGCAGCCAGCGCTTGCCGCTGCCTCGTGGCGCAGGGTGGGTATAGGCCAGCGCATTGTATTCGTGGTTCCCCATGACGATATGCGCCTCGCCCGCCTCCACCATGCGCCGGGCAATGGTAACGGCAAGTCGAATGCGTGGCCCGCGATCGATGAGGTCGCCCAAAAAAATCACTTTGCGTCGGGGGTGACGGTAGACACCACGCCGCTGGTGATACCCCAGCTTCTCGAGCAGCGCTGCCAACGTCGCGCCGCAGCCATGGACATCGCCGATGAGGTCGTAACCCTCCATATCAATCCCCTAGCCGATGGCTCCAGCCGAGCTTACTGCGCAGCACGTCGTAGAAATTGTGCCCAATGGGATGCACCAACTGAACGCGCTCCGGCTTACGGGTGATGACCAGCACATCGTCAGGTTTGGCCACCGCGCGCGTTTGGCCATCGCAACTGATATGCGGGTACGTCTGGTTGGTTTCGCCGATATGAATGCGTATTTCACTGGCCGCATCGATCACGATGGGCCGACTCGAGAGCGTGTGTGGGAACATGGGCACTAGCGTCACCACATCCAGCTTGGGATGCATGATTGGCCCACCACCGGACAGCGCATAGGCTGTGGAGCCCGTTGGTGTGGCTACGATCAGTCCATCACTGCGCTGGCTGTAAACGAATTGTCCATCGATGAACAGCTCGAACTCGATCATGCGCACCGCTTTTCCAGGGTGCACGACGACTTCGTTCAGCGCGTCGCCGCTGCCCACCGCCACCCCATTGCGATAGAGCACCGCATCCAGCAGAAAACGCTCCTCCACCTCGAACTCGCCCGCCAAGACTTCGCCAACGCGATGCTCTAGCTCATCCGGTGAAATATCGGTAAGAAACCCCAGCCGCCCACGATTAACGCCCAGAATCAGCGTGCCGCTGCGACACAGAGTACGGGCGGCCCCTAGCAAACTGCCGTCACCGCCCACCACGATCACGAGATCGCATAGCTCGCCCAGCATACGGCGGCTCGCCTCGGGCAAACCGTGCTGCGGCAGCGCCGTGGCGGTTCGGTCCTCGATGAGTACCTTGTAGTCATGCTCGGTCAAATAGCGGACCAAGCGTTGCAGCGAGTCGACGACTTTGTCACTGCCAAGGCGGCCAATCAAGCCGATCGTCTTGAAGGGCTTCGCTGGGTGACGCGGGCTACCGGTATGGGAGCTTGACGATGGGGTGTTAGACATGGGTGACTCTCGCTAGCATCAACCCACATTATGGAGAGGAAGGCGGTATCGAGCAAATCACCCGGCGCGGCAGAAGTGCTCCTAGCGCCGGGCAAATCAGCGGTTTAGCTTGCGGCAGCCGCTACCTTTCGGCGCTGCAGCCACCAGTGGTTCAGCCATAGCGAAGCACCCATGATGGCCGCCCCCAGCAGCAGCTTGTCCAGCTCGGCATCGCGATTCCAGATGACGAGGTTGACGACCAAGCCTGCGGGGACCAACGCATTGTTCATGATGGCGAGCGTGCCCGCATCGACCTTCGTGGCGCCCTGGTTCCAGGCGAAATACCCAACGCCCGACGCCACGAGCCCCAGCCAGGCCAGCACCCCCCACTGCAGCGACGTGGTGGGCAGCGCCGAGTTATTGCCGAACAGCAAGAAAGCAGGCAGCGCCACCAGCATAGCACCGATGAAGAACCAGCCAAACACGTTGTGCCATGCCAGCGTGGGCGGCAGGTCGGATGCCAAACGGCGATAGCCGACTTGCCCAATGGCAAAACAGAGGTTGGCGCCCTGCACGACCAGAAAACCTAACCAAAAGCCGCTATCTACTCCATCGTAGCGAATGACGCCCGCACCGATCACCGCCAAGACAGCGGTGACCAAATAGATCGGCGTAAAACGCTTGAACATCAGGTCGTCCAACAGCGCGATATACACCGGTGTGAAAATGGTGAATAACAGCACTTCCGGCACAGAGAGCAGCAAAAAGGAGTGATAAAAGAAGGTGTACATCACGCCGAGTTGAATGGCGCCCAGCGCCATCAACGCCAACCGCTGTTTACCGCGCAGCAGGCTGGGACGTAAAAAAGGGAGAAACACCAGCATCGCCAGAGTGACCCGTACCAGCACGGCAAAGTAACTGTCCACCTGACCAGCGAGGTAGACCCCAATCAACGAGAACGAAAACGCCCATAGCGCCGTTACGCCTACCAGATAGCCCATTCGTAAACCTCAAACAAAGAGTTAGTTGACGGGAATTATACGTCATTCGCCTCTCCTGCCAATGGGCTAGCGGCAAAAGAGAAAGCTAGCGCTTGTTCAACCACACGAACGCATAGATAACGCCGGGGAGCCAGCCCGCCAGCGTCAGCAGTGCGCTGATGACGACACGTCGAGCACCGCCATTGGTCAACCCCAGGGCGAGGGGCGGTAGTAACACGGCCAGCGCGCGGTACGCCCACTGCAGTGAGGCCGGCTCGTCGGGGGTGGCGCTGTCCGTCACGACGGAAGAGGGCTCCGAGCGGGTCGTGGCCTCTTTCACCACCGGCGCAGGCGTAAAGTGCTCGACGGGCGCATTGGCTCGTTCGGAGGCCGCCTTTTCTTGAGCGAGCGCTCGACGGTGCGCTTCTTTGTCGATTTTTTGTTCCAGGGAATCCGCACCGTCGGCCAGGTCGTCATGGTAACGCTCCCAATCTTCCCAATCGTGGGGCGTGCCTGCCTTGGGACGACGCTGACCCGAGCCACGGGCACGCTCCCAGGCTTTCTCTTCCAGCGTATTGGGCTTGTCAGGATCTCGATCCAGGCCGACGCCTTTACGGTTTAGGTATTCACGAGCGTCCATCACGACTCCTCACAGCGGTTGAGGCTTATTTAAAAAAGCAAAGCGTTGAATAGAGACAGTATGGGGGCAGCGCAGGGTGAGTTAAATCACCTACAGTAAGAGAATCGGCGGCAGCCTGCCGATGATGATAAGGAGCGCCCTCATGAACAAAAACATTCCGGACACCGTTCGAGACATCATGTCCCGCGACTGCTACCGCGTCTCAGGAGAGACATCCATCACGACACTCGCCCAAGGGCTGGCACTGCATCGGCTGCCGGGGGCGCCGGTCGTGGATATGTCGGACCGTTTGATCGGCTTCATTTCCGAGCAGGATGTCTTGGGGCACGTGCTCGATAGCATTTATCATGACCACGAGGCTCCCTTGGTGCGGGAACTCATGCGTCAAGACGTGCTGACCACCTCGCCCAACAAAAGCGTGACCGATCTCGCGCAGGAAATGCTCGGTGCCAAGCCGAAAATTTACCCGGTCGTCGAGCAGCAACGCTTGGTGGGCATCGTCACGCGTCGGGATATTCTCATGGCTTTACTCACGATTCGTCGTCATTAAGCACGTGAATACCTAAGCCCTCGGGCTTTGCCCCATATATCTATAAAAAACCTATAAAAAAATACCTACAAAAAAAACCGCTGCTTGAATAAGCAGCGGAAGCAAGGGATCGAAAACAATAGCCAGAACAACACTATTAGCGACTGCCATCGCGATGTTGCCTGTACACTCTCAGACACTGCTCAGGGAAAAAGTTCGCAAAAGGTTAAAATTTTCGTCTCGCCGGACGCAGGCGTATACTGGGCATCGACTCTGATACGGGCGCTGAACTTGGCGTCCATCTTGATGCGGGCGGGAGCATAAGATGGCACTTTATCTACTGGTGTTAGGCGTGTGTGTACTCGTGATGGGCGCCGTACTGCTAGTGCTGATGAACGCAGGAACACCCCGCTATCGTACCGAACCCAAGGATTTGATCGCCCTTTTTGACAAAGCCCTGGAGAGCAGCGTGAGCGAGACGGAATGGAACGCCTTGATTGGCTACCCCATTCGCCACGACGAGTATCTCGACAATATTCGCCGCCGAGCGTCCCACCTGATGGATACCCATGGCAGGCGCTGGCAAATTGCCCAAGGCAAACCGCTGCTCAATCAAGAGGGTTACGCAGAGCTAAAAGCACTGCGCGATCATTTAGCGGCACATACAGCGCTTCGTCAGCGCTAACCACGCTGCAGCGACGAGGAGAACCGTATGCCGAGCACCATTCGTCAAATTCCCTTGGAAACGGCGACGAAGCATCACTCCCACGATTTTCACCAGATCGTGATTACGCTTTGCGGCTCCTCAGAGTTCGAAATCGAAGGGCTGGGTGGACGAGTGAATGCGTTTTCCGGCTGCATCGTGCCCGCTAATCATGAGCACTACTATTCCGGCAACGGCCACAACCGCCAACTCATTTTGGACCTTCCCGAGGATGCGCCCGCCCTGACAGGCGAGCATCGTGAATTGGTGGCGCTCTTCGATGCGCCACGCTTTTTCGCTCTGGACAGCCCACTACGCCACTACCTCACCTTCGTTGAGAGTGAGCTCGCCCGAGGATTTGACAACTCTGCGACCTCTTTTCAGCAGGACCGACTGGCCGCTACGCTGCTCGGCTCGCTAAAGGCGCGCCTGGGGGCGTCGAGTACGGCAACCCAGCGTCGCATCGATCTCGATCAAATTGACCGCTTCATACGCCGCCATTTGGCAGACGAGCTGCGCGTGGCAGATCTGGCTAAACTTGCCTGTCTGAGCGAGGCGCACTTCTCCGAACGGTTTCGCGCCCAAACCGGCCTTTCGCCCTGGCAGTACGTTCGTCGGCAGCGCCTTCATGCGGCGCGACAGCTCATCATGCAGAGCCGCCTGCCGCTCACCGATATTGCCATTCAAACCGGGTTCGCCAATCAAAGCGCCCTATCCCACGCGTTTCGACGCAGCTACGGTGCCTCTCCGCGCCAGTTACGCCAAGGATTGACGGGGCCATCTCTCGATACCGGTCACCGTTCGGCGAGCCCTTCAACGGTGTTATCTACCGCCAGCCCCCAACGGGGTCAGGCGTTCTCTCGTCTCGTCGATAGCTAACGAGACGCTACACTATAAACGTCGTTGGATGGGCCCCTCGCAAGCGTCAGCCAACTCTACTAAAGTCGTAAATGGGCACCGCTTGCCGAGAAATTGACACGTTTTGCCACGAAAACGACATACACCTAACGGCGGCTAGCTCTACATTCGAACGTCAGCCTGGGCACCTGCCCTGCCACCACTTTTAAACATTAGCTGACACAGCTATCCGTTCATGCTGTTCGTTTCAGACCTGTCTTACGGGGGCCTCAATGCTCAATGCTAAAAAAATGCGTGACCCTGCCACCTGGCAAACCGACCTTGATACGCTGATGCAGCGTGTCAGCGAACACTATATCGTCGATGAAGATGCCTATGTAGGCGAGCTGATCAAGCTGCTCAACGCCGACCAAGACGATTTCGCGCGCATTGAGGCCAACACGGCAGCGCTGGTGCGCGACGTTCGCAACATGGACACCGCCGTCGACACCATCGACGAGCTGCTTCAGCAGTACAGCCTGGATACCCACGAAGGGCTGATGCTGATGTGTCTTGCCGAGGCGATGCTGCGTATTCCGGACAAAGCCACCGCCGATGCGCTGATCGAAGACAAACTGGGGCCAGCCGATTGGCAGTCCCACGTGGGCAAGAGCGAGTCCTGGATGGTCAACGCCTCGACCTGGGGCCTGCTGATGACCGGACGGGTATTGAAGCTCGATCACCCGAAAGAGGGCCAGCCCGCCCACTTCATCAATCGCATGGTGAACCGCATGGGCGAGCCGGTCATTCGCCGGGCGATGACCGAAGCCATGAAAATCATGGGCAAGCAGTTCGTCCTGGGTCGCGACATCAATGAAGCGCTAAAGCGTTCCAAGCCGCTGTTCAATAAAGGCTACACCTACTCCTACGATATGCTAGGCGAAGCCGCACGCACCCGTGCCGATGCCAAGCGCTACTTTGACGATTACGCACGCGCCATCGAGCAGGTCGGTAAAGCGTGTAAGTCCCTTGGCGACAAAACGCCCGCCCCTTCGGTCTCCATCAAACTCTCTGCCCTGCACCCGCGCTATGAGTTTGGCCGCCGCGAGCAGGTGTTGGCCGAGCTGGTAGATACCGTCATCCAACTGGTCAGCAAAGCGCGCGAGCTGGATGTCGCGGTCACCATCGACGCCGAGGAGGTCGATCGTCTGGAGCTTTCACTGGAAGTGTTCCGGGCGATTTATCAAAGCGACGCCGTCAAAGGTTGGGGCCACTTTGGTCTGGTCGTTCAAGCATACTCCAAGCGTGCGCTGCCGGTGCTGCACTACATCAACCGCTTGGCCGACGAGCAAGGCGATGAAATTCCGCTGCGGTTGGTCAAAGGCGCGTACTGGGACAGCGAGATTAAAGAGTCTCAGCAGCTGGGCATTGACGGGTACCCGGTTTACACCCGCAAGGCGTGTACCGATGTGGCCTACCTAGCCTGCGCACAGTTCCTGCTGTCGGACGATACCCGTGGCCGTATCTTCCCTCAGTTTGCGACCCACAACGCCCACACCGTCACGACCATTCTGGAGCTGGCGAACCACGACAGCCGCCCGTTCGAATTCCAGCGCCTGCACGGTATGGGCGAAGCGCTTTACGACGCGGCCCTCGAGCGTGCTCCCAAAGGCACCTATTGCCGTATTTACGCACCGGTTGGCGCCCACAAAGACCTGCTGCCCTACTTGGTACGTCGCCTGCTGGAAAACGGCGCTAACTCGTCTTTCGTCCACCAGATCGTCGACCCGGACGTGCCGGTGGAGTCGCTCTGCCAGCACCCCATCGACACCCTGCGCCAGCAGAAGACGTTCTACAACAAGCGTATTCCGCTGCCGAAAGACATTTATGGGCCGAAGCGTCGCAACTCCCGTGGGGTCAACCTCAACATCCGTAGCCACTACTACCCGCTGATGGAAAAAATGAGCGGGTTCATGGACAAGCAGTACCCCACCAAGCCGCTACTGGCCTTTGATGTGGCAGACGACAGCGCTAACACGCATAGCGTGACCTCGCCTTTTGATCGCCGCCAAACCGTTGGCAGCGTGCAGTGGACCAGCAAAGAGCAGGCGGCCAAAGCCCTCGATGCGGCTTGGGAAGCCTTCCCACGCTGGGACGCAACGCCCGTTGCCGAACGCGCTGCGATTGTGCGTCGGCTGGGCGACCTGATGGAAGAGCACATGGCGGAGCTGATGACACTCTGCTCCCGCGAGGGCGGCAAGCTGCTCACCGATGGCGTCGATGAAATCAAGGAAGCGGTCGATTTCTGCCGCTACTACGCCATGCGTGCCGAGGAGTCGTTTGGCGAGCCCATCGAGCTACCTGGTCCCACCGGCGAATCCAACCGGTTGACCATGGGCGGTAAAGGCGTTTTTGCCGCCATCAGCCCCTGGAATTTCCCGGTGGCGATTTTCTGCGGACAAATCGTTGCCGCGGCCGTGGCGGGCAACACCGTGCTAGCGAAACCCGCTGAGCAGACGTCTATTGTCGCTCACCGCGTCATCGAACTGCTTTACGAAGCGGGTATGCCCCGTGACGTGGTGCAGCTGCTGCCGGGGGATGGCCCGACCGTAGGCAGCGTATTGACCTCTGACCCACGCATTACCGGCGTGGTCTTCACCGGCGGTACCGACACGGCGCAAATCATCAACCGCGCGCTGGCCGCCCGCGAAAACGCGCCGCTCCCCACGCTGATCGCTGAAACCGGCGGCATGAACGCGATGATCGTTGACTCCACCGCCCTGCCCGAGCAGGTCGTCGTGGATGTCATTCAATCAGCGTTCCAGAGTGCTGGCCAGCGCTGCTCGGCCCTTCGGGTGCTCTACCTTCAGGAAGACGTTGCTGACCGCGTCATTGAAATCCTAAAGGGTGCAATGAGCGAACTGCGCATTGGCGACCCCCGCGACCTGGGTACCGATGTCGGCCCCGTCATCGATGAAGACGCGCGCAACGGCTTGATGGCGCACATCGAAAAGCTCAAAAGCGAAAACCGCTTGGTCGCTGAAACGCCGATGACCGCGGAGCATACCCAACACGGCACTTTCGTACCGCCAGTGGCCTTTACCATCGACAGCATCGACGCCCTGACGCGCGAGCAGTTTGGCCCGGTGCTGCATATCGTGCGCTTCAAAGCACGCGAGCTTGATAAGGTCATCAATGACATCAACGGCCGGGGGTATGGCCTGACGTTTGGGGTGCATAGCCGTAACGAATCCTTTGCCGCTGAAATAGCGCAGAAAATTCGAGTAGGCAATGTGTATATCAACCGTAATATCATCGGGGCTGTTGTTGGCGTTCAGCCGTTCGGTGGCCAAGGGCTGTCCGGCACCGGCCCGAAAGCGGGCGGACCGCACTACCTGCAGCGCTTCGTGACCGAGAAAACGATTACTAACAACACCGCCGCCCTAGGTGGCAACGCGTCGCTTCTGGCGCTAGGGGATGAGTAAACGGCTCATCAATACAACTAACCTGAACTCCTGAAAAGGAACCGTCTCATGGTTGACAATAATAGAGCAATGGCCCTGGCACGGGCGGCCTGTCTAGGCCGCCCACCGGGCACGGGGAACTTTGCACACACGCGTACCCATCAACTCTCTCATGCTTCGTCTCGCGAAGGCGCGACGGCTGGTAGTGACATCACGACTCAGGGTTAACAACAACAAGGCTGTGTCATGGCCGTGACGATTCGGCCAACGCAGCCCCTGTCGATGCTCGCCGTGTACAAAAGGGTCAGCACCCGCCGATGCTTTTGTACGTAGCGTAGCGTCGTCCTCACACATTGGAGAAGTTTCATGGCTACAGGTGTATGGATTAGCTTATTCGGTTACTTCGCGCTGATGATCGCCATTGGCGTTTATGCAATGCGCAAGGCCACGTCTTCCTCTGAAGACTACATGCTGGGGGGGCGTACCCTCAGTCCACAGGTAGCGGCCCTCTCAGCGGGCGCGTCGGACATGAGCGGCTGGCTGCTGCTGGGGCTACCCGGTGCCATGTTCGTTTCTGGCCTGGGCTCTGCCTGGATCGGCATCGGCCTTCTGGTGGGTGCGTTCTTCAACTGGCTGCTGGTAGCGCCGCGCCTGCGTGAACAAACCATTCACTACGGCAATGCCATTACCATCCCGGCCTTTTTGGCCAACCGCTTCCCGACCCGCGCGCTGTCGCTACGCACGGTATCGGCCGTCGTCATCGTGATCTTCTTTGCCGTCTACACCGCGTCAGGCCTCGTCGCGGGTGGCAAACTGTTCGAAAGCGCTTTCACCGGCGTTTACAACTTCGGTGACATGAGCAACTACGCCATGGGCGTGATCATCACCCTGGGCGTGGTACTGATCTACACCGTCGTAGGCGGCTTCCTCGCCGTGAGCATGACGGACTTCGTTCAGGGCTGCATCATGATGCTGGCGCTGATCATCATGCCTGCCGTCGTACTGTTCGGTGAAGGCGGCGGCGGCTTCTCGCAGGCGTCTCAGACGCTCAATGAAGTCGATCCCACGCTGCTGTCCTGGTCCGAAGGTCTCACGTTCATTGGTTGGCTCTCAGCGGTCACCTGGGGCTTGGGCTACTTTGGTCAGCCGCACATCATCGTGCGCTTCATGGCGATCCGTTCGCAGAAAGACGTACCGACGGCCCGTAACATCGGCATGGCGTGGATGCTCATCTCGCTGATTGGTGCCGTGTCTCTGGGTATCTTTGGTCGCGCTTATGCCATTCGCAACGGCTTGGACGTTCAGGATCCGGAAACCATCTTCATCGTGCTGGCCAACCTGCTGTTCCACCCGCTGATCACTGGCTTCCTCTATGCCGCGCTGCTGGCGGCCATCATGAGCACCATTTCCAGTCAGCTGCTGGTGTCCTCTTCCTCGTTGACCGAAGACTTCTACCGCCTGTTCCTGCATAAGAAAGCCTCGGAGCAGCAGTGCGTCGCCGTGGGCCGTATCTGCGTCGTGCTGGTGGGTATCGTCGCCGCGATCATTGCTTCGGACGAAAACTCTCAGGTACTGGGTTTGGTGAGTAACGCCTGGGCAGGCTTCGGTGCGGCTTTCGGCCCGCTGATCATCCTGTCGCTGATGTGGTCACGCACCAACGGTGCGGGCGCCGTTGCCGGTATGATCGTAGGTGCCGTGACCGTCATGCTGTGGATTGCCCTGGGCTGGAACGGCTCCTTCATGGGAGGACCGGGCATCTATGAAATCATTCCTGGCTTCATCGCCTCGTTCATCGCCATTCTGGTGGTGAGCAGCGTGACGGCGGATGCTGGCGAATACAAGCACATCGACCGTCAAGACGCGTAATACGTCGGTTTGATGCAGCAGGCTCAGCGGGGAAACCCGCTGAGCTTTTTTAAGGGCAGCGTTCTCTGCCAGCACTCCCTACGAACTCCCCAACCCCCTCCCCCTTTGCCCCAGGTCAATAACGCTCTCGCACTGGCTCGATACACTGGCTCCAGGGTTAACGCAACCCACCATCCTCACACGATCGTCCAGGAGCCACGCTATGCGCCTTTTATCAATGCCCACTCTATTCACCGCCGGACTTGCCGCCGCTACCTTAGCCGCCAGTTCCCAGGCGTTCGCCTATGGGGCGGGCGATATTTTCACCCGCGTGGGGGTCGCCAAGGTGGCGCCCAAGAGCGACAACGGCTCGCTGGCCGGTGGGGCTTTCGCGGTCGATGTTCAAGACAAAACCGGCCCTGCGTTTACACTAGGCTACCGCTTCCACGATAAGGTAGGTGTCGAGTTACTGGCCGCGCTTCCCTTCGAGCACAACATTGCCCTCAACGGCGACCATCTCGCCTCCACCAAACACCTGCCGCCCACCTTGACCCTGCAATACTATCCGTTGGGCGGTAGCGAGTCGCCGGTGCAACCCTACGTCGGCGCGGGCATCAACTACACGCGTTTTTCCGATGAGCGCCTAGCCATTGGCGAACTCGAGCTGGACGACGCCTGGGGCGCCGCCGCCCAAGTGGGGGTCGACCTACTGATCGACGAACACTGGGCACTGAACGCTGCGGCGTGGTACCTGGACATCGACACCGACGCCAAAATCAATGGGGCTGCTGCAGGCACTGTGGCCATCGATCCCATGGTGGTCATGGCGGGATTGAGCTACCGCTTCTGAGTCCACGCAGTCGCGGCAAAAAAATGCCCAGGGCGTTCGCCCTGGGCATTGTCGTTGACGGTACGTCGCACTTAGTTCTCGGTGACGATTTGGTCGACCCGCTCCACCGCCTTGACGACCAGCACCTGATCGCTGGCACGCGCTTTCTCCTGCATCATGTAAGCCGCCACCGCCGGAGCGACATCGCACTTGGCAGGCATGGCAGCTTTGGCATCGATTAACGCGTTCAAACGCGCAATGAACACATAGCGCACCCACTGAGGCAGCGACATGGTATCGATACAGAAAGGCTGCTGGCTGGCAAATGCCGACGCATCGGGCGTGGGGGTGCGCCACAAATTCGCGGCCTTCATGGCGGCTTCAAGCTCAAGAAGCGCGGTTTGAAGCTGTTGATGGACGCTCATAAACACCTTGGGGTTGGTCAATGTTGACGCCCATTATCCCAACTCTGTGGGTAAGTTGCCACTCGCGAGCCTCTCTCTAAGGCGTTATTCACAGATTCACAGAAAACCTGCAAGAGGCTGTGGATAAACTATGGAAAGGTGTCGCCACCGCTACTCTCACGCGGCTTACGCAAAGTTGTTCAATTTTTAACCACTTAGACAATAAAGCACGGATTAATCAACGGTTGCGGCTGACAGTGGCAAACCAGCAAGGTAGAGTGCAGGCTTGAAAAGCGGAAGGATGTCATGCAGCCAATTCACACCCTTGATGAGTTTTTTACGCGCAGCGGTGCGGAGGTATCGCTTTACCATATGGGGCGCCGGGTCACGGCGTGTCCACGAGACGTATTGCGCGCTTTCGAGAACGCCGAATACGCATGGCCCGAGCCTTGGCAGGGTCAGGCACGGCTCGCCATTGTCTTCCGTTTGGGGGCCATGGAAGAGCCTGCCATTTGGTTCTTGGCACTGCCGCTGGATGAGCAAGGCATGCTCTCGCCTGCCCAGCGTGACGGGTTTATCAATCGTCTGTTGGAAACCCTAGGACGCAACGCCGCCGCGACCGACCTGGACGCAGCCGACACCGCCGATGTCGATCACCTGATGAAAGATAATCCACTGGCGTTTACGCCGGACATTACCTTTCAGGCCATGCTCAATGCCCGGGCCACCCATGCGAGCGGCTTACCGGCCAGCCAGCACCTTGAGCCAGTAGAGGCGTATCTGAGCGGTCAACAGTCGATCGATTGGCAAGCCTTGGGGCTACAAGGCATTGCCGATTACGTCGTTCGCTTGGATACCGCGACGGCAGACGCGCTCGCCGGTCGCATTCCCGACCTGCCGACAAGCGTCATCCACTCCCTCTGCTACTGCTTAGAGCACCGCGCCCTACCGGACGCCCTGGTCGATGCCCTACGTTTGCGAGGTGAACACGCCGCCAGTGACGGTGACCTAGAGACGCTGTGCGCCTGCGTGCGCGCGGTAGGCAGCTCGTCTGCGGCAACGGCAGGCACGTGGTACACCCAACTGCTAAACGACTCGGCCGCGTGCGGCCCTGACTTGATGGCCGCCATGGCCGGGCGCGGGTGGCCGCTGCTGGAAGACGCCGAACGCCTCCCTCTCTTCCTGCAACGTCTGGCGGAAGACGAGCGCAGCCACTTTGCGGCTGCGGTACGGGACATTGCGTTGATTCCTCGGCTACGCTTACCCGTTATGCTAACCCTGCGTGACGCGCCCATGGGTTCCGCCATTCAAACGCGTTTATCGGCCATGCAGCCTTCCCCAAAAGGCTAGCAGGAAGCGTCATCACTATGTCTTGTTTCTCTTATATCGTCAGGAGTGCGCTGTGAAGGAATTACCCTATCAGGCCAAAGCTGTCATCGGCCGCCGCGAAATGGTGACGTTACCTGAATTAGGGCTTCACCTTTGCTGCAAAGCCGATACCGGCGCGCGAACATCGGCGCTGCACGCCGAAGAGATCGAAACCCATGAAGATGCCGACGGGCAGCTATGGGTAAGCTTTCTGACTCACAGCGGTGGGCCCGAGACGCCTGCCCACCGCTACCGGTTACATTTGCACGACCGTCGCCGCGTTACCAGCTCGAACGGCCATAGCGAGTGGCGTTATGTCATTCGAACTCCCATGCAACTGGGCGAACTGAATTTTCCGGTTGAACTAACACTGACCGACCGTAGCAATATGCGCCACGCGATGCTGCTAGGCAGACGGGCCATGCGCCGCCTCCTAGTTGCCCCCGGCGCGGCTTTTTTGCACGGCGAGCCTTAAACACATTTCAACAATCCCTTTTTTGGCCCGGAGCCCTGCATGCACATTGCCCTACTTTCCCGTAACCGCAACCTTTACTCTACCCGCCGACTGGTAGAAGCCGCCGAGCAGCGCGGCCATACCGCTCGCGTGGTCGATACCTTGCGTTGTTACATGAGCATCGCCTCACACCACCCCTCCATTCATTACAAAGGCGCAGAAATCGAGCCGTTCGATGCGGTCATCCCCCGCATCGGCGCATCGGTGACCTTTTACGGCTGCGCGGTGCTGCGCCAGTTCGAAATGATGGGCACCTACGTCATCAACGACTCGGTGGCGATTACTCGATCACGCGACAAGCTGCGTTCGCTCCAACTGCTCTCTCGCAAGGGGCTGGGTCTGCCAATCACCGGCTTCGCCCACTCCCCGGACGACATTCCCGACCTGATCACCATGGTGAAAGGCGCCCCGCTGGTCATCAAACTCCTAGAGGGCACTCAGGGAATCGGCGTGGTCCTGGCAGAAACCAACCAAGCGGCAGAGTCCGTGATTCAGGCCTTCATGGGCATGAAAGCCAACATCATGGTGCAGGAGTACATCAAAGAAGCTCGCGGTGCGGACATTCGCTGCTTCGTGATTGGCGATAAGGTCGTGGCCTCGATGAAGCGTCAGGCAGCGGACGGCGAATTCCGCTCCAACCTGCACCGCGGTGGCACCGCCAGTGTGATTCGCATTACGCCGGAAGAGCGCTCTACCGCCATTCGTGCGGCCAAGGCCATGGGGCTTCGCGTGGCGGGGGTAGACTTGCTGCGCTCGAACCACGGCCCGGTGATCATGGAGGTCAACTCATCGCCGGGACTGCAGGGCATCGAGAGTGCAACCGGTAAGGACATTGCGGGCATGATTATCGAGCACATCGAAAAGAACGCCGTTCCTGCGCGCAAGGCGCCGCCCAAGCCTAAAGGCTAACGGGCAAATGCAAAAATAATCCCTATTAGGGGTGGCAAATCAACGCTGCCACCCCCACAATCTGCGTCACCGAAGGAGGTAGACGCTCATGTTTCTCGACAATCGCCAAGTGGCGATGGACAGCGTTCTGGAAGCGCTGGCCGATAGCATTGATTATTTCCAGGACAATATCGAACGCCTGCGCCCCTCCCTGCGCGATGCACTGAAGCCGCACTATACCGAGCGACTCAAGCAGATGCGCAAGCTGCAGGAACTCGCCCGTGCGCACTTGAAAATGCTGCCTCGGGATGCCGATGTCGAGCGGGATGACTTTCTATGGCTGTGGAGCCGTTTGAAGAGTTTCGTGGGCAACGATAGTCAAGTACTGATCAATGAGCTGTTGGAACAAGAGCGTGTGCTCATGCAGGCCCTCTCGACACTATTCACGCACCCTCTGCCCGACCCCATCGAGCCCGTCGTGGATGAGTGCATGCAAGGGTGTCGCAAACTCATCCGTGAGCTCTACAGCCTGCAAAAACGCAAGACCCGCCGTTGATCGGCGGCTCTTTGAGGGTGTCGACCTTGGCATACTCAAAACCTGTGATGCCCTACTGCGTCTCCCTGCCGGATTCTAAGCGGTCTTGTAACAGCCATACGCCGTCTAGTTCTAACACTTCCGACGCCTCTCGGGCATCTTTGCTACGGCGAAGCTCGATGGGTTCGGCGGGACCAAGAAAGTACGGCTCTCTTCCCCAGAGATAGAGATCACCCACGGTCGCAATACGCGCCACCCACTCCCGCGCCCTCAATCGCCACTCATCGGCGGCTGGTTGCTCTTCCGCTATGCAGCCCGTCACGTCCATTCCCAGTGCTCGACCAATGAACAGCGCGCGCGGCAAGTGCCAACTTTGAGTGACCAGCAGTGCCTCTTGTAGCTGAAATACATCCCGCGCGCGCACCAGGGTGTCGTAGGTACTGAAGCCCGCGAAATCCATCGTCAGCTGGTCGGCGGCCACGCCACGGCGGTATAAGTCTCGCCACATGGCGCGCGGCTCGTTGTACGCTTGAGTGCGGTTATCTCCCGATAGCAACAAGTGCTGCACGCGCTGATCGGCCACCAGCCGGGCAGAGGTGCGCATTCGGGCATGGAAGTGCGGATTTCTGAGCCCGCTGCGGGTCCAGTGGGACGTGCCAAAGACGATGGCCACATCGGTAGGTCGGCACTGCTCCAAATGGCCGTCGATGTAGCGGGAAGTGCTAGCCAGCACCCATAAATTACCCGCTATAAACAGCAATGTCGCCAGCAGCAACAAGGCTCCTAGCGACATTAGCAAACGCTTCATCCAACGTAATAACAGGCTGTGCATCCAGCTCCCCAACAGGGGTTAGAACATGCCGAGCTCTAGCTTGGCTTCTTCGCTCATCATGTCACGGCTCCAGGGCGGACTGAAGACGATTTCGGTATGCACCTTGTTAATTTGCGGTGCCCCCAAAATTTTATTGCGCGCATCGGCGGCAATCACGTCTCCCATCCCACAACCTGGCGCGGTCAGCGTCATACGGATAGTGACCATCCGTTCACCGCTAATCAAGCGTTCGATACGGCAGCCGTACACCAACCCCAAATCGACGATATTGACCGGAATCTCCGGATCAAAGCAGGTGCGCAGTTGGTCCCATACGAACTGCTCGATCTCTTCATCGCTGGCACTCTCAGGAAGCGTCGGCCGGGGGAGCGGTTCTAGACCCAGCGCGTCCAAGTGCCGCCCCTCGATCAAGTACAAACGCCCTTGAAATCCGACACTCACCGAGCTGCCCTTGGCTTGCATCACACTGACGACGCTATCTTCCGCCAGCGTTTCCGTTTTTCCAAACGGAATGGCAATGGCGTCCACATCACGCTGCAGCGGTAGTTGTTGGCCTCGTTCGAGGCTAGCCACTTGCTCGATATCCATAGCAGTCCTTAACGTACCATCCCAATTACGCGGTTAAGCGCCGCCACGAAGGTATCCACTTCATCGAGCGTATTATACGCAGCAAACGATGCGCGACAGGTGGCCTCGACACCAAAATGGTGAAGCAGCGGCTGAGCGCAGTGGTGCCCGGTGCGAATCGCGACGCCCAACTGATCGATGAGCAGACCAATGTCTTGGGCATGTGCCCCCTCGACCACAAAGGAGAGCACGCCCGCTTTGTGTGGCGCGGTTCCCAGAATACGCAGCCCGTCGATTTGACTGACGGCCTGAGTGGCATGATTCAGCAACACGGCCTCCCAGGCGCCAATCGCATCGACACCGATGCCTTCCATCCACTCCAAAGCGCGGCCCAGGGCCACGACCTCAGCAATGGCGGGGGTGCCCGCTTCGAACTTGTGGGGAATGCCCGCAAAGGTAGTGCCAACGTCGAAGGAGACGGTTTTGATCATCTCACCACCGCCCTGCCATGGCGGCATAGCCTCCAACAGCGCCTGCTTGCCGTAGAGCACGCCAATACCCGTAGGACCGTATACTTTATGGCCCGAGAAGGCGTAGAAATCGGCATCGATCTCCTGCACATCGACCTGCTGATGCGGTGTGGCTTGCGCGCCATCGACCAGGATCAGTGCGCCCTGCTGATGCGCCAATGCCGCCATCTCTTTCACGGGGTTGATCGTGCCCAGCGCATTGGAGACGTGGTTGACGGCCACCAGCTTGGTACGCTCATTCAACAGTTCACGGTATGCCTGCATATCGAGCGCACCGTGGTCATCGACCGGAATCACCTTGATGGTGAACCCACGCTCGGCTGCCAGCAGCTGCCAAGGCACAATGTTGGAGTGGTGTTCCAGCATAGAAATCAACACCTCGTCGCCCGCCTTGAGCTCACTGCGCCCCCAGCTTTGAACGACGAGGTTGATCGCCTCGGTAGTACCCCGCGTGAAGATGATTTGACGGGCATCTTCGGCATTGAGAAACGCTTTGACACGATGGCGCGTGGCTTCGAAAGCCGCTGTTGCTTCATCGGCCAGCGTGTGCAGCCCACGGTGAATATTGGCGTTGTAGCGCGAGTAGTAGTCGCTAAATACCTCGATCACCTGCTGGGGCGTTTGGCTGGTGGCCGCATTATCCAAATAGACCAGCGGCTTACCGTGCACTTGACGATTTAAAATCGGAAAGTCGCCACGCAGCGCCTCAACGTCGTACGCCGCAGTGCTGCCCGCCATGGGCTTCTCAATCACGCTATGGGGCATCGATGACTCCTTGATTAATCGTTGAGCGCAGCCGCCGCTTCGACCAGTCCGGCCAAGTTGAAACGCTCCGGCAACTTGCCCGCCACCGCTAGCTCGACGCGCTCGGCAATGGCATCCAACGCCACTTGCTCTAGCACTTCTCCAGCGAACGCCAGCGTCAGCAGGCCACGGGCGGTGGCTTCGTCGATACCGCGGGTACGCAGTGCGTAGATCGCGTCCTCGTCCAACTGACCGGTGGTGGTGCCGTGCGAACACTTCACATCGTCGGCGTAGATTTCGAGCTCGGGTTTTGCGTCGATTTGCGCGCGATCCGATAGCAGCAGGTTCTGGTTGCTCTGGAATCCTTCGATCTTCTGGCTGTCACGCTTCACGTAGACCTTACCATTGAAGACACCGTGAGCGCGGTCATCCAGAATGCCTTTGTAGTTCTCGTTCGAGAACGTCAGCGGGGCGTTGTGGTTGACCTTGGTGTGGTTATCCACGTGCTGACGCCCCTGGCCAAAGAACAGCCCATAGAAGTTCGTTTCAGCGCCCTGCCCGTTCAAATCGCTGATCAGGTCGTTACGTACCAGCGCGCCGCCCAGATTCAGGTTGTACGAGGTGTAACGGCTATCACGATTTTGCTCTACATGGATGCTCGCCACGTGCAGATCGCCAAGCGGCGCTTCCTGCAGCTTGTAGTGGTTCAAAATCGCCCCACGATCCAGCATCAACTCAGCCACCACGTTGGTGAAGTTGGCGGCATCCGCCTCGCCTACGTAGTGCTCGATCAACGTGGCTTCGCTACGCCCAGCCGCTTCCACCAGAATGCGCGGGTGGCTCATCACCGGCGTGCCCGCACGAGACAGGAACTGCAGCAAGATAGGCTTTTCGACGACGGTGCCCGGCGCGATGCGAACCACGGCACCCTCTTCCATGAACGCCGTGTTCAGCGCGGCAAAGGGCGAGAAGTCGACGCCGGTCAAACGGCCCAACGGACCACCAACGGCTTCATGGTTATCCGTCAGCGCCTTGGAGAGCGGCATGACCTGAACGCTGCCGGGAAGCGCATCGAGGTCCGACAGCGCTGCCGAGAACACACCGTCCACGAACGTCAACCGGTAAGCATCCAGGGGCAGCGTGATGGCAGCCGCCTGGGCCTGGGAGAACTCGGCGCTCTCTGCCAACGCAAAGTTGCCCTGGGCGATGGCACGGACATCGGTGTATTTCCACTCTTCATCACGGCGGGTCGGAAAGCCCATCGCTTCGAAGCGGGCCGCGCCCGCCTGACGGCGAGCGGCGATCCAGGTGGGCTCGCCAGCGCGCTGCTGACTGCGCGCCGCTAGCGTGTCCAGAAAGGTTTGGGTATCGCTCATGCCACGGACTCCTCAATGCCTTCGTAACCGTTGGCCTCTAGCTCTTTGGCGAGCTCGGCATCGCCGGTTTTGACGATGCGGCCGTCGACCAGTACGTGGACTTTGTCCGGTACGATGTAGTCCAGCAAGCGCTGATAGTGGGTGACCAGCAGAATGGCGCGCTCTTCGGCACGCAGGCTGTTCACGCCATCGGCGACGACTTTCATGGCGTCGATGTCGAGGCCAGAGTCGATTTCGTCCAGCATGGCCAGCTTCGGCTGCAGTACCAGCATCTGCAGAATTTCGTTGCGCTTTTTCTCACCGCCGGAGAAACCTTCGTTCACCGCACGCTGCAGGAAGCTGGCGTCCATTTTCATGAAGCCGAGCTTCTCTTTTACCAGCTTCATGAATTCGGGGGCAGGCATTTCACCTTCACCACGGGCAGCGCGCTGAGCGTTAAGCGCGGACTTCAGCAGGTAGATGTTTTTCACGCCCGGAATTTCGACCGGGTATTGGAAACCCAGCAGCAGGCCCGCTTGGGCGCGCTCTTCGATTTCCATTTCCAGCACGTCCTGACCTTCGAACGTGATGCTGCCTTGGGTCACTTCGTAGCCATCTTTACCAGCAATAACCGCTGACAACGTGGATTTACCCGCGCCGTTGGGGCCCATGATGGCATGCACTTCACCGGCGTTGATGGTGAGTGTCAGGCCTTTCAGAATCTCTTTGCCTTCGACGGTGACGTGTAAATCATTAACTTGCAACATAGTGATCGCCTTTTGAATACATGCGGGTCGCGAGCGCGACGCCCTAAAAATGGTGTTGGGTGCCGGAGCGGTTAGCCCACCGCGCCTTCCAGGGTAACGTTCAGCAGCGCTTCCGCTTCTACCGCGAACTCCATCGGTAGCTCTTGGAAAACGTCTTTACAGAAGCCGTTCACGATCATGCTGACCGCGTCCTCTTCGGAGATACCGCGGCTCTGGCAGTAGAAGAGCTGATCTTCACCGATCTTGGAAGTCGTTGCTTCGTGCTCGATGGTCGCCGTGCTGTTACCGATCTCTTGGTACGGGAAGGTGTGCGCCCCGCACTTGTCACCGATCAGCAGCGAATCGCACTGGGTAAAGTTACGCGCCCCCTTGGCACGAGGCCCGATCTTGACGAGGCCACGGTAGGACTGGTCGCTCTTACCCGCCGAAATCCCCTTGGCCACGATGTAGGAACGCGTGCCCTCACCAATGTGAATCATCTTGGTGCCGGTATCCGCCTGCTGGCGGCCGTTCGTTACTGCAACAGAATAGAATTCACCAATGCTGTCTTTACCGCGCAGCACGCAAGAGGGGTATTTCCAAGTAATCGCCGATCCGGTTTCTACCTGCGTCCAGCTGATGCGTGAACGCTCGCCACGGCAATCGCCACGCTTGGTCACGAAGTTGTAGATGCCGCCTTTACCCTCTTCGTCACCGGGATACCAGTTCTGAACGGTGGAGTATTTGATGTAGGCGTCATCCAGGGCGACCAGTTCGACCACGGCAGCGTGCAGCTGATTCTCGTCGCGCATTGGCGCGGTGCAGCCTTCCAGGTAGGAGACCTGGGCGCGGTCTTCACAGATGATCAACGTCCGCTCGAACTGGCCCGTGTTGGCCGCGTTGATACGGAAGTAGGTGGAGAGTTCCATCGGGCACTTCACGCCTTCCGGTACGAAGACGAACGAGCCATCGGTGAACACCGCAGAGTTCAGGGCAGCGAAGTAGTTATCCGCTACGGGCACGACGGTGCCGAGGTACTGCTTGATCAGATCCGGGTAGTCGCGAATCGCTTCGGAGATGGAGCAAAAAATCACGCCTGCTTCGGCCAGCTCTTTCTTGAAGGTCGTCGCGACAGAGACGGAGTCGAAAACCGCATCGACGGCCACACCTGCCAAGGCTGCACGTTCATGCAGCGGAATACCCAGCTTTTCGTAGGTTTCCAACAGTTTGGGGTCGACTTCGTCGAGACTCTGGGGACGATCCTCAGGGCGCTTGGGCGCACTGAAATAGGAGATCTCTTGGTAATCGATGGGCGGATAGTTCAGGTGTGCCCAGGACGGCTCTTCCATCTTCAACCACTGACGGTAAGCGTCCAGGCGCCACTCCAGCATCCACTCCGGCTCGCCTTTCTTCTTGGAGATGAAGGCGATGGTGTTTTCATCCAGGCCAGGTGGCAGTGTGTCGCTTTCAATATCGGTTACAAAACCATCTTTGTACTCGCGACGAACCAACTGTTCCATTTCTTCGCTTGCCATGGTGATACCCTCCGGGCAGTTGGGTGGCGAGGTTAGCTCGCCGTCAATAGGGTGATAGGCCTAACGGCTTATGCCGATGCCGCCGATAGGCTAATGCTTTGAATCGGTAACTGTACGGGCAGTTTGATGGGCGTCGTGTCGGCCAGGTGCGCCAGCGTCACGCTTTCGAGTAGCGTACGAATGGCCAGTGATACCCGCTGCCAATTGTCGGCCACACCGCAGGTAGCCACTAAGTCGCACTCGCCTTCCGCTTGGCTGCACTCGGTCATCGCGACAGGCCCCTCGATGGCGCTAATGATGTCGGCCGCCGTGATGTGCGACGCGGGGCGTGCCAGGCGGTACCCCCCTTGAACACCGCGCTGAGACTCTAACAGTCCAGCCTTCACCAGCATTTTTAAGGTTTTACTCACGGTGGGATGGGGCAGCTGTACCGCTTCTGCTAAGTCAGCCGCCGCATGCGACGCCTGGGGATGACGGGCAATTTGCGCCATCACCACAGCGGCATAGTCTGTCAGCCGAGAAAGCTTGAGCATAGTCACTCCGTTTGCCATCGCGTGGGGCCGAGCCGTTGGCCTACCCGTTAATTGGGTACCATTTTAGTCCTGTATAAATTTGATGTGAAGCCCTTCTGCAAAATCCTTATCAAATAGCGCGACTTCTTAGCACGTTCGCGGCTGATAACATCAAAAAAGCCAATCATTATCATTTAGGAAAGCTATGGCACACGACAAAAGAAAGCCTGCTCGCAAGCGGCAGGCTTTAAAAGAAGGAGTGACGTTTAAGCTTTCTTGACGAACACCGACTTCAGTTTCATTGGGCCGATACCCTCGACTTTGCAGTCGATGTCGTGATCGCCGTCCACCAATCGAATGTTCTTCACTTTGGTGCCTACTTTGACGACCAAGGAGCTGCCTTTGACTTTGAGGTCTTTGATCACGGTCACCGAGTCACCATCGGCGAGCAGGTTGCCGTTTGCATCACGAATGCCGCCATCCGAGACCGCATCGCTGTCGTTCGCCTCTTCCGACCATTCATGGCCACACTCGGGGCAGACATATTGCAGGCCATCATCGTAGGTAAACTCGGAGGCACAGGCAGGGCAGTTAGGCAGGTCACTCATCAAAGGCTCCATCGCAGCAGACAGTCAGGCAAACAGTAGCAAGCGACGGAGCCTACACGGCTTGAGCGCAATGCTCCAGCCTGGTGCCGTATTAGCCGCGCTGGTAGGTACCAACCAGACGATTCATTCCCAGCAGATGGGGCTCCACGGCGGTGAGTAGCTCAGGCAATGTCAGCCCCTCGGGCAGTGACGTCTGTTCGTCCAGCGCCAGCACCCAGAAATAGTAAAGGTGGCTGCCATGCCCCTCGGGAGGCATGGGCCCACCGTATCCTGGCTTGCCGAAATCAGTCATGCCAGACGTTCCCAACGCGGTATTTTCTTCCAGCGAGGTGGTCTCAGCAGGCAAGTTGTAAAGCACCCAGTGAACGAAACCGTAACCGCCCTCCTTCACCAATGGCGCATCCGGATCATGACAGATCACCGCATAGCCCTTGGTACCTTCCGGGGCCCCCTCCCACGACAGCGCTGGGGACACGTCTTCGGCCTCGCCGGTGTGCTTGGCAGGAATCGCTTGGTGATGTGCAAACGCCGAGCTGGTGACGCTCATTGAAGATAGTGCAAAAGCCATAATGCTCTCCTATGCGACGGGTGTGATAGCAAAACGTAATGTAGCGAAGAATTTAGCGTAACTCTAACTGCGTGGAGTAACTCTCCCACCACTGCCGTGCAATGCGCCGATTCTCCTGATTGGCACTAGGGTCGAGTACCGTCGGCAGTCGAACGGACTCCCCCCCTGTCTGAAAAGTCACGAGTGGGTCCTGGGTGGCTAACTGCAGCGCATACAGCACCAACATCAGTTCATACGCGTCATCAGTATGAAGCCTAGCAAACAGCAGGGGCACGGCAGGCATGCCAATCTCGCCCAAACGTTCCGCAGCAATGTACCAAGGCCTTGGGTTATCGGGCCCGCCATACTGGCTGACGAATCGACGGTCCGCTAATCGGCTGACGTAATAGGCGGCTTCTTCTTCTGGGCTCACCTGTAGCGGCGGCGCCCAATCGTCGGCATGCGCCACGGTGGAAGGCGGCCCTTCTTGCGCGCTGGGCGCTGACGCCGTTTGATGAAGAGCGGTAGCCGTCGGGCGGTCGTCATCGGCAGTCGGGCGTGATTGCCCTGCACACCCCGCCAGTAAGAGTGTCAATGTACAAAGAGTGGCGATCCCTATCGCTTTGGCCTGCTGACGCATGACGCAATTCCCTGGTTGATCGTTCAACGCTTGATACCTTATCCAAGATGCCGTGTAAGAGCGTTTGATGGGTGTACCCAAAGGCGACTAGGCTGTGCCATGGAGTGCTTACAGTGTGGCACCTCTTGAACTCACCGCCAATTGCCTGAAGAACGTCGAATGAAACGCTTATTAATCGTCGCCCACTCCCCTTCCGTCAATACCCGTGCCTTGTGCGATGCCGTGCAGCGAGGGGCAAAACATGACGATATCGAATCCGTGACGTGCATCGTCAAAACGCCCTTCGAAGCAGGGCCAACGGACATCCTCCATTGCGATGGCATCGTCCTGGGAACGACTGAAAACCTAGGCACCATGAGCGGCGCGCTGAAAGATTTTTTCGACCGCAGCTACTACGGGGTACTGGACGAGAAGCAGGGCCTGCCCTGCGCGCTTTATATCCGCGCAGGACATGACGGCACGGGTACTCGTCGGGCGGTGGAGAGCATCGTCACAGGGCTACGTTGGCGCTGGGTTCAGGACCCGCTGATTTTTCGTGGCGAGTGGCAGGAGGCGTTTATCCGCCAAGCCGAGGAGTTGGGCATGACTCTCGCTGCCGGGTTGGATAACGGATTGTTTTAACGCCTTGAAACGAAAAACGGCACCGCTCAGGGTGCCGTTTTCATCACGGGGAAGAGCGCGTATTACTTCAAACGCTCGAACACCGTGGCAACCCCTTGCCCCATGCCAATACACATGGTGGCTAGGCCCAAGGTGGTATCGCGCTGCTGCATGACGTTCAGCAGCGTCGTACAAATGCGCGACCCGGAGCAGCCCAACGGGTGACCCAAGGCAATGGCACCGCCGTGCAGGTTCACTTTTTCGTCCATAGCGTCTAGGAAGCCTAGGTCCTTCAACACTGGCAGCCCCTGTGCGGCAAACGCCTCGTTCAGCTCGACGGTTTCAATGTCCGCCGCGGACAAACCAGCCGCTTTCAAGGCTTTCTTGGACGCGGGCACCGGGCCATAGCCCATGATGGAGGCATCGCAGCCCGCCACACCGGTCGAGAGCACTTTGGCAATCGGCTCCAGCCCCAGCGCCTGGGCGCGCTCGTAGCTCATGACCGCCATCGCAGATGCACCCACCGACAGCGCCGAAGAGGTACCTGCGGTAACGGTACCGTTACGAGGGTCAAACACGGGCTTCAGGTTCGCCATGGACTCAAGGCTGGCATCGGCGCGAATCACTTCGTCGTTTTTTACCAGCACTTTGAAGCCACGCTGGTCGTGGCCTTCAACGCCGATAATCTCGTTATCGAAGTAGCCTTTCTCCATCGCCGCCTGAGCACGCTGATGCGAGCGCACGCCGAACTTATCCTGATCTTCACGAGAAATGCCGTGCATTTTACCCAGCAACTCGGCCGTCAGGCCCATCATCATGGCGGCTTTGGCAGCGTACTTGCTGGCGGCCGGATTTACATCGACCCCGTGGGCCATGGGAACGTGCTCCATGTGCTCCACACCGCCAATCACGTAGAAGTCGCCCATGCCGGCTTTAATGTTCGCAGCGGCAATATGCAGCGCGGTCATCGAAGAACCGCATAGGCGGTTGACCGTTTGCGCGGGTACCGAGCGCGGAATGCCGGTCATGATCGCCGCGTTGCGGGCGATGTTCATGGACTGTTCCAGCGTCTGGTTAACGCAGCCCCAGATCACATCATCCACTTCCGACGGATCCAGGTTCGGATTTCGGGTAAACAGCGCCTGCATGACGGCAGCGGAGAGGTTTTCGGCACGCACGTTGCGGAAGGCGCCGTTTTTCGCTTTCGCCATGGCGGTACGAACACCGTCAACCACCACGATATCTCTCGGATTCAAACTCATCTTATTTCTCCTGTGGGTGGTGACTTAGGCCTGAGCGTTTGCCGTGGTGCCAGCGTAGAACTGCTCGTTGTTCTTGGCCATGGCGCGCAGCTTCTCGGTGGGCGCGTACAGCGGCCCCAGCTCTTCGGCCAAACGGTCGGCCAGCGCAACAAACTCGGCTACGCCCAGCGCGTCGATGTAGCGCAGCGCACCGCCACGGAAGGGAGGGAAGCCAATGCCGTAAATCAGCGCCATATCGGCTTCTGCTGGCGTATCGACAATGCCATCTTCCAGGCAGCGTACGGTCTCCAGGCACAGCGGCACCATCATGCGAGCGATGATGTCTTCATCCGAAAACTCTTTCTGCTCTTTCACCACTTCTTTTACTAACGCGTAAGCCTGCTCGTCGCTGACCTTCTTCGGCTTACCCTTCTTATCTTCTTCGTAAGCGTAGAAGCCTTTGTCGTTCTTCTGGCCCAGGCGCTGGTTGTCGTACATCACTTGAATCGCCGTTTTGCCTTCACGTGCCATACGATCCGGGAAGCCTTCGGCCATCACGTCGTTGGCGTGCACGGCGGTATCCATGCCGACGACATCCAGCAGATAGGCCGGGCCCATGGGCCAGCCAAACTTCTCCATGACTTTATCCACGCGCTGGAAGTCGGCGCCCTGCTCGACCAGGAAGCTAAAGCCACCGAAGTAAGGGAACAGTACGCGGTTGACCAGAAACCCTGGGCAGTCATTCACCACGATGGGGGTTTTACCCATGGCGCGGGCGTAGGCGACGGTCGCTGACACGGCGGCGTCCGAGGTTTTCTCACCACGGATGACCTCGACCAGCGGCATGCGATGAACCGGGTTGAAGAAGTGCATGCCGCAGAAATTTTCCGGGCGCTTCAGGTTTTTGGCCAGGCGGTTGATCGAAATGGTCGACGTATTGGAGGTCAGAATCGTGTTCTCACCTACCACGCCTTCCACTTCGGTCAACACGGCATCTTTGACGTTGGGGTTCTCGACCACGGCTTCCACGACCAAATCGACGTTACCGAAATCGCCGTAGGAGAGCGTCGGGCGGATGTTGGAAAGTTTCTCGGCCATCTGCTCGGTAGTGAGCTTTTTACGCTCTACCTGCTTGGCAAACAGCTTGCGTGCCTCTTTGAGGCCGAGCTCGATGGCGTCATCCTTGATGTCTTTCATTAGGATGGGCGTGCCTTTGCTGGCACTTTGGTAGGCGATACCGCCCCCCATGATGCCGGCACCCAACACGGCGGTCTGTTTGACCGGCTGGGCCTGCTTTTCGTACTTGCTGCCCTTCTTCTTAACGACCTGGTCGTTCAGGAACAGGCCGACCAAGTTAAAGGCAACGCTGCTTAGCGCCAGCTTGGCGAACGATTTGGCTTCGATCGCCTGAGCGCGGGCGCGGGTTTCACCGGCGCCTTTTTGGATCACTTTGATCGCTTCCACCGGGGCGGGATAGTGCGGGCCTGCTTTGCCAGCCACGTACCCTTTAGCGGTTTCGAACGCCATCATCTGCTCGATGGCATTGAGCTTGAGCGGTGATGTTTTCTCGTCGCGACGGGCGTGATAGTCCAACTCGCCTGCATTGGCGCGGTCAAGAATGTCCAGCGCCGCTTCTTCCAGCAGCTCATGAGCAACGGCCGCGTCTACTGCGCCTACTTTTAGCGCGGCGTCAGCGCGATTTTCGGTACCACCGGCAATCCACTCGACGGCATTATCGGCACCGATCAGACGCGGCAGACGTACGCAACCACCCCAGCCCGGCAGGATACCCAGCTTGGTTTCCGGTAAGCCAATTTTGGCTTTCTCACTCATCACGCGGAAATCGGTGGTCAGCAGAACTTCGCAGCCACCGCCAAGCGCCAGGCCATTGATCGCCGTCACGGTGGGGAAAGGCAGGTCTTCGATGGCGTTGAAAATATCGTGAACCTTGAGGTTCATCTCTACCAAGTACTCTTCACCCTTATCGAACAGGCTATGGAATTCGGTAATGTCAGCACCGACGATGAAGGCGTCTTTGGCACTGCGAATCATCAACCCTTTCAAACCGTTTTCGGCTTGGAGGGCTTTGACGGCGTCGCCGAGTTCAGCCACGACGGCGCTGGATAGCTTATTGACGGACTCATCTTTCAAATCGAAAGTGAGCATTGCGATGTCATTGCCACCCTGGGTGTCACGCCGCTCCACCGTGATGGCATTGCCTTGATAGATCATCCGCGCTCTCTCCACAAGTTCGGGCTGGCACGCCGTGGACGTGCCTGCCACGCATTTCATACGGTCGTTTGATTGCCTTAGCTTGGTTGAGTTACACCGGAACGTCAAGCCCTGACTTTTGGCTAATCCGCTCGCAGGAGCCGCTCGTTGACTCATGCACACATTTCTTGCGCTTTTTTCCCTCACACTGACGCATCGCATCGACTTTACCTGCGATCCCAACGATCATATACGTTTCATTGATGAGTTTTTAACGCTATGGGGACACTCTTAACGCCCGCCCGCATGGAAGCCTTGCAAGGGCGCGTCGAACGGATCGTCGAGCGGCTGAAACCTTGGAGCTGGCTCTGGCCGCCGTTGGCATTTGCGGCTGGGCTGGGCAGCTTTTTCCTCGTAGACCGTCAGCAGTGGCTGGGCGCGGCCCTGGCACTTGGGCTGCTGTTGGCTTGGTTGCTACTGCTCTCCGAAAGCTTGATTGGCCGCTGGCTTTCCCATCGCGGCCACCCCACGTTGCCAAAAGGCGTGACGGCCTTCATTGCGCAAATGATTCACCAGGAGACGCTGTTTTTTACCCTGCCTTTCATTCTGGTGACCACCGTGTGGAACAGCGGCCAAGCACTATTCGCGCTGTTGGTGATGGGTATGGCCGTGTGGTCGATCATCGACCCGCTCTACTACAAGCTCGCTGGGCGCTGGCGCAGTCTCTATTTCATGTTTCATGCCCAGTGCGTCTTCCTGGTACTTCTGGTCATCTTGCCTATCATGGTGCATCTCACCACCGGCCAGAGCCTGCTGCTCGCCTTGGTGCTGACCGTCCTGGTGGCCCTTCCCAGTTTCTGGCATCTACTCAAAAAACGCTCGCCAGCTCGCTGGTTGGGATTTTTCGCGCTCACCGTGACGCTGGCCTATGGGGCGTGGCTTGGCCGTGTGTGGGTGCCGCCCGCCAGTCTATGGATGACCAGCACGGCGCTCTCCCCCGCTTTTGATACGCAGCAGCGCACTCCCCAAGGCTCGCTGACACTGACGCCCGAAGCCATTCGCAACAATGGCCTGTATGTCTATACGGCCATTCGCGCCCCGCGAGGGCTGAGCGAAACGATTTACCATGCGTGGCATCATAATGGCGAAGCGATGGACACCGTGGCATTAGCGATCAACGGCGGTCGGGAACAGGGTTATCGTGCCTGGAGCCATAAGCAGAACTTTCCCGAAGACCCCTCGGGCGAGTGGCGCGTCGATATCATGACCGACGGCGGGCAGCGTTTGGGGCTGATTCGGTTTACCGTCTCGGAAGATGCCAACGCCGCCACCGTGGCCGATGGCACGATTCGACCAAGCGGTCTGAGCGCGTTGAATCTGCGTCGTTTCGTTCCGGGTAACGGCGCTTCCCCAGACGATGCCCAAGCGACCGAGTAACGGAACGCCTTGCATTCAGCGGCGCAGCTTATGACAATTCGCCCACTTACACTTTTTGGCAGTTAGTTACCTATGGCATCAACAATTGGTTTTCGTATTGCTCGCTTGCCCCACCTGTGGCGCTCGATTCTCGATCGCAGGCTTGCGCCACTGGGGCTGACCCAGACCCGCTGGGTGACGCTGTATCATCTTTGGAAGTTGGGCGAAGGCAACCCACAGTGCGATTTGGCTCGCGCGATTGGAGTGGAAGCACCGTCCCTGGTGCGGACGTTGGGGCAGTTGGAGGAGCAAGGTTTGGTTGAGCGTCGCGCCTGCGATAACGACCGCCGCAGCAAACGCATCTACCTCACCCCGGCAGCGATGCCGCTGTTGGAGCAGATCGACAGTGTCGTGCTCGCCGCCCGCCAGGAGATGCTGGCAGGCTTGAGCGAAGACGACTTGGAACAGTTGGAAAAGTGGCTCGCGCTGATCGAATCCAACGGCCTCGCCATTCAGGCCAGAGACCAAGACGGGCCCTCCGCTTAACGCTCTACCCCTTCTCGCTTCCTTCTTCTTCCGTGCCACCTGTCTCCAGCGGCTTGACAGGTGGGCGGTCTGACAGGCCGCTCAATGCCTCTTTGAGCGGTTCGATATCCGCCAAATAGCGGGTGAACCGTTCGGCGGTTTGTGATTCCCACCACCATAGCGTCAGCGAATGGGCGTTAGACTCTAGGACCAACGCGTCCTGAGGCAGGTGTTCGAGTAAGGTTTGCAAATGTTGACTGGCCACATCGGGCAACGGACGCAGCGGCGCGATGCGCCAGCGCCAGCCGGCGTGATAAGGTTCTAATGCGTCGCTGGCGTTGGAGTCCCTCACCAGCAAAAAATCTGGCCCGGGTGCTGACTGCGGGTAGTGCCAGCGATAGGCGGGCATGGTGCCTCGAAAGTGATGCAACGGCGGTTTGGCCATTTTTACCGTCACACCCTGTTTTCCGGCACTCGAGCGCAGCGCCATTTGACGCTGCTGGCGGGGGCTGGGTTTTAGCCACATGACCGGCGCAATCACAAACATCAGAATAAAAACGATGATCAACCATTCCATTGCAACACCTACCCTCTTTTCGTCAAACTCATTTGGCAATGTATCGAAACCCTGATCTAGGTCGTTGTTAAGAGTCACCTCTACGCCTAAAGTGAAGGTATCGAACACAGCCTTTACGTGTGGCACATCACCAAGGAGATACGCCATGAGCTATCGCCATATCCTGGTCGCCGTTGACTTAACCAAGGACTCTCACAAAATTCTTGAGCGTGCGGTGGCGATTGCCGAGCGCAATAACGGCGCTAAAATCTCGATCATGCACACCCTGGAGCCTTTAGGTTTTGCCTACGGCGGCGACATTCCGATGGACCTTACCAGCATCCAGGACCAGCTCGATGACCACGCCAAGAAGCGTCTAGCCGAGATCGCCGCTCCCCACGTCGAAGCCGCAGATCAACACGTGGTCGTGGGTATGCCCGACACGGAGATCCACCGTTTCGCCGATGAGCACAACGTCGACTTGATCGTGGTCGGCTCCCATGGACGCCACGGCTTCGCCCTGCTGTTAGGCTCTACGTCGACAGGCGTTCTTCACGGAGCCCAGTGCGACGTGCTTGCCGTTCGGGTTGGCAAGAAAGGCGAAAAGAGCGACGAGTGAGATGCCCAACGCCAAAGGCCCCTTGCGGGGCCTTTGGAACATCGATAGACACGTTACTCACCGTTTGCCATGGCTTCCAGCTCCATCCACCGCTCCATGGCAGCGTCCAACGCCTGCTGTACCTTTTCGAGCGCCTGCAGTTTGGCGGTCACCACCGTGGCTTCCTGCTGATAAAAGGCCGGGTCTCCTACCTCTTGCTCCAGCGCTTCGATGTCACTCTCTAGCCGCTCGATCTCCGCAGGCAGTGCATCCAATTCACGCTGCAGCTTATAAGAGAGTTTGACGGTTTTCTTTGCAGGCTCCGCGGCGGGTGCTGGTGGCGCCTTTTCCTCTGCGGTGCGAGTGGGTTCGGTGTGCTGACGTGCCGCACCCTCCCAGGGCGCTGGCGGCAATTGGCCACCCTGGCGAATCCAGTCCGTGTAGCCGCCGACGTACTCGCGCACGCGCCCTTCCCCTTCGAACGCCAGCATGCTGGTGACGACGTTATCCATGAAGGTTCGGTCGTGGGAGACCAGCAGCAGCGTGCCGTCAAAATCGAGCAGTAGCTCTTCGAGCAGCTCCAGGGTTTCCATGTCTAGGTCGTTGGTCGGCTCATCCAGCACCAGTACGTTGGCGGGCTGGGTGAACAGCTTGGCCAACAGCAGACGGTTGGATTCGCCTCCTGACAGCGCTTTTACCGGCTGGCGAACCCGGTCTGGAGTGAAGAGAAAATCTTGCAGATAGCTCATGACATGGCGGTCTTTACCGCCCACGTTCACCCGGTCACTGCCTTGCGCTACGTTGTCATACACCGTTTTTTCCAGCTCGAGACCGGCCCGCAGCTGGTCGAAGTAGGCCACTTTGAGGTTGGTGCCTAACTGAACGCTGCCCTCGGTGGGTGCCAGTTCGCCGAGCAAAATCTTCAGCAGCGTGGTTTTACCGGCACCGTTGCGCCCCAAGAAGCCAATGCGGTCACCCCGCATGACTTCCAGGTTCACGTTGCGCAAGATCACGTCGTCACCAAAGCGCTGGGTGACCCCTTTTAGCTCGACCACGCGCTTACCGGTCCGCTCGCCGCTATCCACGGTAAGATTCGCCGTCCCCTGCCGCTCGCGGCGCTGGCTACGCTCCACGCGCATTTTTTCAAGCTCGCGCACACGGCCTTCATTACGCGTACGCCGCGCCTTGACGCCCTGACGAATCCATACCTCTTCTTGGGCCAATTTTTTATCGAACAGCGCATTCTCGCGCGACTCGACCTCCAGCTCGTGCTGCTTGCGCTCTTGGTATTCGGCGTAGACACCGGGATAACGCCCGAGCTTCCCACGGTCGAGCTCCAGGATGTTCGTCGCGAGTTTCGACAAAAATGCCCTATCGTGGGTGATCAGCAGTACCGCACCGTTGAAGGCCAATAGCTGCTCTTCCAGCCACGCAATGGTGTCGAGATCCAGGTGGTTGGTCGGCTCGTCGAGCAGCAGTAGGTCAGGCTCGGAAACCAGCGCACGGGCCAGCGCTACTCGCCGCCGCCAACCGCCGGATAGTGCGCTCATCTCGGCGTCTGGGGGCAAACCGAGCCGGGTCAGTACCACATCGATTCGCTGATGGAAGGACCAGCCATCGATGGCTTCAAGGCGCGTCTGTAGCGTCGCCATGCGGTTCATGTCCGGGTCCGGGTCATTGATCAGGTGCTGATACTCCGACAGCAGCTCGCCCGCTTCCGGCAGGCCTTGCGCCACCATATCGAAAATGGTCATACCCGAGGATTCAGGCAGCTCTTGAGCCAGCACGCCAATTTTCAAACCGGGCGCACGCCAAATGGTGCCATCATCCGCTTGAATGTCGCCCGCCACGAGCTTGAGCAGGGTGGATTTACCGGTGCCGTTGCGCCCGACCAGCGCCAGCCGCTCGCCTCTTTCAACCGTTAGGTCGGCGCGGTTAAGCAGTACTTGGGTGCCGTAAGCGAGTTGCAGCTGTTCGAGTCGTAACAAGGTCACGCAGTGTCCTCCTTCGTCGTGAGGCGCACAGTGTAACGCATGGACCGGGCTTACGGGGTAACCGAATGACGTCTCGATGGCAGGAGCGCCTGCGGTGGGCATCGCAGGCGCGTGTTGGCGGGTTACATCTCGGTGCGGATACGCTTTTTATCCAACTTGCCAACGCTGGTTTTGGGTATCTCATCGACGATACGAATCAGGGATGGAACCCCCCAGCGGTTGAGTTTTCCCTGCGCCACGAACTGCTCCATGAAACCTTGAATCGCCTCGACGGTAGGCGGCGTTTTATGATCGCTGGGCACTACGAGCGCGGCGGGCCTTTCGCCCCATTTATCGTCCGCCACGCCAATCACCGCGACCTCTGCCACGCCGGGGCACTGGCTGATATAGCTTTCGAGGGCCAACGATGAGAGCCATTCGCCCCCGGTTTTAATCACATCTTTCATGCGGTCACTGATCGACAAAAAACCGTGCTCATCGAGCGATCCCACATCCCCGGTGTGTAGCCAGCCATCGCGCCATAACTCCTCACTGCGCGCGTCCTCTTTATAATACGCCTGGGTCAGCCAGGGTGCTTGCACGCGCACCTCGCCAATGCTGCGGCCATCATGGGGAAGCGGCTCGCCATCGGTATCGACGACTTGAAGTTTGACGAATGGTACGGGTAACCCTGCTTTGCAGCGCCAGGGCAGCTGATGCTCGAAATCGGCATCGGCGACGTCTTTGGGTAGTATATCGGCGGTCAATAGCGGACAGGTCTCCGACATGCCGTAAGCGCTGCGCGTATCGATGCCCAGCGCCCAAGCACGACTGGCCAGCGCTTGGGTCAACGCACTTCCTCCCACCAACACTTTCCAACCCGAGACATCGATCTCCTTCGTCGCGATGGCGTCAGCACTCACCACCATGTTGAGTAGCGTCGGTACGCAGTGTGAAAAATCGACTTTTTCGCTCACCAACAGTTTGACCAACATGTCGGGTTCGTACTTGCCGGGGTAGACCTGCGTGGCCCCCAACAGGGTCGCGGTATAAGGCACGCCCCACGCATGCACATGGAACATGGGCGTAATGGGCATGTACACCTTATCCCGATTGAGCAGCTCGAACCCTGGCGCCTGGAAGGTGCTGGCTTCGCTCAGGGTATGCAACACGAGCTGACGATGGGTAAAGAAAACCCCCTTGGGGTTGCCTGTCGTGCCCGTGGTGTAGAACAGAGTGGCTACCGCGTTTTCGTCAAAGATGGGAAAGTCATAATGGGGCGGCTGTCGAGCGAGTAAGGCTTCAAACTCGCCCACCAGTGGCAACGAAGTCTCTACAGACTGTTCGCTCTCTTGGCAGAGCATGTACCCTCGAATGTTCGGTAGCCGAGCGGCAAGCGGCTCTAGCAAGGGAACGAAGTCTTCGTGCACCAGTACGAACACATCTTCCGCGTGCTCCATGGTATAGAGAATCTGCTCTGGCGCTAACCTGACATTCACGGTGTGAAGTACCGCGCCTATCATGGGAATGGCAAAAAAACACTCCAGATAACGATGGCTATCCCAGTCGAGCACGGCGACCACATCCCCTGCCTGCACTCCTTGGGCGGTGAGCGCGTGAGCCAATTGATGCACCCGCTCTTGAAAGCGACGATAGTCATGACGACATTGATCGCGGTAAACGATGTGATTGTTACCCGCCATACGAACACCCGATTCCAGCAGCTCTTTGATCAATAGAGGCGGCTGTGTGGCGGAAGCGGTCGCCGGCAATATCTTGGGGGTTATCGTTGCCATGGTCACTCCTTGATGTCGTTATTGTTCATAGAGACTCACCGTAGCAGTGTTCACCACCGCGTAGGGCGACGCAATGCGAACGGGCACACCTTTGGTATTAGCCGAGGCGCGTACCGACCTTTACAATACGCCTTTCACCATCTGGACAAGGGGACACGCTTGACGACCACGACAGCCGATACGTTTTTGCCCGAGGCACTACGGTTTCGCCCGGAAACTCCTTTGGTGGACATTGGCGCGAACTTGACCCATGAGAGCTTTCAGCGCGACCTAGACGACGTGATCGCCAGAGCCAGAGCCGCACAGGTGCGGACGTTGATCGTGACCGGCACCGACGTGGCCCATGCCAAGCAGGCAGTGGCGATGGCCCAGCGGTTCGAGGGCGTTTACGCCACGGCGGGCGTACACCCCCATGACGCCAGTAGCTGGAACGACACGGTGGCACAAGACATGCGGGCGCTCTACCGCCTTCCTGAGGTGGTGGCCGTTGGCGAGTGCGGGCTGGATTTCAATCGCAACTTCTCCACGCCGCAAGCGCAAGAGCTCGCTTTCGAAGCCCAGCTGGCGCTGGCCGCCGACAGTGGCCTGCCACTGTTTCTACATGAGCGGGATGCCGGCGAGCGCATGCGCGATATCCTGCGCAGCTGGCGAGATGACATTAGCGATGCAGTGATACACTGCTTCACGGCGGATCGAGCGACCCTACATGGGTATCTCGATCTCGACCTTCACATCGGCCTCACCGGCTGGATTTGCGACGAGCGCCGAGGGCACCATCTACGCGACTTGGTGCGGGACATTCCTCTGGAGCGACTCATGGTCGAAACCGACTGCCCTTATTTGCTGCCCCGCAATTTGCCGGCCAAGTTGAAGGGCCGTCGCCATGAACCGGCCCTGCTGCCGTGGATCGTGCAAGAGATCGCCCGTTGGCATGATGTGAGTGACACCGAGCTGGGGGCTGCCACGACGCGCACCGCCCAGCGTTTTTTCCGCATCAATGCGGACGCTTAAAAGGAGCAACTGCGTGGCTGACTATCCTGGCTTCATTGCCATCGAAACAGGCGAAGATAATGGCCTGCCGCTCTCCATCGCCTGGTCGTTACCCGATGGGCGTATCAAGCAAACGTTGATTCAGCCGGACGATAGCTGGATCAATGAAGATAGCAACGTCATGGGCGCTTACAGCATCGAAGAGCTGGAGAGCTTGGGGGTCAGCCCGCTGGACGTGATCCGCGAGCTGGAGAACGACCACTTCTCGGCGACGCTTTATACCAGCGATAACGGCGATGACGACGCCGCCCTGGCACGGTTATTCGATACCTACGGCTTGGACCCGTTCGTCGAACTGGCCCCCGCCAAGGTGCTGTACGATCATCTCGGCCCCGGAGAGTGGCACCGCCTGCGCAGCGATGCCTTCAACGATCTTGGCTTGGAGCCAATGCGTCCAGAGCACGAAATCGAAGTGATGCTGACGCTACACCGCCAGCTAAACGAGCAGGATTAAGCAACCCGACACGCGGCTAGACACGCTTTCCCCTTGGCGATGGCGTCATCGCGCGAGCCTTGCTGCTGGTAGTAGTGCGTCAGTGCTGTATGAAAGGCGTTGGCACGCGCTGGCAGCCCTTCGTCCATATAACGCTGGGCTCTCGCAGCGACCTTCTGGGCGAAGGCATCGCGATCCACGTCGACGTCACCGCCCAGGTTATCGACACTGACATGGAAGGTACGCCCACACGCGTGGGTGAACAGCTGCTCGAGTGCCTGGGGCGCAATTTCTGCTCGCTCGAACGCTCGCTGCTGCTCGGCATTACGCCCGTCCGGCAGGTACCAATACCCATAATCTTCAAGCTGCCGCCGCTTGTCTCCTGCGATACACCAGTGGCTGATCTCGTGCAGCGCGCTCGCGAAATAGCCACGAGCAAAAATCACCTGATGATAGGGACACTCGACATTCGCGGGGCGATAAAGAGGCTCATCACCGCCCTTGATGAGTCGCGTGTGAAAGTGTTCCATAAACACGCCATCGAACAGCGCCATGATATCGTCCAGGGTCCAACGCTCTTTCTCGTGTGTCACCATGTTGCCACTTTCGTCATTCATTTCGCGCAGTATACCCGTGCCCCTCCACTAGGCTAAAGAGGAGACGGCAAACCACAGCGACTCCTGCTACTCTATCGGCCTTTCTTAGGTCTCTTTGCTAAAGAGGAGCCATACCTTGGGCGGCTTTACTAGCGATATAAAAACGATCTACTGGCCTGAAACCCGCACCCTGGTCGCGTTGGCACTGCCCATTTGTGGCGCTCAGCTCGCCCAGGCGGGCATGAGCGTGGTGGATGTCATGATGACGGGCAGGCACAACGCCACCGACCTGGCGGCGGTGTCGGTCGGGTCGAGCTTATGGATGCCGTTGATGCTCTTCATGACCGGCACGCTCATGGGCTTGACCCCGATCGTGGCACACTTGCTAGGTGGACAACGCCATGGCGCCATTCGCCCCGCCGTACATCAAGCGCTGTGGGTGGCGTTGGCCTTAGGGTGCGTCTCGGCGGTGTTATTGTGGGTCGCCGTAGCGCCGATTTTCGAACGCATGGACGTGCCGCCTAGCGTTGCCCGGGAGTCCGCCGCCTATCTTAGTGCGGTGGCGTTTGGCATGCCGGGCATTGCTCTCTTTCAAGCACTTCGGGCCTTTTCTGACGGCATGAACCATACTCGCCCGGCCCTGTGGATCAGCTTGGTCGGCTTGAGCGTTAATATTCCCTGTAACTATTTACTCATTTACGGCGGCGAGGGTTTAGTGAGCCTATTCGGCTCCGGCCTTCCAAGCAGTTGGCAGCAGCTTCCTGCCCTCGGCGCATTGGGTTGCGGCATTGCCACCGCCATCTCCATGTGGACCATGGCCATCGCCATGGCGCTCTATACTCGCCGCGGCACGACGTACCGCAGTGTCGCGCTGTGGCAGCAGTTGACGCCGCCCAATTTGGCGGGCATTCGCGAACTCGTCGTTGTAGGCGTACCGATTGGTGTGGCCATCTTTGTCGAAGTGACGCTGTTTACACTGATCGCACTGTTCATTGCCAGCTTCGGTGAAGTCACCGTTGGTGCTCACCAAATCGCCCTCAGCTACACCACCATCCTATTCATGTTACCGATGTCGTTAAGCATGGCGCTAACCGTACGGGTGGGAAACACGCTGGGGCAAAAGCGTTTGGTCATGGCGCGCAAAGTGGCTTGGAATGGCATCGTCATCAGTGTCATCGTCGCGGCCATCAATAGCACACTTTTGTGGTTTTCAGCCGCCCCGGTCATATCGCTCTATACCTCGAATGCGGACATTCAGGCATTAGCGCTCACCATCATTGCATTGGCGGTGGTTTTCCAGCTCTCCGACTCCTTACAGGTCAACTTAGCCGGTGCGCTCAGAGGCTACAAAGACACGCGTATCGTCATGGTGATTACCGTACTCTCGTATTGGATCGTGGGCTTGGGCGGAGGACACTGGCTAGGAACCTACGGCCTAGGGAGCATGTCTGAACCTATGGGTGTACACGGCTACTGGATTGGGCTGATTGCGGGTCTCAGCACGGCTGCATGTTTACTGGCTTGGCGATTAAAAAGAATCAGTCAACAGGAGTGATCTATGCCCCTACCTTCCCGTCTCTTGTGGCTCATCGCTGCCACTGGAGTGCTGCTGTCTGGCTGTGGCGACCATAGCGCTGAACATGCCTGGGGACAGTATCATCAGCAATTGGCCGCTGCGCTGGATACGTCGCCGCCAGCGCCATCCGAACCGCGCAACATTGACGCCTTCCCTGAACGCCAGCAGCGCTTGATCGAGGTATCAGAAACCCGCGATGGAATGCTCAACATCTATGCGTTGCGCGAGTGCCAAATCACCTCCTTGATTGCTGCCCGTAACAATCAGCTGGGCCGCGTAGCACCTCCTAGCCAACACTGGCTGTACGAACGCGCCCTTTGGCAGCGTCTGGACGCCTGTTGGAATAGCGACATCCCCGATAGCCTGAGCGACGACGACAAAGCGCGCTTGGCGCAGTTGAACGAGCTGAAAACCGAGCAGCTACCCGCCGTCAGTTGGAACGCGATTTTTGATTCTGAAGAGTGGGTAAAGAGTTTTTCAAGGGCCAGCAGCCCCTTGCCTCCGCAGGCAAGCCTCGATATCAGCGAGCAGCAAGCGGCCCTCAGCTACCTGCAACGAATGGTCGATCAGCAGTTCAGTCAGACATGGGAGCAGGACTCTTCAACGCTAGAAAATCACTTGAAAGCCCTTCAAGAGAGACCGTTGAGCGCCGAGATGCTGCGCTCGCTACTGCTCGCCGAACAGCGACTGAGCGAAGCCAACCACATGCTCGCGGCAGCGGCTGACGACGAGATCTGCCTTTCGTTGGAAACGCCTGTTTGGATCGAGACGTTGGCAGAACACGCCCAACAGTGGCTCGTCAGCGTGAACCAGCTGATCGAGGCTCATCCCGTCACCCCTCCTGATGCGGTTGCCGCGTATCAACAAAATTGGCTCTCTTTACACCGCCCGGAAGCTCCGTGGCAGCAGTTTCAAACCGCATGGGACATGCATACCGCGTTAAAAAGCGCCTTTTCCCCCTGCGTGTCGGATTAAAAATGACGTTTACGCTTAACCTCGCGGTCAAGCTGTGCTATTGGTGAAGTGTGCGGCAGGCGGTTACCGCTGTCTGCCAACGTCGTGACCACGCAGTACAAGGAGGGACACCATGGGCGCACCCCTGTCAACTCGCTCTGCCCAGGTCATCGACCTGGAAACCGTGCGTCAGCGTCAGCAGGCGCGCAAGTGTTTAGTTCGTTTAGCTCCAGAGCTAGATGGATTGGAGATGGTCTACCAGCTCGCTGCGAGTCCCGACACCTACTACGGCCTGCCGATTCTTGCTTGGGGGCTGAGGGAAGATGGCAACGTGGTAGGACTCGTCCCATGGATGGAGTCGCTCGTCGCGTGCCATGAGCTGGATAGCCATGAGAGCGGCGTTTTTATCGGTTATCGTGACCCTGAAACAGACGAAATCTTCGACCTCCCTCCCGATCACAAATACGACGAGCTGACTGCGGCAGCTAGCTACTTCGAGTATGAGTCGTCGGGCGATATCACGCTCATTCAGCAGCTTCCCGATACTCTAGGGACTCACGCCCTCTGCATGAACCACCCCAATGCACCTTGGCACATGAAACCCGTGTACGGATGGCGTTTATATAGCGACGGTAACATCGAAGCGGTGCTGGCAGACGAGCAAAAAGCCACCATGACGCCGATCCTACTCGGCGATGCATGCCTTTACGATGCGCACTCACAACACCAAACCGTCTACTTCTTCCAGCGCCATATCGCTAACCGTATTCTGGAAGAGGACCCCGCCACGTTAGAGGCACTTGCCATGATGGTCGTGCCCAGTAGTGACAGTCCATAACCCTTCTCCGCAAGGCGTTCACCCTTTAGTCGGTAAACGCCTTGTCTCGCTCTACAGGGTCATGCCAAGCGGATAAAGTAGACGTACTGATCGTCCCCACTTTCTTGATGCAACAGTTCGTGGCCGAGAAATTGGCAAAACTTTGGCACATCGCGAGTCGTGGCAGGATCGGTCGCCACGACTTTCAAAATTTGGCCCGAGGCCATATCACGCACTTTGTTATGCATCAGCATGATCGGTTCCGGGCAGTAAAGTCCGGTAGTGTCCAATGCAGTATCGAACGCGGCGGGATCATTCGTAGTATCAGTCATCGACTCTCTCGGTTAGGAAACAGACCTATGATAAAAATCATCATTGAACGACGCATCATGCCCGGTTTGGAAGAGGAATATGAACACGCAGCACGCGAGGCGATGCGTGTCTCCTTGGGCGTCCGGGGCTTCGTTGGTGGTGAAACCTTGGTGGAGCTTGGCCACACCGACCGCCGTCTGATGATTACCAAATGGCGCGACCTGCGTGCCTGGAAAGAGTGGCACGCCAGCGAAGAGCGCGCCATGGCGATGCAGCGTATTTTACCGCTACTCACTGAAGATGAAACCATCCGACTCTATGAGCCGGGGTACTAACCCGTCGTCCCCCACGTCAGTGAGCTAGCCTGACGTGTACCGTCACCTCTTCGCGGTCGTGGTAGAGGTGGCGGCATCGAATCGTGGCGCTGACACCCGAGGCTGCTAACGCCTCTTCCAGCGTTGCCAGGCAGCGAGTCACCTCGTCCCAACGCTTCTTCATCGGCAGCTTGAGGTTGAAGATCGCCTCGCGGCACCACTTGCGCGTTAACCAACGCTCTACCATGGCCAAAACGCGCACCGGCTTATCGACGATGTCACACACCAGCCAATCCAACCGCTGCGGCGGTTCCCAGGTAAAGCCGTCCTCGCGTAGATGATCGATCTGGCCAGTGGCCATGAGCTGCTTGTCCATTGGGCCATTATCGATGGCATAGACATACATACCGCGCTGTACCAGTTGCCATGTCCAGCCGCCCGGAGCTGCCCCCAAATCTGCCGCCTGCATGTGTGCGGCTAAACGCTCTTCCCACTCGTCGCGAGGGATGAACTCGTGCCAAGCCTCCTCTAACTTCAATGTCGAACGACTGGGCGCACGAGAAGGAAAGCGCAGCCGACGAATGCCATTGATTAACTCGCTGCGGTTATCGGGAAAACTCATCCCTAACTGAACCCGGTCACCATCCGTCCAAAACACGTGCAAGCGACGCCCACCCGCCTTGCCACGCAGTGCGCCTCTTTTCTTCAGCATGCTCTGTAGGGGCTTGGTCAACGCCTTGATCAAGCCCGCTAAGGCTTTCCCTTCGTTCGTATCCGGCGTTTCATGCCAGATCTCTTCGAAACTCCAACGGCTTGCTTTGATCTGTTCGAGAATGGCCGTGAGGCGGTCATCCCGAGATAGCGTCAACGCAGGCAGTGCCGCTAAACTTTGTCTGGCGAATATGAGTCGCTTGAAGGCAGCCTGACGATGTAAATCGTTAATGGCTTCTCCGTCTTGGCGCGTGACACTTACCCAGCCTTCACCCCGCACCGGTTCACAGGGCACGCCCAGCTGCTGCGCATGGTGCTGCATTTCAGCCAACGCATCGTTTTCAAACCCGGGCCGGCAGTAAACAAGCCATGACATGGGTACCGTATCACTCACCTTTCACCTCAACATAATCTGCAACCCATAAACGCGATATCACATACTTGCTCACGCGGCGGCCTGCATCATAGCACTTTGCGCGAGTCACTCTAAGCGCGTCGTCTTTTCATTAGAAGTGTCGTACACTATTCGGACGGTATCTCGAGTCCTTCCTTCATGGAGGGGCTTTTTTTATGCCGGACAGCACCATTTGACTAACAGCGCGCGCCGTCTCGTCCGGCCGCGTTTGCCAAGGAGAGCATCATGGGGCAGCGTCCTCCCCTTTTGATCAATCGGCTCGACGCAGATCGTCTGCAGCGCTTGATCGATAACGCCACCGACAAGGATCAAATGGTGGCTGAGCTTTTACAAGAGGAGCTCAGTCGCGGAGAAGTGGTCGATCCTGAAGAAATTCCCGATAACGTCGTCAGTATGAACAGTCAAATTCAGTTCACTGACCTCACTCGCAATCAACAGATGGTGCGTACGCTGGTGTATCCGCACTCGCTCGGCACGACGAAAGACGCCATTTCGATCATGGCGCCCATTGGTGCCAGCCTGCTAGGGCTTAAAGTAGGCGACACCATCGACTGGCCTCTACCCAACCAGCAAAACGCACATTTACGAGTAGACGCGATTCTCTGGCAACCTGAACGCGAAAAGCAGTACCACCGCTAATTCGTACCGCGCTTCCTAAGCCGCTTCTGTTCTGATAAGCGGCTTTTTCGTTTCCCTCCCGCGTTTTCCAGAGACCACACAACCCAAAAGCCCCGAGCACAGGGTGCCCGGGGCTGGTCATGGCGCGCTTTCGAGCGCGCAACAAAGAACCCAGCCGTTTGGCTGGGTTCTTTGCGGTATAAGTGCCTGACGATGACCTACTCTCGCATGGGGAGACCCCACACTACCATCGGCGCTAAGCGGTTTCACTTCTGAGTTCGGCAAGGGATCAGGTGGTTCACGCGTGCTATGGTCGTCAGGCGTAACAGGTAATGCATATCATGCTGAGTGTTGTGTGATCGTCTCTTGTCCGTCAGCGCCTTGGCTGGCGGATGCGTATCCGGTTTTCTGAGTGCGTTTACACTCGATCGTTATCACTGCGACCAGACCCCTTGGGTGTTATAGGGTCAAGCCTCACGGGCCATTAGTACACGTTAGCTCAACGCCTTGCAGCGCTTCCACACCGTGCCTATCAACCAGCTGGTCTCGCTGGGCCCTTTAGGAGGCTCTAGGCCTCAGGGATGTCTCATCTTGAAGGGGGCTTCCCGCTTAGATGCTTTCAGCGGTTATCCCGTCCGACCATAGCTACCCGGCAATGCCACTGGCGTGACAACCGGAACACCAGAGGGTCGTCCACTCCGGTCCTCTCGTACTAGGAGCAGCTCTTCTCAAACATCCAACGCCCACGGCAGATAGGGACCGAACTGTCTCACGACGTTCTAAACCCAGCTCGCGTACCACTTTAAATGGCGAACAGCCATACCCTTGGGACCGACTTCAGCCCCAGGATGTGATGAGCCGACATCGAGGTGCCAAACACCGCCGTCGATGTGAACTCTTGGGCGGTATCAGCCTGTTATCCCCGGAGTACCTTTTATCCGTTGAGCGATGGCCCTTCCATACAGAACCACCGGATCACTAGAACCTGCTTTCGCACCTGCTCGACGTGTCTGTCTCGCAGTCAAGCACCCTTATGCTCTTGCACTCATTGCACGATGTCCGACCGTGCTGAGGGTACCTTCGTGCTCCTCCGTTACGCTTTGGGAGGAGACCGCCCCAGTCAAACTACCCACCACACACTGTCCTCGATCCGGATAACGGACCTGAGTGAGAACGCCAATGATGCCAGGCTGGTATTTCAAGGTTGGCTCCACCCGAACTGGCGTCCGGGTTTCAAAGCCTCCCAGCTATCCTACACAGGCAACATCAGCGTCCAGTGTGAAGCTATAGTAAAGGTTCACGGGGTCTTTCCGTCTAGCCGCGGGTACACCGCATCTTCACGGCGATTTCAATTTCACTGAGTCTCGGGTGGAGACAGCGTGGCCATCATTACGCCATTCGTGCAGGTCGGAACTTACCCGACAAGGAATTTCGCTACCTTAGGACCGTTATAGTTACGGCCGCCGTTTACCGGGGCTTCGATCAAGAGCTTCGGCCGAGGCCTAACACCATCACTTAACCTTCCGGCACCGGGCAGGCGTCACACCCTATACGTCCGCTTGCGCGTTAGCAGAGTGCTGTGTTTTTACTAAACAGTTGCAGCCACCTGGTATCTTCGACCGGTTCGGGCTCGGGGAGCAAGTCCCATTACCCTACGCCGGCGTGCCTTCTCCCGAAGTTACGGCACCATTTTGCCTAGTTCCTTCACCCGAGTTCTCTCAAGCGCCTTGGGATTCTCACCCTGACCACCTGTGTCGGTTTGGGGTACGGTCGCACATGATCTGAAGCTTAGAGGCTTTTCCTGGAAGCGTGGCATCAATGACTTCCGGACCGTGGTCCGTTCGTTTCGTGTCTCGGCCTTAGCGTCCCGGATTTACCTAAGACACCAGCCTACTCACTTTCACCAGGACAACCAACGCCTGGCTCACCTAGCCTTCTCCGTCCCCCCATCGCAATCATGTCCGGTACGGGAATATTGACCCGTTTCCCATCGACTACGCCTTTCGGCCTCGCCTTAGGGGCCGACTCACTCTGCTCCGATTAGCGTCGAACAGAAACCCTTGGTCTTCCGGCGAGGGAGTTTTTCACTCCCTTTATCGTTACTCATGTCAGCATTCGCACTCGTGATACCTCCAGCATGCTTCTCAACACACCTTCATTGGCTTACACGACGCTCCTCTACCGCTCATCCAGAGGATGAACCCGTAGCTTCGGTACCTGGTTTAGCCCCGTTACATCTTCCGCGCAGGCCGACTCGACTAGTGAGCTATTACGCTTTCTTTAAAGGATGGCTGCTTCTAAGCCAACCTCCTAGCTGTCTGAGCCTTCCCACATCGTTTCCCACTTAACCAGGATTTGGGGACCTTAGCTGACGGTCTGGGTTGTTTCCCTTTTCACGACGGACGTTAGCACCCGCCGTGTGTCTCCCACGCTGGCACTCACCGGTATTCGGAGTTTGCCTCGGGTTGGTAAGTCGGGATGACCCCCTAGCCGAAACAGTGCTCTACCCCCGGCGGTGATACGTGAGGCGCTACCTAAATAGCTTTCGAGGAGAACCAGCTATCTCCGAGCTTGATTAGCCTTTCACTCCGATCCACAAGTCATCCAAATCTTTTTCAACAGATCCTGGTTCGGGCCTCCAATTGATGTTACTCAATCTTCACCCTGCTCATGGATAGATCGCTCGGTTTCGGGTCTATATCCAGCGACTGTGTCGCCCAGTTAAGACTCGGTTTCCCTACGGCTCCCCTATACGGTTAACCTCGCCACTGAATATAAGTCGCTGACCCATTATACAAAAGGTACGCAGTCACGGAACAAGTCCGCTCCTACTGCTTGTACGCACACGGTTTCAGGATCTATTTCACTCCCCTCTCCGGGGTTCTTTTCGCCTTTCCCTCACGGTACTGGTTCACTATCGGTCAGCCAGGAGTATTTAGCCTTGGAGGATGGTCCCCCCGTCTTCAGTCAAGGTTTCTCGTGCCCCGACCTACTCGATTTCACATGATCAGATTTTCGGCTACGGGGCTATCACCCACTATGGCCACGCTTCCCAGCGTATTCGCCTAATCAGTCACATGCTTAAGGGCTGGTCCCCGTTCGCTCGCCGCTACTAGGGGAATCTCGGTTGATTTCTTTTCCTCAGGGTACTTAGATGTTTCAGTTCCCCTGGTTCGCCTCCTACGCCTATGTATTCAGCGTAGGATACTCAGCTTATGCTGAGTGGGTTTCCCCATTCAGAGATGTCCGGGTCACAGGTCGTTTGCCACCTCACCGAACCTTATCGCAGGCTACCACGTCTTTCATCGCCTCTGGCTGCCTAGGCATCCACCGTGTGCGCTTCATTGCTTGACCCTATAACCCGAAGGGGTCTGGTATCTCGCAATGATAACGATTGCCGGATACGCTTGAGACGTATCACTTAACAATTACGTATGAACGTTTCAACAAACGTTCATGTCAGCATGATATACATTGTTAAAGAGCGACTGCTATGCGCAGTGATAAGCGGATGCTTTTTTCACTTTAAAAGGAAAAGAAAGACCTTTTCTTTTTTTTAACGTAAAAACAGCGCTTATCACTGCGTAACAACAGCATTCTGATCAGGTAATTCATTGTGAGCGCTTACCGCGAGGGGAAGACATCGTTTAAGGAGGTGATCCAGCCGCAGGTTCCCCTACGGCTACCTTGTTACGACTTCACCCCAGTCATGAACCACACCGTGGTGATCGCCCTCTTGCGTTAGGCTAACCACTTCTGGTGCAGTCCACTCCCATGGTGTGACGGGCGGTGTGTACAAGGCCCGGGAACGTATTCACCGTAGCATTCTGATCTACGATTACTAGCGATTCCGACTTCACGGAGTCGAGTTGCAGACTCCGATCCGGACTGAGATCGGCTTTTCGGGATTGGCTGACTCTCGCGAGCTCGCAACCCTTTGTACCGACCATTGTAGCACGTGTGTAGCCCTACTCGTAAGGGCCATGATGACTTGACGTCGTCCCCACCTTCCTCCGGTTTGTCACCGGCAGTCTCCTTAGAGTTCCCGCCATTACGCGCTGGCAAATAAGGACAAGGGTTGCGCTCGTTACGGGACTTAACCCAACATTTCACAACACGAGCTGACGACAGCCATGCAGCACCTGTCTCTGCGTTCCCGAAGGCACTAAGGTATCTCTACCGAATTCGCAGGATGTCAAGAGTAGGTAAGGTTCTTCGCGTTGCATCGAATTAAACCACATGCTCCACCGCTTGTGCGGGCCCCCGTCAATTCATTTGAGTTTTAACCTTGCGGCCGTACTCCCCAGGCGGTCGACTTATCGCGTTAACTTCGCCACAAAGTGCGCTAGGCACCCAACGGCTGGTCGACATCGTTTACGGCGTGGACTACCAGGGTATCTAATCCTGTTTGCTACCCACGCTTTCGCACCTCAGTGTCAGTGTCAGTCCAGAAGGCCGCCTTCGCCACTGGTATTCCTCCCGATCTCTACGCATTTCACCGCTACACCGGGAATTCTACCTTCCTCTCCTGCACTCTAGCTTGACAGTTCCGGATGCCGTTCCCAGGTTGAGCCCGGGGCTTTCACAACCGGCTTATCAAGCCACCTACGCGCGCTTTACGCCCAGTAATTCCGATTAACGCTTGCACCCTCCGTATTACCGCGGCTGCTGGCACGGAGTTAGCCGGTGCTTCTTCTGCGAGTGATGTCTTTCCTAGCGGGTATTAACCGCTAGGCGTTCTTCCTCGCTGAAAGTGCTTTACAACCCGAGGGCCTTCTTCACACACGCGGCATGGCTGGATCAGGGTTGCCCCCATTGTCCAATATTCCCCACTGCTGCCTCCCGTAGGAGTTCGGGCCGTGTCTCAGTCCCGATGTGGCTGATCATCCTCTCAGACCAGCTACGGATCGTTGCCTTGGTGAGCCTTTACCTCACCAACTAGCTAATCCGACATAGGCTCATCCGATAGCGGGAGCCGAAGCCCCCTTTCTCCCGTAGGACGTATGCGGTATTAGCCTGGGTTTCCCCAGGTTATCCCCCACTATCGGGCAGATTCCTATGCATTACTCACCCGTCCGCCGCTCGTCAGCATCCAGCAAGCTGGATCTGTTACCGCTCGACTTGCATGTGTTAGGCCTGCCGCCAGCGTTCAATCTGAGCCATGATCAAACTCTTCAGTTTAAGATCAATGCGGTTCTTGCCTGTGACCGAGGCCACAGAAGCGAACCAAACTTGGCTCAAGGGTCAAACGAATTCATTCATTAGGCCGAAGCCTATTTGACGAGTCGCTTGCCTTGATAATAGGTGATGATTCACCCTCATCGGCAAGCGCCCACATGAATTACCTGATCAAATTGTTAAAGAGCTGTTTCGCTGCGCCGGCTCGATGACCTGAACCGTGTTGCCTCAGCGAGGAAGGCGTATTCTACGCATTCCGTGGTGTTTTGTCAACCGCTGTTTTCAGCGAGCGAAGCGAGCGATCCAATCAATAACGAGACGGCTCTAACTTCCTGACAAACCAGAGGTTTTTAACCTCATCCACCGCTGGTAACGCTTGGCGTCCCCGGCAGCGGATGCGTACTTTACGGATTCGAAGCCGGGTTGGCAAGAGGGTTTTGTAAAAAAAGCGGCAGACGATGCCAAAAGCAAGTCTGCCGCAAACCACCGATCAGTACCCTGACCAGAGAGTGCCTGGTAAACGCCTAGGCTTAAATCTCGAAGCCCAGGCCAAAATCGTCGCTTGAGATGGCCATCAAGCTGCCCGCCCCTGCTTGAATCATGGCAGCGTGCGCTTTAGTGCGCGGTAACAAGCGCTGGTAATAGAACCGCGCGGTATTCAGCTTTGCCTGATAGAAAGCAGCATCATCGCCGTCTTGGGAGGCGGCGGCCTGCTTGGCCGCACGTGCGAACAGGTAAGCAACCGTCACGTAGCCTGAGTACATCAAGTAATCGACGCTGGCAGCTCCTACCTCTTCACGGTCCTGCATCGCTTTCATACCGATACCCATGGTGAGCTCGCCCCACTCGGCGTTCAGCTTAGCCAGCGGCTCAATAAACTCTTTCAATGCGGAGTTATCCGCTTCTGCTTTGCAGAACTTGTGAATCTCTTTGGTGAATACTTTCAGCGACTCACCTTGACTCATCAGCACTTTGCGCCCCAGCAGATCAAGCGCTTGAATACCGGTCGTACCTTCATAGAGGCGTGTGATGCGCGCATCGCGCACCAGTTGCTCCATGCCCCACTCTTTAATAAAGCCGTGGCCACCAAAAACCTGCACGCCTTCATTGGTACACTCGAAGCCCACTTCCGTCAGGAAAGCTTTAACGATGGGTGTTAATAGACCGAGCAGCGTCTCCGCTCGCTCTTTCTCTGCCCCCGACGCACCGTGCTCAACAATATCCAGCATTTGAGCGGTGTACAGCACCAGCATGCGGCCGCCTTCGGCAAAGGCTTTTTGAGTGAGCAACATACGGCGTACATCAGGATGCACGATGATGGGATCAGCAACTTTGTCGGGCGCTTGGACACCCGACAGCCCGCGCATCTGTAAGCGGTCACGGGCATAACTTAGCGAGTTTTGGAAGCTAGCCTCCATCAACCCTAAGCCTTGGATACCCACGCCTAGGCGAGCAGCGTTCATCATGGTGAACATGCAGGCCAGGCCTTTGTTGGGCGCGCCCACTAGGTAACCCGTTGCGCCGTCAAAGTTCATAACGCAGGTGGCATTACCATGGATACCCATTTTGTGCTCAAGCGAACCACAGCTGACGCCATTGCGCTCGCCTGGATTACCCGCAGCGTCCGGCAGAAACTTGGGCACCACGAATAGCGAAATACCTTTAGAGCCTTCAGGGGCATCCGGCAGCTTGGCCAGCACGAGATGCACAATGTTCTCAGCAAGATTGTGCTCACCGGCTGAGATGAAAATCTTGGTGCCCGTAATTTGGTAAGCATCACCTTCAGCGGGCACCGCACGAGTCTTAATTAAACCAAGGTCAGTACCGCAGTGTGGCTCCGTCAAGCACATAGTGCCCGTCCAAACACCCTCTACCAGCTTGGTGAGGTATGTCGCCTTCTGCTCGTCGGTACCGTGATGACGCAGCGCATCCGCCGCGCCGTGTGACAGGCCCGGGTACATTCCCCACGCTAGGTTGGTGGCGCAGATCATTTCGGAAAGCATCATCGCCAGCGAATGAGGAAGGCCCTGACCACCCTGTTCAGGATCTGCCGCCAAGCTCGGCCAGCCGCCTTCAACATACTGCTGATAGGCTTCTTTAAACCCTTTGGGCGCTTTGACCTCTCCGCCCTCCAGCAAACACCCCTCTTCATCCCCACTCTGATTGAGTGGCAGCAACACTTCGCGAGCAAAGCGCGCGCCCTCTTCCAAAATCGCCCCTACGACATCAGGAGACGCTTCATCACCATGGGGAAGCGCCGCGTAGTGGCTTGGGTAATCAAACATTTCGTCCATCACGAAACGCATGTCGCGCAGAGGGGCTTGATAGCTGGGCATGTCACTTCTCCTAAACAGGGGGCTGAAAGGGGTGGGCTTCACCAACGCCTTTCAAACACATGTTTGAAAATTAGCGCGCACGCTCGACACAGTCAAGCAGTCGTTTGAATTAAACCTCCAAAGGCGCTACTACTTTGGTAGCCACTTATATAAACCCTTGTTCTTAAATACAAAAAAGCCTGCTCAAAACCTCGAGCAGGCTAACCAGAAAGACTTACTTGAAAGCTGTTATTGCATTCGGATACCGCCGTCCAAACGAATTACCTCTCCATTAAGCATGGGGTTGGTAATGATCTGCTCTGCTAGCCGTGCAAACTCCTCAGGCTTACCCAAACGCTTGGGGAAAGGCACGGCAGCAGCTAACGCCTGTGCAGCCTCGTCAGGGATTTCACTCATCATCGGCGTTTCAAATACCCCAGGCGCAATGGCCATGACGCGAATGGCATGTCGGGACAGTTCTCTCGCCGCTGGCAGGCTCATTCCCACGACCCCCGCCTTAGAGGCGCTGTAGGCACACTGCCCCACCTGCCCATCGAACGCCGCAATAGACGCTGTGTTGATAATCACACCACGCTCACCGCTATCACCCGGCGGGTTTTTAGCCATCGCAGCGGCCGCGAGCCGCATCACATTAAAAGTGCCGACTAAGTTGATATGGACCGTGCGCGCATAGCTATCAAGATCGGCGGGGTTGCCTTCTCGATCCACTAGCTTGGCGACGCTCACCACACCCGCACAGTGAACCACGCCAGAAAGCCCGCTTTCGCCACCCAACGCCACCGCCCTATCTATCGCCTGCTGCATATCGGTGGCAGAGGTAATATCAGCGACACAGGCTTTGGCCTGAACACCCAGCTGTTCTGCTAAATTCGACACGCGATCACTCATATCGCACAGCAGCACATTGGCGCCAGCGCTTACCAGCCGTTCTGCCGTGGCCGCACCAAGACCTGAGGCAGCCCCGGTGATCAAAAACGTACGATCCTTTACCTGCATGGCACATGTCCTATGAATTATGAGTGATGACGTACTTGCTCTGCCGCTTGAGCACGTAACTTAAAGCGCTGAATCTTGCCGCTGGGTGTTTTAGGTAGCTCATCGACAAACTCAATCACCCTAGGGAAAGCGTGAGTAGAGAGCCGTTCGCGCACCTGCTGGCGAATTTCTTCGGCCAGGGCATCACTCGGCTCGTAACCATCGCGCAGTACGATATAGGATTTGATCACTTCGCCACGAATCTCGTCTGGCTGCCCCACCGCCGCAGATTCCGCCACCGCTGGATGTGTCATCACGCTATTTTCAACGTCTGTCGGGCCTACCCGATACCCTGCAGTCGTGATGATGTCATCGTCACGGCCTGCAAACTGGAACGAACCATCCTCATTACGAATCACCACATCGCCGGTCAGGTAGTAGCCATTAACGAAGGGGTCTTTCTCCTGCCAGGTATAGCCTTGGAAAAAGTGAGCGGGTGAGTTCTTGATATCCACCGCCAGCACACCGGGCTCACCGGGTGGCAGCTCATTGTATTCCGCATCGAGAATGGCCAGACGGTAGCCCGGCATAGGAACGCCCATGGCCCCCACATGCTTAGGGTGCTCGAGAGAGTGGTGGTTATTACAGGTCATTCCGGTTTCCGTTTGGCCATAATGATCCATGACCGGGCAACCCAAGGATTTTTCGACCCAGGTGACGACCTCGGTGTTGAGCGGCTCCCCTGCAGAGCTGGCTGCTCGCAGCGTCAACGTTTGATGAGCGTCGTCAAACAGGCCTGACGCTTTCATCAATCGGTAAGCCGTAGGTGCCGCCGCGAAGTTGGTAATGCGATGACGTGTCATAAAGGCCAACGCGCCCTCAGCACTAAAACCAGCCTCGCAAAAGTGCGTGGTAACGCCCAAGAGCATTGGCCCTGCAATAGCGTAATAGAGACCGTAGGCCCAGCCTGGATCTGCCATGTTCCAGAACCGGTCATCCTCACGCAGATCGACCGCCAACTCCATATAGAGCGCAAATGCGGTCATACCCGACAGCGGCACGGCGACACCTTTGGGCTTTCCCACCGTGCCCGAAGTAAACATCTGTAGAAACGGTTTATCCGGCGACAATCTAGGCGGCCTGTCGCTCATTGACGTATACGTCAACGCAGCCTGCCAGTCGTGGTCATTGGGGTGCTCTCGGGTTGCGCCGCCCACCGCCAATACTGGTGGGCACTGGCTCAAACCATCGAATTTATAGCGATTTACGCGATCGGTAATCACCAGCTTGGTGTCTGCTCGGCTAAGCCGATAATCCACGGCGTCCGGCCCAAACGCAGTGAACAGCGGCTGGTAGACGGCCCCAATGCGCCAGGTTGCCAGCACGGTAATCAGCAAATTGACCGAACGGGGCAACATGCAGGCAATTCGATCGCCCTCACCCAGCCCTTGGTGTTGGAACCAGCCAGCTAATTGACCGCTCTGCTGATCCAGCTCGGCGTAGGTCAGCGAATGGATGACGCCCTGGGTATCTTCATGTACCAGTGCGATGACATCGCCCCGCCCTTGGCGGACATGTCGGCCACAGCAGGCCTCAAAGGCATTCAAATACCCATCTTGATGATCGTCTAGCTTGGCGACGACGCTATCCACCGAAAAGCTCTCTAGAAAAGTCGAATACGGGGGGAGTGACGTGGGGGTGGCTGTCATGACGGCTCTCTTGTGTTGTTGGTCGTGAGCACTCGGACAGGCAGGCTTCTTCATCGCATTGCTGTTATTGTGCGTTTACGTTAACGGAAACCTGCCGATAGACCAACGCTAAAAGCATTTACTCAAGAGCGCAAGCCACAAGCGATGCAATAAGGTTAGACGTTGGTCGATTGAGAAGAGGAGCCATCACGCCTTAGCGGGAGAGGATCATGGCCACTAACTCATCGGCAAGTTCATCGGGCGTACGCGGGCCGTTAGGGTCATACCAGCGGACGGTCCAGTTCAACGCGCCCAGAATGAAGCGAGAGACGAGAAAGCGGTCACCATGAATTAGCCCTGCCGCTAGGGCATCATCGATCACTTCGACCCATAGCCCCTCGTATGCATCACGCAGATGGCTCAGATGCGCGCTGGCAGCGGGGTCTAACCGTCGCCACTCGAACAGCGCCACCACGTGGGCGTTGCGATCGGTAAAGAGCGTTTCCAGGTGGGCTCTTGCCATGGCATGAAGCCGTGCCTCCGCATTGTTAGGGCAAGACTGCAGCGCGGCTTTTGCAATGCCAAGCGCATTTTGGGTGCCCTCCTCGATCACGGCCGCCAAAATTTCCTGCTTGTCTTTGAAGTGATGAAACAGGCTGCCGGATTTGATGCCCATTTCCTGGGCCAGCATGCGCACCGTGGTGCGATCAAAGCCCTCTTGGACGAATAGCTGAGCTGCTAAGCGCGTCAATTCCTTGCGGCGAGGAGATGCATTCATTACATTCATGTCATTTACACTAGCGCTTGCTTGGTTACGTAGGAGAAGACCACAGCCCCGCGAACGGGTCAACGCATCGCTAAACACTCAGCCCGATAATCACAAAAAATCTATCAGGAGATAGACAATGAGTAGCGCTACCGACGTCGTCTTTTTATCCGCCGCTCGCACCCCGATGGGCGGCATGATGGGCAGCCTTTCCAGTATGAGCGCCCCTGAACTTGCCGCCGTGGCGATCCGCGCTGCCATCGAGCGCGCAGGTATCGATGCCGCCTCCATCGAAGAGGGCATCATGGGCTGCGTGCTGCCTGCTGGTGTCAAACAAGGCCCTGCCCGCCAGGCGATGCGCCAGGCAGGCATTCCAGATGCCAACGGTGCCACGACCATCAATAAGCTCTGTGGCTCGGGGATGAAAGCAGCCATGCTTGCGCATGATTTGATCAAAGCAGGCACCGGCGACATTCTGCTGGCAGGCGGCATGGAGTCGATGTCGAACGCTCCCCACGTGCTGACCAAAGCGCGCAGCGGCTACCGCCTGGGCCACGGCGAGCTGAAAGACCACATGTTCTTGGACGGTTTGGAAGACGCCGAAACGGGCAAGCTAATGGGCGTTTTTGCCCAAGAAGTAGCCACAGAAAGGGGCTATACGCGCGAGCGGCTGGATGATTTCGCCATTGCGTCCTTAGAGCGGGCGATGGCCGCCACCAACAACGGCGACTTGGACGCCGAAATGGCGCCAGTCACGGTGACGACGCGCCAGGGTGAGACGATCGTTTCCCACGATGAGCAACCCTTTCAAGCCAAGCTAGACAAGATACGGCAGCTGCGCCCTGCGTTTGCCAAAGATGGCACCATCACCGCAGCCAACGCTAGCTCCATCTCCGATGGCGCGTCGGCACTCATTTTGGCAAGCCATGCAGCCGCGCAGCGCCATGGCGTTAAACCATTGGCAAAAATGCTGGGGCATGCGACACACTCGCGCCACCCAAGCGAATTCACCATTGCGCCGGTGGGTGCCATCGATAAACTGATGAAAAAGCTGGGCTGGGGCGTCAACGATGTCGACTTGTTCGAAATCAATGAAGCCTTTGCCGTCGTGACGCTCATGGCCATGGACGACCTAGGCTTGCCCCATGACAAAGTGAACGTCTTTGGCGGTGCTTGCGCTCAAGGCCACCCGGTGGGCTCCACGGGATCGCGGATCATCGCTACGCTGATCCATGCTCTACGCGCCAAGGGAGGAAAACGCGGTATTGCCAGCCTCTGCATTGGCGGTGGAGAAGCCACCGCCGTTGCCGTTGAGCTGATGGATTAAACGCCCAACAGCTCGCCCATCGCGTGCCTTGGCTTTGCTTTATGCCAGGGCGCGCATATCGTCCTTATAGTCACGATCCTCCGATTCAGCGCTAGCCATGGCCTGCCAATCCAACTGCTCTAGAGGCTGCGACTCTTCCACCGACTCCTCGCCGGCCTCAGCACTGTCAATACCTTCGGCTATTTGGAACTGCCCTGCATATTCACGCATCTGCAGCGCTTCCTGTGTCAGCCCTTCGGCACTCTGCGCCGTTTGATTCACCAACCGCATCGTGTCTTGCGTCGTCGCATCGATCTGCGTGACCGCCACGTTGACCTCTTCGATACCGCGCCGCTGCTCCTCGGACGCTTTGGCCATTTGTGCCATCAAGTGCTCGACTTCGGTCGCCGCCTGCATGATGGCCCGCGTGTGCTCACCCGCCTGCTGAGACAGTTCACTCCCCTCTTCGACGCTCTTGCGGGATGCCTCGATGCGCGCACGAATATCGTGGGCGGCATCGGCACTGCGCGTGGCGAGCGCTCGCACTTCGCTGGCGACGACCGCAAAGCCGCGACCATGCTCACCGGCGCGAGCGGCCTCGACCGACGCGTTCAATGCCAAAATATTGGTTTGGAAAGCAATGCTTTCGATCACGGTAATGATGGTTTGGATTTCTTCGGAGTGCTGGTTGATCGACCGCATGGTGGCGATGAACTGGGAAATGACCTCATCTCCCTGCTGCGCCTTGTGAGACACGTCAGTGGTCGAGCGATTGACGTGGGCAGCACTTTCCGCATTCTGATTGACCGTGGCGGTGAGCTGTTCGAGGCTGGCGGCCATTTGTTGCAGTGCCGACACCTGAGAGTCGGTTTGGCCAGCCAGCTGCTGGCTTTGTGTCGCCATGGCTTGGCTATCGGTATAGACCTGCTGGCTACTGTTATTGAGCTGATTCACAGTCGTGGTCAGCGAGCGCTGCATATTCGCCAGCTCGGTAAAGAGCAGGCCAATTTCATTATTGGCGTGCGCTTCCACCGGAGAGGATAAATCACCTTTAGCAATACGTTTGAAGTGCTGAGTGATGACGCGCAGTGGACGCAGTACGTTACGACGCACGCCCCATACCACGACCCCCACCACCAGCAGTGCCAGGACGACGACTCCGATCACACCCATGAACAGCAACGATGAGACGTTTTCGAAGCGTTCGGACAGACCAGCACCGCGCGCTACCGAGTAGCCGTAGAAGGCTTCCGCCGTATTGACGAACTGTTGGCTACTGTCATCGACCCGCGACTCGCCAGATAAAAAGCCGCGCACGTCGCGCTCTTCCAGCATCATCATCTGCAGGTTGAGGTTGTTATTCACCAGGGATTGGAAATCGTTAGACAATTGCCCGACTAGATCCGGCAACTCCCCCTCTGGGAAGCTCGCCTCGAAAGCATCAAAGTGCGTGGACGCCGAAGCCAGCAGTCGTTCCGCTTCTTCCAGCAGCGGCTCGGGACGATCGAACGACGGCGTGCGAATCAACTCCGCCGCCCGATTCATCTGTACCCGGGCACGCAGTAGCTGCGTGTAAGCACTGTTCAGCTCACGCACCTGGGCCATGTCACGCTGCTGCATCGATGTAAACGCATCGCGCCCAAATTGGTTGGCAAACAGACCCAAGCCGCCGATGGCTAGCACCAAGCAGGTAAAGGTCACGAGTACCAGCGTCCAGCTTGCTTTGACGCTTAAGTTATTGATGAATTTCATGGTGCACTCCGTCGAGATAGGAATGATCAGCTTTTTTGTAGCGGTAGCCACAGCTGTAAACGGTGGCGGATCTCGAACAGCGCCTGCTCGTAAGCATCCAACTTACTCATCAGACGAGGGTCACGGATGTCCCAGAATAAAATCTCGTCAGCCTTTCCTTGCCACTCCCGGCACGCCTGCTGGGCTTTGTCACACAGTACGATCACCACGTCGAACGTGTCGTTCTCGAATTGATCCAGCGACTTACTGTGCAGCCCCTCTGTCGAAAGACCCTGTTTTTTCAAGGCTTCAAGGGTTAACGCATGGGGCTCATCAGGTTCCGAGCCCGCACTGAAGGATTCGAAGCGATCACCGGCCATATGGCGAAGTAGCACCTCCCCCATGAGAGAGCGCGCAGAGTTGGCATTGCAGAGAAAGAGCACGCGACGCTTCGACATAATTCAACAACCTCTTATTTAATTTTACATCGTCACCATACGCCCCGATGATGACGGAGATATTGCAACCCAGACAGGCGGCTAGAAATATACGAAAAAACATATATCATGAAAGCCACCTATCGATTGTCGACCAAGGAGCCCCCATGGCCCTGTTTGAGGAGTTACCCAATCTCGCCCGTGAGTGCTTTCAAACCCCTAGCCTCGAATCATTGGGGTTACCGCCCTCCTCGCTTCCCGCCCCCAGGGTGCTACTGCTATACGGCTCTCTTCGTGAGCGCTCGTTTAGCCGCTTAGCGGTCGAAGAAGCCGCCCGCCTGCTAAATGCCATGGGCGCTGAAACACACATTTTTAATCCGCGCGGCCTGCCTCTCCCAGATGCCGAGGATGCCAGCCACCCCAAGGTGGAAGAGCTACGCTCACTGGCGCAGTGGGCAGACGGGATGGTGTGGTGCTCGCCGGAGCGTCACGGAGCGATGACGGGCATCATGAAAGCCCAAATCGACTGGATTCCCCTAGCGCTTGGTGGCGTACGCCCTACCCAAGGCAAAACCCTGGCCGTGATGCAGGTCTGCGGTGGTTCACAATCTTTTAACACGGTGAACCAGCTGCGCATTTTGGGCCGCTGGATGCGCATGGTGACGATCCCCAATCAATCCTCCGTGCCCAAAGCCTTCATGGAGTTCGATGAGAACGACCGTATGAAGCCGTCGTCGTTTTACGACCGCATCGTGGATGTCATGGAAGAACTCGTGAAATTCACCTTACTAGTACGAGAGCGCAGCGAGCTGCTCACGGATCGATACTCAGAGCGTAAAGAGAGCGCCGAAGAACTCTCCAAGCGCGTTAACCAGCGGGCCATCTAATCAAGGAGCGAGCATGTCACATCAGGAGCAAGCAGCCCCCAGCAGTGCCGATATGGGGCTTTTCGAGCGCTACTTGTCGCTTTGGGTCGCCGCTGCAATTTTGGCGGGGATTGCGCTCGGACAGTGGGCACCGGCCATTCCCGAGGCATTGTCACGTTTTGAGTACGCACAGGTATCGATCCCGATTGCGGTACTGATCTGGGCGATGATTTTTCCGATGATGGCGCAAATTGACTTTAGCGCCATTGCTGGCGTTCGCCGTCAGCCGAAGGGGCTGGCCATCACCACCACGGTAAACTGGCTCATCAAACCCTTCACCATGTTTGCCCTGGCATGGCTGTTTTTCATGGTGATATTTAAACCTTGGATATCGGATGACCTAGCCAGCCAATACCTCGCGGGAGCCATCTTGCTGGGTGCGGCGCCCTGCACCGCGATGGTCTTCGTCTGGAGCTATCTGACCCGTGGCGACGCAGCCTACACGCTAGTGCAAGTGGCGCTCAATGACCTGATTATGCTGTTTGCCTTTGCGCCGATCGTGGTCTTGCTGCTGGGCATCTCTAATATTCAGGTACCCTGGGATACGGTCCTGCTGTCGGTAGTGCTCTACATCGTCATTCCTCTAGCGGCAGGCTACCTCACGCGGAAAACCCTTATCGCTAAGCGCGGTGCCCAGTGGTACGACAACGTCTTTATGAAGCGCATTGGCCCAGTCACGCCGATGGGTCTGATCATTACGCTGGTCCTGCTGTTCGCGTTTCAGGGCGATGTCATTCTCGTCAATCCGCTGCATATCGTACTGATCGCCGTTCCACTAATTCTGCAGACGTTTTTGATCTTCTTCGTTGCCTATGGCTGGGCAAAAGCGTGGCGCGTACCGCACCCTATTGCTGCACCTGGGGCGATGATTGGTGCCAGCAACTTTTTCGAGCTTGCCGTGGCTGCCGCCATCGCGCTGTTCGGCCTTCAGTCGGGCGCTGCGCTAGCTACGGTGGTGGGTGTACTGGTAGAAGTCCCGCTGATGCTGGCCCTGGTGCGCATTGCCAATAACACGCGCCAGCACTTCCCTACTCATGCTTAAGGAGCCTGCTTGATGGCGCACTATTTGATTTTTCTCGGCTCGACCAGAACGTCAACGCCTCCCGCACCCGCCCGCCTGGGCGAGCGGGTAGCCAGGGCGTGCTTGCGCTTACTCAGCGCTCAGCGCGATACGACGGCGGAGATCATTGACCCGCTCGCACTCGATCTGAGCGGTCCGTTCAAACCGCATTTTGCCTACTCTGCCTCCACCGTACCGGATGAGTTGGATGCCCTGGCAACGAAAATCGACCGGGCAGACGGCTACGTGATGGTCAGCCCAGAGTACAATCACGCGATGAGCCCGGCGCTGAGTCATTTATTGAATCACTTTGGCGCGTCGCTATTTGCGTTCAAACCCAGCGCCATCGTGACCTACTCCATGGGCCAGTGGGGCGGCTCCCGCGCGGCGGTGAATATGCGCTCGTTTCTATCCGAGCTGGGCTGCTTGCCCGTTTCAGCGATGATACATATCCCGAAGGCCCACGAAGCCATCGATAGCGATGGACAATTTCAGGCGGAGCAGGAGCGCTGGGAAAGCTATTTTGGTCGGACGCTCGCGCAGCTCATGTGGTGGGCCGACGCCGCCAACGCACATAAAGCCGAGCAAGACCCCACTCGCCTATCGCCCGCGTTTCATCATACCCCTAGCCAACGTGACGCCCCCTCATGTCAGTAACCATTTACCACAACCCTAACTGTGGAACGTCCCGCAATACGTTAGCCATGATCAAGGCGTCAGGGGAGTCGCCTGACGTGATCCACTACCTGGACACACCGCCAAGCCGAGAGCGCTTGGTAGAATTGCTGGCGATGATGACGCTATCGCCGAGAGCGCTGCTGCGCCGCAAAGGCACGCCTTACGATGAACTGTCCTTGGATGACCCAACGCTAGACGATGAGCAGCTTATCGATGCCATGATGGCCCACCCTATTCTCATCAATCGCCCAATCGTCATCACCCCCAAAGGGGCAAAACTCTGCCGACCTTCCGAACAGGTGCTAGCGCTGCTGGATCGGCCGGTGGCGCACTTTGTGAAAGAGGATGGCGAGCGTGTTGACTATCCACCCCAATAAGAGGCACTCACGCAGCAATGGACCCGATCATTGATATAGAAGAAACAGCGGCTGCGTTTATCAAGCAACAAGGGGGCGTGGTCACCGTGAGATGCTCCCCCCGTCACGGCTGCTGCGGAGGCACGTCGCGCATCGCCATCGCTGAGACACATGCACCTAACGACACTTCGGCATTTGAAAGCCACTTTCTCGAAGGGGTCTGGCTCTGGGTAGCCCCAGAGCTTGCTCGGCAGGGCTTGCGACTTCGGGTGGAAGGCTGGTGGAAACTCCAGCGACTCTTCGTCGATGGCGCCCCGCTACGCGCAGGGCACCAGGACACGCCCACGCCGTGAATCGGCGTGGTGCGCTTTGCTCACGCCACCTGCTTGGGCAACGCGAGGGCCATGACGGCGCTTGCCGCCACCAAGGCAGCCGCTACCCAGAGGCAGGCGCTCAGGCCGTATGCCATATAGAGCCACCCGGAGAGCAGCGTGCCGACCAAGCGCCCCATGGCATTGGCCATATAGTAAAACCCGACGTCCATAGAGACGCCGTCGGCCCGGGCATAGTGAACGATCAAGTAGCTATGCCAACTGGAGTTCACGGCAAACAGCACGCCAAACGCCAACAGGCCCACCACTAGCCAGCCTACCTGCGCCAAGGGAAGTAGCGCCAGTAGAATGGCCAGAACAGCCAGGGCGGCAGCCCACCCAGCGGTGATGGTTCTCGCATCGCCTTTTAGCAGGGCTGTGAGTTTTGGTGCTTGGGTTTGTACGCCACCATAGCCGATGATCCAGGCCGCCAATAGGCCACCTACGGTCCAGTGGCTCCAGCCGTGCTGATCATAAAGAAAGACCGGCAGCGCCACGACGAACCACACGTCGCGCGAGGCAAACAGGCAAAACCGCGCGGCCGAGAGCACGTTGATGGCGCGGGATTTAGAAAAGATCTCGGTGAACTTGGGTTTGACTTTTTGCTTGCCTAAATCTGCTTTTAGGCGCCAGAGCGATAGTAGCAGCACAGCACCCAGCATGATGGCCATGGCAATGACCGCCCCACGAAAGCCAATCAGCGTGAGCAGTACACCACCAACGAAAAAGCCCAGGCCTTTCAGGGCATTTTTAGAGCCGGTCAACATAGCGACCCAGCGGTATAAGGCGCTGTTGGCATTGGCACTCGTGGCCGGCACCAACACCTTCACGGCGCTTTTAGCGCTCATTTTGTTGAGGTCTTTGGCAATGCCTGACAGCGCCTGAGCGGCCATGACCCACACCACGGTCAGCATGCTCGCCGGTACCATGAGCATGGCGAGCGCCACGATTTGCAGACCCAACCCCACGTTCATGGTGCGGTTCAAGCCCAATCTCGCCCCTAACCAGCCCCCCACCAAGTTCGTCACCACGCCAAACGCTTCGTAGAAGAGGAACAGCATGGCGATTTCCAACGGCGAGTAGCCTAGCTGGTGGAAATACATCACCACCAGCATCCGCAGCGCGCCGTCGGTCACGGTGAACGCCCAATAGTTGCCTGTAATCAGCATGTACTGGCGCACCTCGAACGGTAGCGCCTTGACTTTATCCAGCAGCGATTCAGCCACGACCCACTGGCTCCTTGCCCACCTTACGTGCCAGCTCGGCGGTACGATTGGCATAGCCCCACTCGTTGTCGTACCAGGCGTAGAGCTTTAACTGAGTGCCGTTCACCACCATGGTAGAGAGGGCATCAATGATCGAGCTGCGCGGGTCAGTGCGGTAGTCGATCGATACCAGCGGGCGCTCTTCATAACCGAGGATGCCTTTCAGCGGCCCTTCGGCGGCGGCCTTGAGCGCTTGATTTACCTCCTCGACGGTTACTTCCCGCTCAAGCTCGAACACCATATCGGTGAGCGACGCGTTGGCCAGCGGCACACGGATCGCGTGGCCGTTGAGCTTGCCTTCTAGCTCAGGAAAAATCGCCGTAATGGCTTTCGCCGAGCCCGTGGTAGTAGGGATGAGACTCATGCCGCAGGCGCGAGCGCGACGCAGGTCTTTATGAGGGGCATCAAGAATGGTTTGGGTGTTGGTGATGTCGTGTACGGTGGTCATCGAGCCATGACGGATACCGAAATGCTCGAGAATCACTTTAACGACCGGCGCTAGGCAGTTAGTAGTACAGCTAGCGGCCGTGACGATGCGGTGCTTGGCTGGCTCGAACAAATGATCGTTAACGCCCACCACCACGTTGAGCACGCCCTCCTCTTTCACCGGCGCACTCACTACCACGCGCCCAACGCCTTGATTCAGGTAAGCCTGCAGCTTGTCGGTACTCTTCATTTTACCGGAGCATTCGATGACCACGTCGCAGCTGGACCAATCGCTTTCCGCGATGGTTTTATGAGTGCTAAAGGCCACCTCATGTCCATCAATGACGATGGCATCCTGACGCGACGTCATGCCCTTTCCTGGCGTCCATTGGCCGTGGACGGAATCAAACTCCAATAAATGGGCAAAGGTGGCCGCATCACCACCAGGGTCGTTGATACGCACCAAGGTCACCTCGCCTGTCGTCACCTGCGACCAAAGGCTGCGCAGCGCTAGGCGTCCAATACGGCCAAATCCATTAATACCGATGCGAAGTGACATAGGGAAGTCTCCAAATATGCAATAAAGGCCCAGCCTACCGCTTACATACGAAAAAACATATATTGGTAGTCAAAAAAACGCTGCTTGAAAGCCCGCCATGACAGCGGGCCAACAAATAGCAGTCTATTTAACCGTAACGGCCTGAGATGTAGTCTTCGGTCTTCTTCTGTGCGGGCGTCGAGAACATCACTTTCGTGTCGTTGTACTCGATGATTTCCCCCAGGTGGAAGAACGCCGTGTAGTCCGCCACGCGCGCCGCCTGCTGCATGTTGTGCGTCACGGTCACGATGGTGAACTGCTCTTTCAGCTTGTCCATTAGGTCTTCGATGGTGGCCGTGGAGATCGGGTCCAGAGCGGACGTCGGTTCGTCCATCAAAATCACATCCGGCTGAACGGCAATGGCTCGTGCAATGCACAAACGCTGCTGCTGACCACCAGAGAGCGAAGTGCCCGGCTCTTGCAGCTTGTCTTTCACTTCGTTCCACAAGCCAGCATCGCGCAGAGCCTTCTCGACCAGCTCGTCCTGGTCGGCTTTACGGCTCACCAGGTCGTGCATACGCGGCGCGTAAGCGATGTTTTCGTAGATCGATTTCGGGAACGGGTTAGGCTTCTGAAACACCATCCCTACCCGGCGGCGCAGCGCCACTTCATCCATCTTGCCAGCATTCACATCCTGGCCGTCCATCTCCACCAGGCCTTCAATATGTACGCTGGGAATCAAGTCGTTCATACGGTTCAAGCAGCGCAAAAAGGTCGATTTACCGCACCCCGAAGGGCCAATCAGCGCGGTCACGTTCTTCTGGAACAGGTCGATGTTCAGCCCTTTCAGCGCTTGGCTCTTGCCGTACCACAGGTTGAGGTCGCGAACACGAATGCTGAGATCGTGACATGCTTGCTCGTTACGCGTGTAGGGCTGGCCAACGTCTGGTGCATGCTGCTGATTCATAACGGGTGCTTGGCTATTCATAAAGTGTCCTCTTGGGCGCCGGCTTACCAGCGGCGCTCGAATTTCTTGCGTAGCACAACGGCAAAGGCGTTGAGCGAAATCAGCACAGACAGTAGCACTAAGATGCCACCAGCGGTTTTTTCAACGAAGGCCTGCTCCGGCTCGCCTGACCAGGTAAAGATCTGCGCGGGCATGACCGTGGCTGCCTGGGTAAAGGAAGCGCTGACATCCGGAATGAAGGCCACCATCCCTACAATGATCAGCGGTGCAGTTTCACCCATCGCCTGCGCCAGGCCAATGATCGAACCGGTCATGATACCGGGCATCGCCAGCGGAAGAACGTGATCACGAACCACTTGCCAGCGCGAGCAGCCTACGCCAAATGCCGCATGGCGAATGGAGTCCGGCACACTACGCAGTGCCGTACGGGTGGCAATGATGATGACGGGAAGGGTCATCAGCGCCAGCGTCATACCGCCTGCCAGCGGAGATGAGCGCGGCACGCCAAAGAAGTTGATGAAGATCGCCAAACCTAGCAGACCAAACAGAATCGACGGAATCGCTGCCAAGTTGTTGATGTTGATCTCGATGATCTGGGTAAAACGATTATCCGGTGCGAACTCTTCCAGATAGATGGCCGTCATCACGCCAATGGGGAAAGAGATCAGCAGCGTCACGATCATGGTCATGACCGTCCCCACCACCGCCGACAAGATACCGGCGTTCTCGGCGATTTTCGAATCCCCTGAGCCGAAGAACGTTTTATTGAAACGCAAATCCACCTGACCTGAAGCAACCCGCTCGTCGATTTCGGCTTTCTCTTCGTCGCTCAAGCTGTTGCGATGTCCTTTCAGATACTGGTCCACTTCGCTGTTGGCCAGCATCCAGCGCTGCTCGGAGGTACCGATCATGTCGGGGTTATTGCGCAGCTGCAGCGGAATGACGCGAACCTCGGTGCGGCTAATCAGCGGCACCAACTCCTCGTCAAACGCTTGACGACCATCGCGGCTCGCCTCTTCGGTGTAGTTGATCTCGGTATTGATATAGGCCTGCTGGAACGCAGGCAACCCTTTGCTCAGCATGTCGGCAAAGAACAGCACCAAGAACAGGCCTGCTAAACCCAGCGCGCCCATGGAGACCCACTTCAGGCGGGCCGACTTACGGTGACGCCGCTTAAGCTGCTGGCTGATCTCGTCAAAAGAGTGGCTCATCGAATCAGTTCCTCGGCGTTACAGGTTGTTCACGCGGTATTTTTCGCGGAAGCGACGAATCATTAATACAGAGACCAGGTTGAGCGTCAGAGTGACGACGAACAGCACCAGGCCCAGTGCAAAGGCTGACAGCGTCTCCGCACTCTCGAACTCTTGGTCGCCGGTCAGCGATGCCACGATACGGACGGTCACTGTCGTCATGTCTTCCAAGGGATTGGCCGTCAGGTTCGGGCGCATACCGGCCGCCATGACCACGATCATGGTTTCACCCAGCGCTCGGGACATCCCCAGCAGCGCCGCAGAGATGATACCGGGCAGTGCCGCAGGCACGACCACGTCGCGAATGGTTTCGCCTTTGGTCATTCCCAGTGCCAGCGAGCCCTGGCGCATGCTATCGGGCACCGAGTTGATCACGTCGTCAGAGAGCGAGGAAATAAACGGAATGATCATGATGCCCATGACCACACCCGGCGCAACGGCGTTATTGTAAGACGCATCCAGCCCAAAGAAGCCGGCAATATTGACGATGATCGGTGCCACGGTAATGGCGGCGAAGAAACCGTAAACCACGGTGGGAATACCTGCCAGCACTTCGAGCACCGGTTTAGCGATCGTGCGCACCCGTTGAGGCGCGTACTCCGACATGTAAATCGCTGACAACAGACCGATAGGCACCGCGACCAACAGCGCAATGGCCGTGATCATGAAGGTGCCCGCGAACAGTGGCACCGAACCGAACTCAGCGCTGCTGCCGTCACCGCGCCCTGCGGCCGCTAGAAAGCTCGCACCGGGGTTCCAGGTTGTGCCGGTGATGAAGTCCCAGAAACTGTGCATTTGGAAGAAACGCAGCGCTTCCGAGATGATCGAAAACAGAATACCGAATGTGGTAAAGATCGAGATCATCGCCGCGCCGGTCAGCACCCAGCGAATCACCCGCTCGATGGCTTGGCGAGCGTGAAAGTGGGGCTTCACTTGCGCCACCCCAACCGCCAACCCGGCTGCGGCGACCACCAAGCTCGCAGCCAGCAAATACATGGGCGGTATCTCCGCACCTAACAACAGCAGTAGCAACGACCCTAGCGCGCCCACCAGTACCGCAGGCCCTGCCGTTGAGAGAACAGCAAACCAGGCATACTGATCAGGCTGTGCGAACATCGCCGTGCCAGAAGCACGTACCCGCGCAGCCTTCGCTCGGCCTACAAAAAAGGCCACTAGCCCAAGCAGCAAGAGCACTGTGCAAAAGAGTAAAAGTAGCTGGTTTGTTTGCATCGAATTTCTCTCGCATCACCTAATGAAATCGTGTTGGCTGCTACTTTGGATTAAAAACATGACAGCAATATGACAAAGACAGCGCACCCCAAAACAAATGGCCGGTAGCATCCGCTACCGGCCATGTCATCACTATCGAATAGCGATTATTTCAGGTCAGCCGCCACCAGCTTGGTGCGGTCAGCCACTTTCTGACGAGCTTGCTCACGCTCGGCTTCCGGCAGCGGAATCAGACCAAGATCAACCAGGTAACCGTCATCGCCAATCATCTGATCTTCCATGAACATGTTGGCGTATTCGTACATCGGCGGTACTTCGTCAGCGTGCTGGTTCTTCAGGTAGAACCACAGTGAACGAGCTACCGGGTACTCGCCAGAGCTGATAGCTTCGACTTCCGGCTCAACACCGTTGATGGACGCACCCATGATGGTGTCCGGGTTCTCAACCAGGAAGGAGTAGCCGAAGATACCGAAGGCACCGGTGTCTTCTGCCAGGCGCTGAACGATCAGGTTGTCGTTCTCACCGGCGTCGATGTAAACACCGTCGGTACGGATGTCGGTGTAACCTTCTTCACCGTAGATATCCATCTCGGCAGAAGCGGCTTCCATGACCAGTTCTTCGAACGCGTCACGGGTACCAGACGTGCTGGGCGGGCCATAGATAGAGATGGCGCGGTCCGGCAGAGAAGCGTCGATGTCGCTCCAGTTGGTGTAGGGGTTGTCAACCAGTTCGCCGTCTACCGGCACCTGGGCGGCAACCGCCAGGAAGATTTGCTCAAGCGTCAGATCGATCGGCTCGTTGGTGGCCGCCAGACCCAGAACGATACCGTCAGAACCGATTTTCGCTTCGGTGATATCAGTAACGCCGTTCTCTTCGCAACGCTCGAGTTCAGAAGACTTCATGCGACGAGACGCATTGGTGATGTCCGGCGTGCCTTCGCCAACACCGTTACAGAACAAACGAATACCACCGCCAGAACCTGTGGACTCGATGACCGGCGTCGGGTAGTTGGTCAGTGCGCCGAACTCTTCAGTCACGTAGCTGGCGAACGGATAAACAGTGCTGGAGCCGACGATGCGAATCTGGTCACGTGCTTGTGCCACACCGGCAACGCTCATTACAGCCGCCGCGATGACGGTAGTTTTTAGAATACGGTTCATGCGAAATACTCCTGTCGATGTAGGGTTCTGGCCTTCGCATGACGTACTTTGCACCCCTTCGATGACATCTTTATGACATCACCCAAAACGTCTCCACTTTTTTAAGAAAATCTCGCGCTACAGCAATAAGCCCAATGCCGCGAGCGTGCATAGCCCCAGCGAAAGACGCTGCAACAGCGGTTTATCCAGTCGGTGTGCGATTGCATCCGCCAGCGCATTACCCAACAAGACGGCAGGTAGAAAAGTGAGCGCCAGCTTGAAATGCCAAACGCTGATCTGCCCTGCCAATGCAAGTGTCAGCAGGGTTAACAGCGAGGTGAGAACAAAAAAGGCGGCTAGGTTGCCGCGCATGCGGTCCGGCGAGAAACCGTGCATGAGCAGCACGATGGGCGGCCCGCCAATGGCCGCTACCGTGCCAAAAACACCGGAAAGAACACCCGCGATAAAGAGAGTGATGCGGTTCACCGGCAGCTCGAAACGGCATAACGTGACCAGTACCGCAAACAGTACGATGGCGGCTATCAGCTTTTCCAGCACTACCATTGGCGCGGCCAGCAACAGCCAAAGCCCCAGACCGTTCCCCGGTAAGCGCCCCACCAAGGCAACGCTCATCTCTTTTAGTCTCACTTCATGCCAATAACGGCGAACCATCATCAACGAGACCGTGAAACCAAACAGCACCAGAATGACCGGCACCAGCCGGGGTTCGATCATCAGTAGCAGCGGTGCGCCCACCACTGCCAAGCCAAACCCCGTCGCCCGCTGCACGAAAGCACCGAGTAGTAGTACGGCGGCGCTGCCAAGCCAATGTGTCAATGGCATGTCTAACCACTGCAGCAGGCTATCCATTACAACGCATCGTCTGCCTTAGGGGCCTGGGTCAGGACTCTCACGCCGATGTTGCCCAGTAAGGCCGCTCCTAACATGGTTAGCACCATGGGCCACACATGCTCTACTTGGAACAGGCCCACCAGGACGCCCGCCAGCGCCCCACAGCTAAACTGGATACCGCCGAGCAACGCGGTCGCCGTGGCACTGATATGGCCAAAATGATCCAGTAGCGATGAGATGGCGTTGGGAGTGATCAAGCCAATCATACCGGTGAACATCATGACCAACGGCACCACCACATAGAGCGACGCCACATTCAGCGCTGCGGCCAGCACCAACCCCAGAGCAGCCGCTAACTGAACGGCCAATCCCAAGCGCAAATTTTGCTGCGGCGTGCGTTTTCGCAGCAGATAGATATTGACGCGGTTGGAGAGCGCAATCACCACGACGTTCACCCCAAACACCAGAGGGTAGACGCTGGGCGAGAGGGAGAAGTAATCCAAATATAGAAAGGGCGATGCGGTGACGAACGCAAACAGCCCCGCAAACGATGCGGCGACCGCACAGATGTATCCCATGCCCTCTTTATGACGCAGCACGCTGGCATAGTTGCGAATCACTTGACGAGGCGAGGCCGCTGGCAAATTGGTATCGCGGGTTTCGGGCAAGCGGGTTCCTAGCAGCCAGAGTAAGAAACCGGCATAAACGGCCAGAAAAACGAAGATCAGCCACCACCCCGCGATATGCAGCAGCAAGCTGCCCACCGCTGGCGCCACTAGCGGGGCCAGCATCATGATCATGGCCATGGTGGACATGACCTTGGCCGCCTCCCGCCCGCTAAAACAGTCGCGTACGATGGCCGCCGAATTCACGACGCAAGCACCACCGCCCAATGCTTGAATAAAGCGCCAAATCAGCAGTGACGCCAGGCTGTCGGCAGTGGTGATCATCAGGCTTGCCAGCATGAACACGACCAAACCGCTGAGCAGCACTGGCTTGCGCCCTACTCGATCGGAGAGTGGGCCAAAACAGAGCTGCCCGAGCGCGAACCCAAACAAAAACATACTGATCGAGAGTTCGGTATGGTGAATGCTGGCATCGATGCTCTCGGCCAGAACGCCGATGGCAGGCAGATAGGCGTCGATCGCAAACGGCGCCAACGCGGTGTTGGCCGCCACCAGCAGCGCCACTCGACGAGGATTAAGTTCCATAAGCCTCCTTACTATGGGCGTGAGAGAGCGGAGGAGACCGCCAAAAAGATAGGCCGCTAATCATAATCGATTTCAATTCATTTGTCGGTGTCTGTTCGTTGCGCGCGCCCCTTGCTAAAGTACTCCAAAGACAACCAAGGAGCACTGCATGGCCACGAGCTTACTAAGCCAATTAAAAGAGATGACCACCGTGGTGGCTGATACGGGCGACCTTGATGCGATTCGCCGTTTTCAGCCTCAAGATGCCACGACCAACCCCTCACTGATTCTACAGGCCGCTCAGCAAGAAGAGCGTCGCGCGCGGCTGGCGAGCATTGCCAAAGAGAGCACCGACATCGACGAGGCTGTCGACCGTGTGGCAGTGGATATTGGCAGCGAAATCAGCGAGCTGGTACCCGGCTACGTATCGACCGAAGTCAGCGCCCGCCTCTCGTTTGACCGTGACGCCACGATTGCCAAGGCGCACTCGCTCATCGAACGCTATGCCCAACACGGCGTGGGCCCGGAGCGGATTCTGATCAAGATGGCCTCTACCTGGGAAGGCATTCAGGCCGCACGCCAGTTGGAGCGCGACGGTATTCGCACCAACCTGACCTTGCTATTCGGCTTTGCTCAGGCGCAGGCATGTGCCGACGCCGGTGCCACACTCATTTCACCGTTCGTTGGCCGTATCCTCGATTGGCACAAAGCCCGTTCGCCGGAAGCCGACTTTAGCGGCGTCAATGACCCGGGCGTGCAGTCAGTGAAGCGCATTTACGACTACTACAAAGGCCACGGCTACCCCACGATCGTCATGGGTGCCAGTTTCCGGAACGTAGGTGAAATTCAGGCGTTGGCAGGCTGTGACCGTTTGACCATTTCCCCCGCGTTACTCAATGAACTTGACGAACAGCAGGGCGAGCTGACGCGCCAATTGACGCCCATGGGAGCCAGCAGCTCTGTCGACCAAGCGCTGTCCCAGGCTGACTTTCGATGGGAAATGAACGAAGACGAGATGGCGACCGACAAGCTGGCCGAAGGTATTCGGAAGTTCATGGCCGACCAGCGTAAGCTCGAGGAGCTGCTTAGCCAACTACGCCAAGGCTAAGACGACGCGACCGTCCGCGCTCGCTCGACGCCCTCTTGTCTGCCAGGCAAGGGGGCGCGTTATTTATGCGCCACCGCAGATTGCGCTTCGAGCATTTCGACCAGCGGCTGGAACTGCTCGCGATTATGCTCGTTCATGTGCATCAAAATGCGATGCGCTTCTAGTATACGCGTACGCAGGCCCTCTTCATCGGCAGGCTCGGCGGGCAAGTCCTGCATCGATGAGTTCAGCGTTGAACTCGGCTGCAAAGGCGCTTCCATGAGCGTGAAAAAGCGCGCAAAGCCCATGACGTCGAGCATCTGCCTGACATCCGGGTTATCAGCAATGATGGTCGGAGGTTGCTCCAAACGCCCTTTGACAGCCATGGCGACCTTCGCCAAGAAGCCAAGCGCCGTGGAGTCCACGTTACTGGCTTCCCGCAGGTCGATCATCACCGCCTGAAGGCCAGGGGTTTCCGCGAGACGTTGTGCTTGGGTATCGAGCGTGGCGCATAGCGTCAACCGCACGTCGCCACAGAGCTTTAAGACAAAAACACCAGAGTTGAACGCCGCTTTGATGCGGCCCTCTTCAATCAGCATGACCAAATCCGCTCACCATCATGATTGTCAGGTCATCGGGCAAAGCATCGCGGTCTTGGTTCGCCTCGTCATCCTCATCGCCCTCTTTGAGAAGCGAATTGGTGCTGGCTAGCCGGTCGCGCAACTGCTCAAGCGTGACACTTTCGCTAACGAGTTGCTCAAGTTCCGTGAGCCGCGTGTCGAGCGTTTTACCCGGCAAGCATTCCAATACACCGTCTGAACACAGCCATAACCGAAAGTTGGCCGGTAAAGCACAGCTAAGCGAAGGATACTCCACATCAGGGAAAAGGCCTACCGGCATTCCTTCCCCTGCTAAGCGCTCCAGCTTACCGTCGGCCGCTAGTAGCGGCATGGGTAACTGCGCACCGAGCGAATAGTGAAGAGTCTGTTGCTCGTGGTCAATAACACCGACAAATAAAGTGGCATGTTTTCCGATGTCGGTATCCTGAAGCTCTCGATTCATGGCAGCGAGCCAGTTCGGCGGCAGCTGCTCAGGCGCTTGGCCGTCCCACTCGTTGAGCCATCGGTTGCACAAATATTTGAGCAACACCGTGACGAAGGCAGACGATGCGCCGTGCCCCGACACATCGGCGAAGTAGAACGCGCTGAAACGGTCGTTGTAGCGCTGATAGTCGAGAAAGTCGCCCGACAAATAGAGCGATGGCGCGAACCAGTAGTCGTAATACACACCGCTGATCACCTTGGGGTGTGCGGGCAGCAGGCGTCGCTGGATGTGCCCGCCGCTTTGCTGATCCATCCGCAGCAGGGCCAGATGCGTTTCGAGGCTCTCATTGAGCTCTGCCAGCCGCGCTCGATCCCGATCACGCTCCTGGGCCAAGGTATGCAGCTCGATCGCTTTACGGATCATTCTGCGCAGCAGTTCGGTGTGGCGCAGCGGATGAACGATGTAGTCCACCAGGCCTACATCGATGGCCTTGATCAAGTCAGCGTCTTGACGGGAGTCGCTGACGACCAACGTAGGCAGCCGATGCGTCAACTGTGACCACTGCTGGCGCGGCACGGCTCGGGCGTGAGCCACGATCAGCGCGGTGCCGCTAGGAAGATGGTCAATGTTATCGGCGGCAAACACCCACATGCCGTCGCAGGTAATCGCCTCGGCCAGCGCATCGCGCTCGGGGCCGGGCTCGTCGATTACCGCGATCAACTGCTTAGCGTGATCCATGTCAGGCCTCAATCGGCGAAGTCGTCGTCACCCACATCGGTATCGTCGAAATCAAAATCGTCCATGGCAAACGGGTCATCGCCTAACTCCCCGTCATTGACTTGAAACTGTCGCCGCTGCAAATAAGCATCACGAACGAAGCGGTAGCGGTCTCCGGAAATCAACGACTCTTGATCCAGCAAGTCGGCGCGAAGATGAATGATATCGAGCGCTGTCAAACCTGCACGCAGTTGGTGATCGTCGATATACGTGATCGGATGCGCGGCAAAGTCCACCGGTAGGCCCGACGCATCCCGCAAGGTGCGCGGACCCAGAAGCGGTAACACTAAATAGCGCGAATCATCCCAGCCCCATACGGCCAGCGTTTGACCAAAATCCTCTTTATCGGCGGTGATCTCCATCAGCGTTGCGTAATCGAGCAAGCCACCGATACCCACCGTGGAGTTGATCAAAAATCGTGACGTTGCCAGTCCCGCGTTGGCAGGTTTGCCCTGCAGCAAGCTGTTCAGGGCCGTGCGTATTTCCCCTAAATTAGAGAAAAAGTTACCGACCCCGGTTTGCACCGGCTCGGGGGTAACGGCGTTATACCCCTGCGCCACGGGTTTGAGCGCGTAGCGATCCAGCACGTCATTGAACTCAAATACGCGCCGATTGAATCCTTCCCAGGGGTCCTGAGGGTCAGCCGCCACCGGTGGCTCAGACGCGTTGCCCTCTTGCGGCGACCCCGTACTGGCACACCCGCCCATGCTCAACGTCGCGAGCAGCAGTAACGGCAGCAGTTTTTGCCATGCACTTCGCGCCTGTGTTTGCATTGCCCACCCCTTCAACATGCACTGTCCTTCTTCAACATTGACCGCTTTTCTAGACATCCACTCACCCACTACCCACCCGATTACTGGCGACGAACGACCACGCTTCCCGCGCTGTAGCCTGCGCCAAACGAGCAAATCACGCCGATATCGCCTTCCGATAACGCCTCGCGGTGAAGATGAAAGGCGATGATCGAGCCTGCCGAGCTGGTATTGGCGTAGCGATCTAGGATGATCGGTGCCTGAGCCTCGCTGGGCTCTTCTCCCAGCACTTTACGGGCAATCAAATCGTTCATGTGACGGTTGGCCTGATGTAACCACATCCGCGTTAAATCCGCCCCCGACAGCTCTAATGAAGCGAGATGGTCAGTGATAAGCTTGGCCACCATGGGGCACACCTCTTTGAATACGCGGCGCCCCTCCTGCACAAATAGCTTATCCAGTGCCTGCGGGTCGCTGTCGGTGACTCGATTCAAAAAACCCGCATTATTACGAATCGCATTGGAAAACTTGGTGACGAGCCGTGTACCTAAAATGTCATAACGCTCTTTAGCCACGGCCACATCGCTATTTTCCAATACCATAGCCGTACAAGCATCGCCGAAAATAAAGTGGCTGTCACGGTCTCTAAAGTTCAAATGCGCCGAACAGATCTCCGGGTTGACGATCAGTGCCCGCTTGACGCTGCCTGACGCAATCGCATTGGCCGCGGTTTCCAGCGCAAACGTGGCAGAACTACAGGCCACATTCATATCGAAACCGTAGCCAGACGTTCCCAGCGCTTGCTGCACTTCTACCGCCACCGCCGGATAGGCGCGCTCCAGATTCGAACACGCCACGATCACCAGCTCGATATCGGCCGCCTCGACTTGCGCCGCCTCTAGCGCCTGGCGCGCGGCCTGAGTGGCCATGTCGCACTGAATAGAGGGTTCGTCATTGTGCCGCTGTGGCAGTTTAGGTCGCATACGCTCAGGGTCAAGGATGCCCTCGGCATCGAGCACGTAGCGGCTCTTGATCCCCGACGCTTTCTCGATGAACTCACTGCTGGAGTACGCCAGTGCCTCTTGCTCTCCACGCGCGATGGCGTCTGCATGCCGGGCGTTGTGCTGATCGACCCAGGCATTGAAAGCAGCGACCAACGCCGCGTTATCGATGGCGTTTTCCGGCGTATAAAGTCCTGTACCGGTGATCACTACATTGGTCATGCTGTCTCCTTAGGCGGCCTCAAGGCGTCACGCCGAAACCATCCATCAACGAATGTCTTGCAGGCGTGTCCGTCCTGCTCTAAGGGGCATCGCGCTGTGCGATGCACCCAGCGTGTCAAAGACGAGTGATCTCGTCCCAACGTTTTTCCAGGCGCTTCACGGATACCGGCATCTTCGTACCGAGCTGCTGAGCAAACAGCGAAACGCGCAACTCCTGTATCCACCAGCCGAAGGCCACCAGCGCCGGGTCTTCGGCATCGCCGCGTCGCTCGCTGTTACGCCGCGCATCGAAACGTGCTTCGAGCGCTTGGATATCCTGCATCATCATTTGGTCACGGCCGCGTTCGCGTGCCGCCTTTTCAAGCCGGATCAGCGCTGCCTCGGTATAGCGCGGATACTCATCGAGCCACTCCCCGGCATCGCGAATGAAGCCAGGATAGACCAAGCGCTGCATCTGCGCGCTCACATCGCTATAAACGAGCGCTAGCGCAAAGTTGAGCTTCCCTTTGAGCACTTTGGTCACGGCCAAGTGCCCTTTGAGCGCAGCCTCGACACGCTCTAACAGTAACGTCGCGTGTGGCACCAGCGCCTCGTCGGTGACTTTGAGGCGCTCGGCCAGCTCTCCGGCAGAGCGCGGCAGCGGATCCGTGGCGACCACTTGCGTAAAGACCGCCAGCAGCAAATCATCCACGAGGGCCTGTTTACTACCCACCTTAGCAAAGAGTAACGCGCACTTTTCCACGCCCGGTAAGCGCTTGATCGCTTTGACCTGCTCGGGCAGCTTGGCGATGGCTAACCGGGCAACACCTTGTTGGTGGGCCGCCGTTGCTTTTGCCGGATGGTCGAATAGCGCCACCTTGAAATGATGAGAGTCGGCCACCAGCGCTGGGTAGGCCTCCACGCGGATACCGGCCTGAGTCGTCACCCGCGACTCTGGCAGCGGTGATTCTGGTAACTCGTCCAGCGTGGGCGCTTGGCTTGCCTGATCGGCCAGCGCCTGGGCGCCTGCACTCGCCGCCTCTTCGAAACGCCGCTCCAGCGCACGCACGTCGCGCCCTTGGCCCAGCGCGTTGCCCGCATGATCGACGACCCGCACGTTCATAAGGAGGTGCGGCGGCAGCAGATCGAGACGCCAATCATCCGGGTGAACGCGGGTAGCAGTGCGGCGGCGGATAAACTCCCCCAGCGCTTCGGTGAGCGGCCGCTCATCGGGCACCAGCGTCTCAAGCGCGGCATCGACCCAGTCGGGAATGGGTACCACTTGGCGGCGAATACTTTTCGGCAACGATTTCAGCAGCGCAATGCACTTTTCACGCAGCAGCCCCGGCACCAGCCACTCCAACGCGTGCACAGGTAGCTGCGGCAGCATGGCCGCAGGGACGGTGAGGGTCACGCCATCATCGTCGGCGTCCGGGTCAAAGTGGTAGCTGACCGGATACGCGACGCCAGACAGCGTTAAATGATCCGGATACTGCGCCTGAGTGACGTCATGGGCGTCCCTGGCTTTGAGAGCGTCGATATCGAACTTGAGCAGCTCAGGCTCTTGGCGCTCGGCCTGCTTACGCCAGTGTTCGAAACCCTTGCCATTGACGACATCGGCGGGAATTCGCTCATCGTAGAAGGCAAATAGCGTCTCTTCATCCACCAGAATATCTCGCCGACGGGCGCGATCTTCCAGCGCTTCTACCTCTTCGATCAGCGCACGGTTATGGGCGAAGAATTCTCCTTTGGTTTGGAACTCGCCTTCCACCAGCGCTCGACGAATAAACAGCTCCCGCGACTCTTGAGGCGCAATGGGCCCGTAATGAACGCGACGACGCGCCACGATCGGCAGGCCAAACAGGGTGACTTGCTCGAAGGCGACCACCTGAGCACGCTTCATTTCCCAATGAGGCTCGCTGTAGCTGCTTTTCACTAGGTGTTGCGCTTGTGGCTCGATCCACTGCGGGTCGATCTTGGCAACGGTGCGCGCAAACAGCTTGGTGGTTTCAATCAGCTCGAAGGCCATGACCCACTTGGGCGTTTTCTTCGCCAGACCAGAGCCGGGGTGAATCATGAACTTGCGGTTACGCGCTCCGAGGTACTCTCGGTTCTCAAGCAGCGTACCCAAATTGGAGAGCAGGCCAGACAGCAGCGCCTGATGCAGCTTGCCCGACGTTTTGCGTCTGGCCTGTTTGGCCTGCTCTTCGCTCTCGTTCTCATCACGAGGCAACGGCGCGGGTACTTCGATGTCCATATCCCGCAGCAGTTGGCGCAACTGGCGGAAGGTATCGTGCCACTCGCGCATGCGCAGATAGTTAATGTAGTGCTCACGACACCAGCGGCGCAGCTGGTTGCCCGACAGTGCCTCGCGGGCGTTTTCGATGCCGTGCCACAGGTTCAGCAGTGCCACGAAGTCGGAGTCCGGGTCGTGCCAGCGCTGGTGCGCTTGATCGGCGGCCTGACGCTTATCGGCGGGCCGGTCACGGGGGTCTTGAATCGCCAGCGCCGACACCACGATCAGCACATCCCGCAGGCTGCCTCGCTCTGCACCGGCCAACACCATACGAGCCAAACGCGGATCAATGGGCAACTTCGCTAGTTTACGACCCAAACCGCTGAGCTGCTGCTTCTCGTTGACGGCGCCGAGCTCGAACAAAAGCCGGAAACCATCTTTGACGAAACGACCGTCGGGCGGGTCGACGAAGGGGAAGTCTTCGATGCTGCCGAGCTTTAGCGCCAGCATCGACAGGATGACCGACGCAAGGTTGGTGCGCTGAATCTCCGGGTCAGTGAACGCAGGGCGTGACAGAAAATCCTCTTCGTCGTAAAGGCGGATACACACGCCTTCCGCAATCCGCCCACAGCGACCCTTGCGCTGGTTGGCACTGGCCTGACTGACCGGCTCGATGGGCAGCCGCTGGATTTTCGCTCGGTAGCTGTAGCGGCTAATGCGTACAAGGCCAGGGTCGATGACATAGCGAATTCCCGGCACGGTGAGTGAGGTTTCAGCCACGTTAGTCGCCAGCACGATACGCCGTCCCCGGTGGGGAGCAAACACCCGGTTCTGCTCCTCGTTAGAGAGGCGCGCGTACAGCGGCAGAATCTCGGTGCCCTTGAAATCCGCGCGGCGCAGCGTATCGGCGGTTTCGCGGATCTCCCGCTCGCCGGGTAGAAACACCAGCACATCGCGGGGGCCATGCAGCCAGCCTTTTTCACGCTCGATTGTTTCGATCTCACGCACGGCATGCAAAATCCCCTCCTGCAGCGTGCGGTCATCCTCGTCCTCTTCGCTGCGCACCAGCGGGCGGTAGTGGACATCTACCGGGAACGTGCGGCCAGATACCTCGACCACCGGCGCAGGCGTGTTAGGCGAGCCGAAATGGGCCGCAAAGCGCTCTACGTCGATCGTGGCGGAGGTGATGATGACTTTCAGATCTGGGCGCTTGGGCAGCAGCCGCTTGAGGTAACCCAGCAAGAAATCGATGTTGAGGCTGCGTTCGTGGGCTTCGTCGATGATCAGCGTATCGTAGCGCAGCAGCAGCGGGTCGTGCTGCGTCTCAGCCAGCAGTATGCCGTCGGTCATCAGCTTAACGAGGGTGCTCGGCGAGCTTTGGTCGTTAAAGCGCACCTGATAGCCCACCTGCTCGCCAAGCGGCACGCTTAGCTCTTCCGCCAGCCGCCCCGCGACGCTGCGCGCCGCCAGACGCCGTGGCTGCGTATGGCCAATCAGCCCTTTTCGGCCACGGCCCAGCTCCAGGCACATTTTGGGCAGCTGCGTGGTTTTACCCGAGCCGGTTTCCCCCGCCACCACCACCACCTGGTGGTCACGAATCGCAGTGAGAATATCCTCACGTCGCTCTACCACCGGCAGCTCTGCCGGGTAATCCAGCGTCACGCGGAGGCTTTCCCGCTGGGCCAGCAGTTGCTTGGCTTTGTCGACCTCCCGTTCCACCTCGTTCAAGCCGCGGTCGATCGGTTTGTTCTCTCGCTGCCGACGCCGCAGGCCCGCCACCCGACGCGAGAGCCGCTCCTGATCACGCAGCATCACGTGACCCAGCGACTCCTGGAGCGCTGTGAGTGAAGGGGCGTTGTCTTGTGGGGTATCGATACGGGATGAGTGCGTGTCGGTGGTCACGTTAGGCTCGGTTCCATCTCAGAATAAACGTCGGCCCACTCGTAAGTGGGCCGACCATTGTAACGCTTTCGCGAACGAGACGCCTAACGCCCGCTTGACCGAGTGTTCAACCCTTAGGGCGCAGGGGTCGCTTCCTGGTCGCGCAGTTGGCGACGCAGCACCTTACCGACATTGGTTTTCGGCAGCTCGTCGCGGAACTCGATGTATTTCGGCACTTTATAGGCCGTGAGTTCTTTCTTGCACCAAGCGCGCAGCGTGTCAGCGTCAAGCTGGCTGTTTTTGGAGACCACAAACAGCTTGATGGCTTCGCCCGCGTTTTCATCGGCCACGCCGACGGCCGCCGCTTCCAAGACGTCAGGGTGGGCAGCGACGACATCTTCCACTTCATTGGGATAGACGTTGAAGCCCGACACCAAAATCATGTCTTTTTTACGATCAACGATTTTGATGTAGCCGTCACTCTGGAGCACGGCGATATCGCCGGTATGGAACCAGCCGTTTTCATCAATGGCGTTGCGCGTCTCTTCTTCACGCTGCCAGTACCCTTTCATGACCTGCGGGCCTTGCACGCAAAGTTCGCCCGGCTCGCCAAACGGTACATCGTTACCATCAGCATCGACGACTTTCACCGACGTGCCCGCGACCGGCTTACCAATGGTGCCCAGTTGAATGGCATCGTTGGGGTTGAAGCTGACGATGGGGGACGTTTCGGTCAGGCCGTAGCCCTCGGCGATCGGGCAGCCGGTCGTCTCTTCCCAGCGCTGGGCAGCCGCTTTGGTCAGCGCCATACCGCCTGAAATGGTCAGCTTCAATTTAGAGAAGTCGAGCTGCTTGAAGTCGTCCCGATTACACAGCGCGTTAAACAGCGTGTTGAGACCGATAAACCCCGTGAACGGCAGCCCTTTGAGTTCTTTGACGAAATTGGGCAGATCGCGAGGATTGGTGATCAGCAGCGAGTGGTTGCCGGTTTCCATCAGGAACAGGCAGTTCACGGTAAAGGTGTAGATGTGATACACGGGCAGCGGTGCGATCACTAGCTCTTCGCCGTCGGTCAGGTGCTCGCCGATGGCCGAGCGCGCTTGAAGCATGTTGGCCACCAGGTTGCGGTGGGTCAGCATCGCCCCTTTGGGCATACCCGTAGTTCCGCCGGTGTACTGCAGCGCCGCGAGATCGTCCATGTTGCGCTCGACCGGCGTGTGTTTCAGCGACGCGCCCTTCTTCAGCGCATCTCGGAAACCGACGGCACTCGGCAGCGAGTACGCAGGCACCATTTTCTTGACGTGCTTCACTACCGCATTGATCAGCCAGCGCTTGGGGGCGTCGTGCAGGTCGGCAAGCTGTGTCACCAACACATGCTTGATGTCCGTTTTATCAAGCACTTTTTCCAGTTTGTCGGCCATGTTGGCCAGAATCACGATGGCTTTGGCGTTGGAGTCTTTGAACTGATGCGCCATCTCCCTCTCGGTATACAGCGGATTGGTGTTGACCACCACCAGTCCTGCCCGTAAGGCACCGAACACCGCCACGGGAAACTGCAAAACGTTCGGCAGCTGAATGGCGATTCTGTCGCCCGGCACCAAGTCGGTTTCATGTTGCAGCCAAGCCGCAAAGTGGGCCGAGAGACGATCAAGGTCGGAAAAGCTCAGCGTTTTGCCCATGCAGGTAAACGCGGGCTTGCTGTTAAAGCGCGAGACGGCCGAGTGAAAAACGTCCGTAATAGAGTGGTAGTGTTCCAACCCCTCAAGCGCTGGCCCGCTCAAAATAGGGGTGTTGGCGTGTTCGCTCATGGGCTATCTCCGCTATCCGTGTCGATGTGAGACCGACCTTGTTATTGTGGTGTGGTTGTATAAAGAGACTAAACGCCAACGATATACGACGTTTATGATACTGTAAAACGATCGATTGAAACTTGCGTTTCAACTTTAGCTTATGCCCTGTCATGCGGGTTTAGGGGTTGGACAGTATCGCGCGTTGATTTCTCCTTCTCGCCATACCAATAGTTCCCCCGGCTCCATACGCTGCCACGCCTCGTTTTGGGTCAGCGGCTCGGTAGCAATCACCGACACGATATCGTTGGGCGTCGTATGCTCGATGAAGTTGACCGTCATCTCTGCATCGGATAGCTCCGCCTCACCAAAGGGGGCGCGCCGAGTAATATGCGCCAACTTGGTGGAGCAGTAGCTATAAAGATAGACGCCGTCGGAGAGGAGTAAATTAAACACTCCCTGGCCTCTCAGCTGTTCACACAGTGCGTGAAGCATTTCCCATAGCGCCTCCGGTGCAGCCGGTGGGGTAGGAAACGCACTGCGCAGTTCGCCCATGATCCAACAAAACGCGTGCTCACTATCGGTGTTGCCAACGGGGGTATAGACCCCTAAAGGTAGCGTCTGCCAGTCGCTGAGTTGACCATTGTGAGCATAACACCAGGGCCGCCCCCACATTTCACGGGTAAACGGGTGCGTGTTGGCCAGTCGCACGCCGCCCACGTTGGCTTGGCGAATGTGGCTGATGACGACGTTGGATTTGATCGGATACTCACAAATCAAGCGGGCAATCGGCGAATCCACGGAGGGGTGAGGGTCTCTAAATTCACGATAGCCGCCCTCTTCATAAAAGGCGATGCCCCAGCCATCGCGGTGAGGACCAGTGCCCCCACCGCGATGCAAGAAGCCAGAGAAACTGAAGCAGATATCGGTTGGCACATTGGCGCTCATGCCCAACAGTTCACACATGGGCCCACTCCTTGGCAGTCCCTCGCATTAGCGGATGACCGGTTCGCGGCGACGCGTGGGCTGAGGCTCCTCCTCCGCTTGGCGACGCGGCGCGGGCTCGACGGCAGACGGACGGCGTCGCCACCACAGCGCAATGCCGATGCCGGCGCCGAGCGCCACGCCCAATACGGCCCACAGCAGGCCGTTACGCATGGCGCTGGCGCTGTGCTCGAAGAAGCCAACGGCGGCGACCATCGCCGAAGGTGCCCAGCCGGTGTAGAACTCACCCTCGTCGACCAGCGGTAAGCGGTAGTTGGCCGGCATCCACATGGCCCCCGCCACGCACCACGTCATCACTAATCTTGGTAGGCGCGGCAAAAAGGACAGCGCAAAATAGACCGCCAGCAGGACCAGCAGTGAAAGACCGTAATAACTGAACCACAGCAGTGACATTGAGTCTGCAAACAGCATAATACCCCTCATGTGGGTGGAAGCACCCGACGTTGATTTCCCGTTATGGTACCTATCAATTTATGAAAGCACAGCCTGGTATGCACGAAGGCTCGCCCGTAGCGCGCTATTATCGCGCCGATGACCCTGAATGGCACTGGTTAGAAAATCGCGATAGCGCTGAGGTCAGCGATTTCATCGCGGCGGCCAACCAGCAGCATGCCAACTGGTTTGCTCCTCTCTCGCCCCTGGCGGACACGCTCTACCGCTCGCATTTGGCACGCAGAGAGTTAGCGGTCAAGAGTCTAGAGACAGCGCTTGACCACTTTACGTTCTGGAGCGAGACCGGCGCGGAAGATGATTACCCCTGCTGGTGGCGTCACCCCAACGGCCAGCCTGAGCAAAAAACCTGTTTTCTCGACGTCCGCGAGCGCGCCGCTGACCAGCCCTTCTTTGACGTGGGGGACATGGCGCTCTCCCCCGACGAGCAGTGGTTGGCCTGGACGGAGGATACTCAGGGCGACGAGCGCTTTACGCTATGGTTGAAAGCCTTGCCCAGCGGAACGCCCCGCCAGCTACTCAGTGATATCGGCCCCAGCGTTTGTTGGGCGGAAGATCAGCGCGCAGAGGGGGCCACGCTACTGTTCACTCGCTTCGATGACACTCAGCGCCCGGATAGCTTATGGCGGCTATGGGTAGCGTTTGACGAGGAAGAGAAACAGCCAGTCCCTGAAGTGATCTATCGCGAAGCCGATGCCGAATTCTGGGTCGGCGTGGGCAAAACGCGCTCAAAAGCGTGGTTAATGATCGAGACGGGCTCGAAAGAGACCACGGAAGTGCTCGCCCTCCCTGCCGATCAGCCCAGCGCCCAGCCCATGTGCTTGCATGCTCGCCAACCGGGCGTCGAGGTGAGCATCGACCATCGGCCAGACACGTTTTACCGCCTACATAACCAGGCAGGCCCCCACTTTCAACTGGATATGCGCGCCGAAGGCGATAACGCTAGTTGGCTACCGCTGATTGCGCATCGCGATGACGCAACGCTGGAGGGGGTCGATGCGTTTGAGTGGGGCTTGATACTCGCTGAGCGAAGCCATCAGGATGCGCAGGTACTGCTGCGACGTTTGGAGCTGGATAGTCATCACCAAACGCTGCTTGATAGCTACATTGACCTGCCCGAAACGCCCTGTTCACAGCTGCTGGAAGACTCGCCACACTTTAACGCGCGCACGCTGCACCTGCGCGAAGAGTCGTTTACCCGCCCTCCGAGCTGGTATGCCTTAAACCTAGATAACGGTGTACGCACGCTCTTAAAACAGGTGCCCGTTCATGGCAGCCTCGCCCCAGAGCAGCTAGTCAGCCGCCGAGTCTGGGCCACCAGCCATGATGGCGAGCAGGTCCCAGTCTCGGTCGTCATGCGAGCAGATTTGGCAGGCCAGCCACTGCCCACCCTGTTATACGGCTACGGCGCCTACGGAGAAGCGCTGGACCCCTGGTTTTCGATTGCCCGACTGGAGCTTCTGGAGCGCGGCGTCGCGTTTGCCGTGGCCCATGTGCGGGGCGGCGGCGAGCGCGGCGAACCGTGGTACTTGAAAGGCAAAATGGCCCACAAAGAGAACAGCTTTCACGACTTTTTAGCCGCCCGTGACGCCCTTGTCACCGCCAATATCAGTCAGCCTGAGCGAATGGTCGCCTATGGTGCCAGCGCCGGTGGGCTACTGGTGGGCACGTGCCTCAACCGCGCCCCCGAGGCGTTCTGTGCCGCCGTGCTGGATGTCCCTTTTCTGGATGTGCTGCGCACCATGCAAAACCCAGAGCTGCCGCTCACCACCGCCGAGTACACGGAGTGGGGAAACCCGGAAGCGCCAGAGGTCGCCCAGCGTATCGCGGGCTACTCGCCTATCGACAACATCCAACCGCGCCACTACCCAGCGCTGTGGATCGAAGGCAGCTGGTTCGATACCCGGGTGAGCTACTGGGAGCCTGCCAAGTTCTACGCCCGTGTCACGCAAGCACAGCAAGGAGACGCGCCCATTCTGCTGCATACCGACATGAGCAGTGGTCATGGCGGCGCTTCGGGAAGGTTCAAAGCCTGGCGAGATGCCGCGCGCCAGGATGCGTTCATTCTATGGGCGCTGGGGTTGGTGTAACGTGGTCGGCGGGCAGCGCCGCTGTGAGTGCTTGGATGAACTCTCCGAAGGCCTGCCGAGCGCCTCTCACGGCGTCAGGCCATGCGTGCTCAGGACACGCAACCTCTGCATAGTGCCAAAAAGCAGCCCAGGCGTGGGGAGTCAGCGGCATGTCGGTAAAAAAACGGCATGGCACCTGCTCCCCCAGCATGCGCTGAGCATGGCGCCCTATAAAGTGGCCGCCCAGCCGCGAGCCTTCCAGCACGTAGAGCATGCCTACCCGCTCATGCGTATTGACAGGCGCGGTGAACGCCCACGCTGAAGGCACTGTTTGGCCCAGCCGCCTGATGTCATGGCGCAGCAGCGGCTCACGCAGGGTCAATGCGTAGTGGCCTGGGTCACCACCCACCGTATGAGTCAGCGCCCGCTCTAGCCCGGCAATGGCGGGATAGAGCGCGGCAAGCCCGACGCCGTAGCGTGCCATGTCCAGCCGGGGGCTCAGCAGCGACGCCAGCGCCGGGTGATGATCGACGCGGTGATGGTCGGCTTTCGTTGCCTGCCGGAGCCGCCGGGCCAGTGTCATGGGCGCTGCCTCACTCGCCATCGTGACGCCAGGGCATGCTTTTGGCCTGCTGAAGAAGCGCACGCAGCTTCAATAGATAAAGGCGGGTACTGGCCGTCCAAGGGCGGCTGTGGCCCAAGCGCTGCTCGACCCATGCTTCGAAGGAGCGACGCGGCGAGACCACGCTCCCGCCATCACGGTAGTCCACTGGCTTATCGGGATTGCCCCCCCACGTGACGTCGTAAATATGCTCCACACGACACAAGTAGAGATTGACAGTGTGGTGCTGATCAAGAGGGAGATCGCTGATCAAAGCGACGCCAGCCACCTCACTGAGCGGCATGCCAGGACAGTCACGCTGCAAAGAGTCGCTAAGCCAGACATGGGTAGCCTCGGCCGCTGCCTGCTGCGCCACCATGCTCATGACGTGAGGCGTCAAGCCCACACCGTGCTGGTAGTACTCCTCGCCCATCTGCAACATTACCCCATCCGCAGCGAAGGTCTCCATGAGCCAGTCACTCAACTCTTCCCAAGCGCTTTCCAGCTCGCCGTGCCGCATCAGTACCGTTTTGGCGTGGTCAAAATGGCGCTGAAGACCGTCGATCACCTGCTGGCGCCGCCGCGCCTTGAAGTCACGCAGGCGAAGGTTGAAGCCCTCGCTCAGAGCACGCATGGAATCCAACTGGCTGACCGTGAGCTGCTTGGGCTCTGCGGCGTGGCAGGAGATCAACGCATCCAGCTCCCCCCTTGAATAATGGGTAGCGAAATAGCACCGCCCACGCCCATGTTGGCCATGTACTCCAAATGCACCGGCGAAGCGCTGCGCAAATCGACGAAGCTTAAATCGGGTGTGGCATCGGCCTGCGCCGCGTAAATCGGCACGGGGGCGGCGGTGGCATCAGGAATCGTGCGCCAAGGGTTTTTCAAATAGAGCTGACGCGCAATGTAGGGAATATCGCTGGCTGGAAAACGCAGTCCCTGATAGCTGCCCGTCACGCCTTCGCGACGCGCCTCGGCCAGCACTTCCCCATCGCCCTCCGGCATGAAGCGGTAGTACAGCACCCGATCAAAGCCACTGAGCGCCAGCAAGTTCTCCATCAACGCCTGACACTGGGTCGCCAGCTCCTCCCCACTCTCGGGCACGGCAGCCACATGGCTGCTGGCCGCCATCGGCGCAGCATGGGCATCGACAGGGTACAGCTCGTAGATCCAACCGTTACCGTGATGGCTGGTGACCACCACATCGAACTCCTGTTTAGGCGTATCGCACTGGCCAATATAGCGCTCGCCTGGGCCGAGTTCAGGCAGCGCAGCGGTCACATCGTGCAGACAATCCGGCAGCGGCTGACCGAGTCCGACAGGAGGCTCGACGTCGCTCAACAGGGTCTCGGCGTTGGCCGAGCAGTGAGATACCACGCCTTGGGCATCGGTGATCAGCAGTACGCCATGCGGCTGAATGGCGCCTGAGAGGTGCAGCTCCTCCTGCTCACACTGATGGATAAAGCCACGGGGTTGGGTCATGACAAGGCATCCTGGGAGGGGTCGTCGTTAGAAGAGGCGCTGGCGCCGATCAATGTCGTAAATTCGGCCAGCGTTAGCGGCATCGAAAGCAGGTAACCTTGAACAAAGTCACAGCCATTTTCAATCAACCACGTTAATTGTGCCGACGTTTCCATCCCTTCTCCTACGGTGCGAATTCCCAAGGCCTTGGCCATCCCCAAAATAGCCAGCGCAATGGCTTGATCCCCCTCATCGTTGCCACCCAAACCGTCCACGAAGCTCTTATCGATTTTTAGCTCGGCCAGCGGCAGCCGCTTCAAATAGGCCAGCGACGAGTAGCCGGTACCGAAATCATCCACCGCCAGCTTGATGCCCGCTTCGCGCAGTTTTTCAATGTTACCCAGCGCCGAGCTAGACCGGTCCACCAGCGTGCTTTCGGTAATTTCTACCTGAACCAGTGAGTAAGGCACTCGGTACTGCTTCAAGCAGCTGAACAGGTGTGTGATGAAGCGCTCTTCCTGAAAGCTGCGCGCCGACACGTTCATGGCGATCGGCGGCGGCGTCAGCCCCTCGTCACGCCACTTGGCCAGTTGGCGGATCAACTGCAAAGCTACGTAGCGGTCCAACTCCAGAATCAGTCCGGTCGCCTCGGCCACCGGGATGAAGTCGGCGGGACTGACCTGCCCCAAATGGGGATCCGTCCAGCGAAGCAGCGCTTCCGCCCCGCATAGCGGGCCCTGGTCGACGCAGACGAACTTCGGCTGATACACCAGCTGCAAACGGCCGCGCTCCATGCCCTCACGCAGCGCATGCTCGATAGCGACATCGCGCATCAAGCGCGCCTGCAACTCGGGTTTGAACAGCTCGAAGCGGTCACGGCCGTTCTCTTTGGCTCGGTACATTGCCGTATCGGCGGCTTTGGTGAGCCCTGCCACGTCGTCACCATCGTCCGGACAGAACGCCAGCCCAATACTGGACGTCACGAACAGTGCATGACGGCGTACTTCGAAGGGCTTGGAAAGCGCCTCGACAATACGCTTGGCGACCTGCTCTGCACCTTCGATAGAGGTATCCACGAGGATGATCGTGAACTCGTCGCCTCCCAGTCGGGCAACGGTGTCCATATCGCGTACCAACTCTTTGAGCCGGTTGGCCACTTGGATGAGAAGCTCATCCCCCACGTCATGCCCCAAGGTATCGTTAATACTCTTGAAGTTATCCAAATCCAAAAACATCAGCGCGCTGAGCTGCTCGCTGCGTTTGGCATGGGCAATCGCCACTTGAAGCCGGTCCTGAAACAGCGTGCGATTGGGCAAACCGGTCAGCGCATCGTGAGTGGCCAGATACTCAGCCTGGCGCTGAGACTCCTTGATATGCGTAATATCTGAAAAGACCGCCACACACAGCCCATCGTCTTGGCTGTCCGGGGCGATCATGTTGAGCGTTAGCCACTGGGAAAACAGTGTGCCGTCTCGGCGCTTGTTGAACACCTCGCCTTGCCAGTAACCGTGCTGTTTGACGATCTCCCACAGCACGTAGCAGGTGTCTGGCGTCTGCCCCCCGCCCTGGTTTTCGTCTTCGCAATACAGCAAAGGCAGCGCTGGCTGTCCCTCGACGGCGCTGGCGGGGTACCCGGTAATACGGCTAAAGGCGTTGTTGACCGATTGAATGTCACCGAGCGCATTGATCACGACGATGGCCTCGCCCGCTTGTTCGAACACTTTGGAGGCGACCAGCATGTCTCGCTCGGCGTGTTTGCGCGCGGTGATGTCTTCGGACTCGGTCAAAATGAGGTAGGGGTGACCCTGCTCGTCGCGCAGCACCTGATGCACACAGGAAAGGATCCGCGTAGTGCCGTGCTCGCTGGGCAGCGTGTGCTCGGCCTCCACGATCCGCTGAAAACGCACCGCGTCCATGTCCCTCGCCCATACCGAGCCCGCGTAAACGTCGGGAAACACCTCGAACACGTTGCGCCCGATCAGTTGCTCTTGGGTGAGACCAAAGGCAGTGAGAAACTGCGGGTTGGCAAAGGTATAGCGCCCGTTGAGGTCTTTCAGCGCAATCATTACCGTGCTGTTTTCCATCAACGCCTGCATTTGCGCCTGGGACTGCCGGAGCTTCGCTTGCACCTGACTGAGGTCGGTCACGTCCATCAGCGTCACCACGAGCAGCTCCACCTCCCCTTGCTGGTTCACGCCGGGGGTGATCAGTCGCTGTAGTAACCGCCCCTCTAGCTCGACGACGTTCTCCACCGGCGAGGCCTGTCGAGAGACGTTTGTCAGCGCCTCTTCCAGGTCGTTGAAGACGGTGGGTAGACGTAGCCCCGACACATGGCGCAATAGCGCCGTTGGGCGGACGCTGAACGAGCGCGCGGCGGGGGCGTTATAGCGTTTGAGACACAGCTCGCTATCGAACACCATGAGCGGAAAATCGAGCGCGTCGTAGAGGTAGGTATACTCATCGTTGAGCTTGGTCAATTCGCCCGTTTTGACGTTGAGCTCTTCGTTTAGGCTGATCAGCTCTTCGTTGGTCGCTTGGAGCTCCTCGTTAGAGGCCTCTAATTCCTCGTTCGTAGCCTGAAGCTCCTCGTTGGAGGCCTGAGCTTCTTCGTTGAGCGACTGCATCTCCTCATTGGCGGTCGCCAACTCTTCGATGAGTGATTGAAGATGTTCCCGGGTGGCTTCTAATTCATCTTCCAAGCTATCGGCACCATCGAGCAGAGGTGGCTCCATCAACTGATCGAGCGGCAGGCTGGCAGGCTTTTCGATCTCAGCCAGTGGTGCCAACACGATCAGGATACGCCGGTCGTCCTCCTGTTCGGTGAGCCCGCGCACGCTGAGCCGCATCCACTCGTCGTCAAATCGTCGACGCCGCCCCACCTGGGGCTCCCGCTGCTTGTTGAACTGGTGCAGTAGCGACATCAGCTCGCCGCGAAAAGGATCGATCATGACATCCTGAATGCCCACTTGGGTGCGCCCGGCGGGAAAACGCAAGAACCGCTTCACGTCGCCCGCCGTGTGCTGCACGTTGCCTTGCGCATCACACAAGGCCACGGTAGCGCCCATGTGCGCTACCAGTGCATCCAGCAGCTGCTGCATATCGCGGTCTCTGCGCTTTAGAGGAGAGTTTGTCCGCCTAGAGGTCGGTGCGTTATCCAGCACGTCGCGACTTTCGCCCTGCTTGGCAAACAGCCGTTCACGTCGATCGATAGGCGTGAACAGCGCCTCGGAGTGGCCAATGCTCTCAGAGCGCCCCAGAAACAGCGCGCCCTTGACTTTGAGACCGAAATGAAACCGCTGCAGAACTTTAGACTGGAGCTCATTATCGAAATAGATCAAAACGTTACGACAAGTAATCAGGTTCAAGCGCAAAAACGGCGGGTCATCGACCAAATTGTGCTTGGCAAACACGATCATGTCGCGCAGCGTTTTATTCACTTCATAGAAGTGCTCATGGGCCGTGAAGTAGCGCGCCAACAGCGGTTGGGGTAACGCCTCCAACGCGGCCCCTAGGTAGCGCCCACGCCGGGCGATTTCCAACGCTTCCTCGTCGATATCCGTGGCAAAGACTTGCACCACCGCCTCGCTATCGAGCACACGTTTCGACTCGGCCACCAACAGTGCGATGGAGTAAGCCTCCTCGCCAGTGGCACAGCCCGCCACCCAGATGCGCAGCGGCCCCTTATCGACTTGCTCCACCATGGGATGGATGACTTTCTTGAGCGCGTCAAAGGCACTGGCATCGCGAAAAAAGGCGGTGACGGAGATAAGAATATCGCGCCCAAGCTGCTCCAACTCAGCGGGGTCCTGCTCCACCAGCGCGACGTACTGCTGCATGTCGGCGACCTGGGTCGCCACCATACGGCGGCGAAGCCGACGGCTGATAGTGCCCGGTTTATAGCCTGAAAAATCGAGCTGGCGGCGCTCTTTCAATAGCGTCAGTAAGCGCTGCGGCACCGCGACTTGGTTGCCTTCAAGACTCGCGCACTCCAACCTCGCCAGCTCTGCCAATCGTGGGGCCATCTCTTCGACGTCGAGGATATAATCGATGACCCCAGCATCGATCGCCGATTGGGGCATTCCCTCATACTTGGCGCTGCCGGGCGTTTGCACCATGGTAATGCCACCTGCGGCCAAGATCGCCCGCAGCCCGGCGGTACCGTCAGACCCCGTGCCTGACAACACGATGCCGACAGAGGCTTCGTGGGCATCACTGGCCAACGAGGAGAAGAAATCGTTCACCGACGGCTTGGGCACCACATGGGGCAATGCCGCCGTGGTGTAAAACACGCCGTCTTTAATCGTGGCATTGGTATTGGCGGGCACGACATAGATCACCCCCGGTTCGGGGCGCTGCAGGTTTTCGAGCCGCGTCACCCTTAGGCGCGTTTCGCGGCTGAGAATATCCACCAGCATGCTCTTGTGGGTAGGGGAGACATGCTGCAGCACGACAAACGCCATGGGCAAGGCAGGATCAAGCGAGCGGATCAATTTCGAAATGGCTTCGAGCCCGCCCGCCGAGGCACCAATACCCACCACTATAGGCGAGAGAGGAGCAGAGGTTGCAGCCGTCATGAGGTTCCCTTACGAATCGATAGGTCTTTTCCCCAGTCTACACAGCTCGATAGCAAAGCTATATGTTCTCGCTCGATAAACTGCCCGCCTGACCGCTGTTTATCATTTATGAGCCAGGTCTTTTCGCCGACCTAGGCGACAAGGTCGTTACACCCCTTAACATGGCCTGCCTCTTTTTAACGCTGTCGTTAAAATATGGCGGGTTACGACCTAATGCGCCTTGCCAGCCCCTTACTTCGCTGAGATTATTCGAACGCCACCCGGCTTGGCGACAGCCAGTCTGATTCTCTCCCTGCTTTAGATGATTCCTGCCTAATGGATGTAAACAACCGTGAGCTAGCGTTACAAACGGGCCTACTCATGCTGCTAACCACCACCGTTATCATCGGTGGCGCTAGCCTAGTATTCGGCGTCGTTCCCAGCTTGCCTCAGCCTCAGGCGCTGGCCGTCCTGCCCGACAGCTCGCTGGTCATTCTGCTCTCAGGCCTTGGCTTGAGTGCCGTCATGGCCAACGCTCCGCGCTGGCGGCGCATCGCAGGCCTTGCCCTATTGATATTGGCGTTTTACACGGCAGTGCATAACGTCATCGCAGGCAACACCGGCGTCTCCTGGCTCACCGGCCAGCCCAGACTTCCCACTCAAGCCGCGCCGACCTTACTGCTGGCGGCCTTCTGTTTGTGGGTAGGCCCCCAGGGCACTTGGCAGCGTCGCGTATGGCAAGTGGGTGGCATCGTGCTGTGGGGCATTGGCAGCTTGACGCTGCTCTATCAGGCGGGCCTTCCACTGCCTAGATGGTTCCCCCGTGCCAGTGCGCTGTTACCGGGGCTACTGTGCTTCTCGTTTGGTTTGGCCATGATCATGGTCAGCCGACACGTGCCGCATTTGGCGACCTCCCTGAGCAAAGCCGCTGTCGCCGCAGGCATCGTGGGGGTGGCGCTGAGTATGAGCGCGTGGTTTTTGATCAGTTGGAATCAACACGAAACGACCCGAGCCGAAGCACACAATACGCTCGCCAGCGTAACGACCAGTATCGAACGAACGTTCAACTCTCGCACCATCGTACTCGAGCGTCTCGCCGAACGCTGGCAAGACGTTTTCGAAGACGAGGCGTCCCGCCAACGGGAAGTCGCTCGCTACTGGAACGACTATCCCAGCATCCTGGCGCTGGCCTATTTCACCCCCTTGGCCCGGGACGTTTGGCGCCGCGCTCAGCAGGGCCGCGATCTTTTATGGCTGGATGATCAGCTCGTTAGCCTGCCGGTATTACGCTGGCTCAATCAACAGCAGCAATCCGTCCAGTGGCTCTTTCCTGATCCCGAGCGTCCCAATATCGCCCTGCTGGCGTTGAAGCCTTCCGTCGAGCAGCGCTACCAACTCGTGGCAGTCATCGATATCGCTTATCTGCTGGCCAAAGAGACCCAGATTGCAGATCAAGCCTTCACGCTTTCGATCAGCCATCCCGATGGGCATATCCTCGCTCCAGGCATCGCGCCTGGAGTGCCAGCAGCGTTACAGGAGAGCACACCGCTCAGTGAGCAGCACCTGGGGTTACCCGGCGGAGCTGCGCTGCATTTGAGCCTTTGGCCGCCCCCTTCCTCCGTGTTCGAGCTGGCCAATTTCATTGCCGCCGGTATTGGCGTGGCGGGCCTGCTGCTCACCTACCAGCTAGTCCTGAGCCTGGCGTTGATTGCCGCACGGGCACAGCGCACGCTGGAACTTGCCAAAGCCAAAGAGGCACTGGAGGACCAGCACCGCATTCAGGCCATGATTGCCCGCGACGAGCCGTGCAGCGCCACGCTATTACAGATTTGCCGACTGTTGGAGCAACAAAGCCCCCATTGCCACACCGCGATATGGCGACTGGACAACGCTGCGGCCTACCGAGTGGAGCTGCTCTCCTGCAGCCTTCCCTTTGCCTTGCAGGAATCCATGCCCTTCAACGAGAGCCTCATCACCTTGGCGACCGAGCTGCATCAGCAAGGAGAGATGGCGGCGAACTTGCCGATAACCCCCAGCGCGTCGACGGCGTTTAGCCAGATGGCCGCCCAGTACGGCTACGTTAGCGCCACCGTTCATATACTAAGCAGCGGAGAGGCGCTGCCGTTAGGGGCGGTAGTCTTGCTGTCGAAACAGGACCAGCCCTTATCAGGCCACCGCGCACTCGAGGTAGAGTCATCGCTGCTACCTAGCGCGCTGCGGCTAATGCGTCTGGCCATCGAGCGCTATAACCATCAGCAAACGCTACAAGACAGCGAGCAGCGCTTTCGTTCACTGTTTACCCAAAACCCGGACGGCGTGTTTTCGCTGGATGTCGACGGCTACTTCCTCAGCGTGAACCAGTCGCTGCTGACCCTGCTGTCCATGAGCGAAGCCGATATTATCGGCCAACACCTGTACAGTCTGCTGCCGACTGAACAGCGCGAGCCGATCAATGAGGTTTTTAGCCAAGCCCTCACCGGCGTATCACAGCGCTTCGAGATCGAACTGCCCAGCCAAACGGGCGAGCTACATTTCGTCGATATCTCGTTTCTGCCGACCGTGGTCATGGAAACGGTGGTCGGCGTGTATGGGGTGGTGAAAGAGATGACCGCACTGCGCTTCAATGAAGCGCAGCTGCGCATTTTTCAACGCAGCCTAGAGGCGAGCAGTAACGGCGTCTTGATTTGTGAGGCGCAAAACGACGATTTCCCGATCATTTACGTCAACCCAGCGTTCGTAGAGATCACCGGCTACGACTTTGATGACGTGCGGCACCGAAACTGCCGCTTTTTACAGGGGCCGGATACCGACCCCAAACAAGTGCAGGAGATTTGTGACGCGCTTCTTCAGCAGCGGGACATCAGCTTGACGATTCGCAACTACCGCAAGGATGGTCGCGCCTTCTGGAACAACGTCTTTATTTCTCCGGTACGGGCGCAAGACGGGCAGGCCACGCATTTCGTCGGCATCATCAACGACATCTCCGAGCGCAAAGATCACGAAAACGAACTGGCCTTTCATGCAACGCACGACGCGCTCACCGGGCTTGGCAACCGAGCGCTATTCGAAGACCGTTTGCGCCATGACGTCGATCTCGCCAAACGCCACCGTCAGCAGCTAGCGGTGCTGTTCATCGATCTGGACGAGTTCAAGCCGATCAATGACACGCTGGGCCATGCGGTGGGCGACCAAGTATTGATCAGCGTCGCACGGCGCTTGGAAGAGGTGATTCGCCCCTCGGATACGCTCTGCCGCTTCGGCGGCGATGAGTTCGTACTGCTGCTGCCCGACTTGGACGCGCCGCATCAGGCCCAAGAGGTGGCCGAGCGCTTGCTCCTGGAGCTGGCCCAGCCCTATCGTATTGATCGCCATGAACTCTACCTCTCCGCCAGCATTGGTATCGCATTGAGCGATGAGGGCCTGGAAAACCCTGCAGCGCTCCTGCAACAAGCGGACATGGCGATGTACAAAGCCAAACAGCAAGGGCGCAACACGCTACAAACTTTCACCCACGACATTAATCAAAAGCTGACGCAGCGCGTCACGCTGAGAAACGACCTGCAAGAGGCCATCACACAGGAGCAGTTCGAACTCCACTATCAGCCGCTGCTGGGTCGAGCGGGCGATATCCGAGGGTTCGAAGCGCTCGTGCGCTGGAACCACCCCGTCAAAGGGCCGATATCGCCTGCGCTGTTCATTCCCATTGCCGAAGAGACAGGACAGATCATTGGCTTGAGCCAGTGGGTCATGGAGCGCGCCGCCAAGGATTTCTTACAGCTGCAGCCGCTGCTATCGAGCGACTGTCGCATGGCGGTCAACCTCTCTCCCATGCAGTTTCATCGTCCTAGCTTTTTAAGCTCGCTACGCAAAACGCTGGAGGTCACGGGATTACCGCCGACCGCCCTTGAGCTAGAGCTGACCGAGGGCATTTTGATGAACGACACCGACGCCGCCATCGATACGCTGCACGCCTTGCGCGGCATGGGCATCAGTATTGCGATCGACGATTTTGGCACGGGGTTCTCAAGCCTTAGCTATCTGCGCCATCTCCCCATCGACAAAATCAAAATCGATCGCAGCTTTATCCTTAATATCGAAGACAACAGCAAAGATGCCGCCGTCGTGCAAGGCATCATCGCCCTGGCGCACCATCTGGAACTCAACGTGGTTGCCGAGGGGGTAGAAACCCGCCAACAGGAGCAGCAGCTCCTTTCGCTGGAGTGCGACGTGCTACAAGGGTATTTGTTCGCCAAGCCCATGCCGTTCGACGCCCTCACCCACTGGCTAACCGAGCGTGGCACCCGCCAACATTAAGCGATGACACCGGTGAACGAGCAGCGCCTAGGCGCTGCTTTTTTGTTGGCGAGCACGGCCCCACCATATTTTATGAAAACATTTTCCATAAAAACTTCACAGCGTGCCTTTTTTACGCCATACTAGCCATAAGTTGTATATACCAACGTCTAACCATTTTGACGAGGCACATCATGAGCTATGAAGAGAAGTTTCTGACCATCTGGGACGCACCGGCCACCAACGCGGCGCAAAAAAAGGCCAAGCAAAACGTTCAGCAACGTTCCAACACACCGCAGCCCTCGACGCTGAAAGAAGCGTTCTTGACGATTTGGGACAGCACCAAAAGTAAAGCCGCCAGCTAACCCAGAGGGCAGCGAGCGGCTTCATGGCCAAGGATGGCAATGCCACACGGGCGTCCCATCACGTCATCGGAATCACGGCAATGATGTGCTCTTCGAGGTATTTTTCTGACACCTCATCTTGCGACACGGCAAATCCACGTACGCTGACCCCTTTACGGTGCACCCGCTCGGCATCGTTACTCAACAAGGGGTGCCAACCTGCCAGCTTACGCCCTTCCGCTACGCGTCGATAACCGCAGGTGTGGGGCAGCCAAGTAAACTCCTTGACCAGCGCGGGGGTTAGCTGCGTACAATCCGGCACGCTGTCAAAGCGGTTCTCATAATCACTGCACTGACAGCTATGAGTATCCAACAGTCTGCAAGCCACATTCAGAATGGCCAGCTCTTGCGTCTCTTCATCGTGCAGCTTGAGCAAGCAGCACTGGCCGCAGCCGTCACACAGCGCCTCCCATTCGGGCTGGGTGAGTTCTTCCAGGGGATAGCGTTCCCAGAAGCGCTCGCGTAGCGCGGTTTCCATCTCTCGTCACCTCGGTTAACCATAGCATCGTTGAAGGTGTCAGCGTGCGTCACCCTGACTGGTGAGCTCGGCACGACATTCGCTCCATAGTCGACTGAAATCTTGTTCCAACGCGGCGTAATCTTCGCGCAGCCAAGGGACGAGCTCGGCCAAGCGATTAGCGCCTGATAGCCGCTGCCCAATCCCCGATACCGCGCGGCACGTAAAGTCGAAATCCGCATAGCGGCGTAGCCAGTCCTGCTCGATCAGGATCGGCATCATCGTCGACAGGCGCTGTGGTGCGGGCCAAGCAGTCAGTAGGCGATAGCAGCGCTCGACCAAGGCGTGTTGCTCTGTGCCTGCATGCTGGCGGGCAATAAAGTGGTCCCAAACGATATCCAGTGCAATACCCGCGTAACGCCGTTGCATCTTCGGGGCGCGCCGCTTGGCCAACAGGACACTAGGGTGCTGATCTACCCAGGCATCGACCCGTCGATGATGGCGAATACCGCTTGCGACGCTGGGCGACCACGCCGAGAGATCACTGCCCTTCACCCCATCGGCGATCAAGTTACCGTACAAAAAACCATCGTTTCCTGGCTGTGCCAGCCATGCGTGGGCCAGAAAATTCATGGTAAAGCCCCCGACGGCGCCTTCGTCCGTTCACGAGCGGTCTGCGGACTGCGCCCGATGAATGTCGAGTAAATAGGGCTCTTTGGCAGGCGGCATTTGCAGGTAAAAGCCCTGCTCGTCAATGGCCGCCATGACATCCGCCGCCTTGACGCGGGCAAGCGTCTTGTCCTCGGTCAGGATCATGGTCAGCACAGGCACCGGCTCACCAAAGGTGTCCATCAGCGCATCCGGCACGCTCTCTATGCCCTTACGCTTGTCCACGTACAGGTACATTTCGTCTTTGCGTGAGCTTTTGAAAATCTCACAAAGTAACTTGTCGCTCATAAAGAGGCCTCCTCGAGCGCTTGGTGAATCGCCTGGGTGAGGCAGTGGCCACGCCAGCCGCCGAGCTCCGTCAGCGGCTGCTCGGCGAGCCGCTGCATCACGAGCACTTCGATATCCCGGCGTCGCAGCAACATTTCCGGGGCAATATTCAACGCGGACGCCTGTTCGGTCACGACCCCTTTGATGGCCTTGAAGCGGCGCTTGAACGCAGGCTGCATGGGGTCCGGCCAGCGCGCAGGCAAGTCACTCTCAGGGCAGAGTTGCGCCTGCTTAACGAGGGCCAGCAAGGCGTCGCCCTCTTTCTTGACCAGCGGCGGTTTGACACCCTCGACCTCGGCCAACTCATAGCGGTTTTTCGGCATCTTTTCCGCCACGGCAAACAGCAGCTTATCGCTCACTAACCAGTTACGCGGCAGGTCGCGGCGGCGCGTTTCGCCTTCTCGCCAGATGGTCATCAACCGGTACGCTTCGAGCTGGCGGGGCGACAGCCGCCACAGCTGACGCTGGCGAGTATACCACTGACCATCGCTTTCGACGCTGCGACCAGCCTGTTCGATCAGGCTTGCGCATTCACTCTCCAGCCAGTCACGACGCCCCAATGCGTCAAGCTGTTCCGCTTGACGCTGCCACACTTTGAGCAAGTAAATCACATCGAGGGCGGCGTATTCACATTGAGAGGGCGTCAACGGACGTTCCAACCAATTGGAGCGCGTCTCTTCCTTGGGAAGCGTTTCTCCCATCCAATGTTCAACCAGCTTTTGGTAGCCCATCCCCGGGTTTTCACCCAAAAAGGCCTGCGCTACTTGGGTGTCTACCAGCGGCGTGGGCAGCACGCCTGCCCAGTGCTGGAACACCTCCAAATCTTCACTGCAGGCATGCAGTAGTTTCACCGCGCTATTTTGCAACAGCGCTTTGAACGATGCCGTACAGGGGGTGGCGAGCGGATCGACCAAATAGGCGACGTCGTCGCTGGCGAACTGGATCAGCGCAGGTACCGGGAAGAAGGTATTCTCGCGGAAAAACTCGGTATCGAGGGCAATGACGCGGGCACCGGCCACCTTTTCGCAGGCGGCGTCCAATGCCTCGGCATTATCAATCCATTGATATAAAGAAGAGCTTGAAGAGGACAAAGCAGTTTTCCGGGTTGGCACAACCGCATCAGCGCTTGCGTTTCTTATCAGTGTTAGTCGCCAGCAAAGGGTTGGCGACCGTTAAAGGCGCGGCTAAGCGTGCCGCCATCGACATACTCCAGCTCGCCGCCCATGGGGACACCGTAGGCGAGGCGCGAGAAAGAGACACCGTAATGCGCGAGCTGTGAAGCGATGTAGTGGGCCGTGGCCTCGCCCTCTACGGTGGGATTGGTGGCCAATACCACTTCACGGACGGTGCCCTCTGCGACGATGCCTTCGAGCACATCGAGGCCGATGGCCTCGGGTCCGATACCGTCGAGCGGCGAAAGATGGCCATGCAGCACGAAATAGCGACCTTGGAAACCGCCGGCCTCTTCGACCGCTAGCTGGTCTGCGGGGGATTCGACGACGCAGAGCAAAGCGTCGTCTCGGCGCGGACTCTCACACAGCGCACAGATCTCTGCCTCGGTCAGCGTTCGACAGCGTTGGCAATAACCGACCTCTTCAATCGCCTGCTGGATCACCGCTGCCAGGCGCTGGCCGCCTGGGCGCTCGCGCTCTAACAAATGCATGGCCATGCGTTGGGCCGTTTTCGGCCCAACTCCTGGCAGCACGCGAAACGCGTCCATCAATTGCTCGACAAGCGGGGAAAATCGCATGATTTAGAAGGGCATCTTAAAGCCGGGTGGCAGGTTCAGGCCAGCCGTTGCTTCTTCCATCTTCGCCTTGGAATTGGCCTCCACCTTGCGAACGGCGTCGTTGACGGCGGCCGCTAACAGGTCTTCCAGTAGCTCTTTATCTTCTTCCAGTACGCTCGGATCGATGGTGACATCGCTGACGTCATGGCGACCGTTCATTGTAATCTTCACCATGCCAGCGCCCGCTTCGCCATGCACTTCCGCTTTGGCGACTTCTTCCTGCACGCGCTGCATCTTTTCCTGCATCTCTTGGGCTTGCTTCATGATGTTGCCCATTCCGCCTTTGAACATGCGGTGTTCTCCTCAAATATTGAAACGAATATTGGATCGCCGTTAGCCGTTACGAACGCGACGCTGGCGTGGGTTTGACACTGGACTCAATTAGCGTAGCCCCAAACGCCTGCTGTAACTTCTGAATATTGGGGTCGTGATGCAATAGATCAACCGCCTGTGCGTGACGCTCCTGCTGCTGACGCTCTTCCTGCTGACGGGGCGTCTCGAGCGCTGTATCCAGCTCGGCCACACTGAACTGAACGTTTCTCGCCATGCCCAGGGCCTTGAGCGCTCGCTCGATTCGACCGTTATGCACATCGGCTTGCATGGCCGATTGGCTGGGATCGAGTCGCAGTATCACGGTCTGCCCATCATCGCTCTGCAGTTGACAGTGCGCGGCCAAATTCCGCGTTAGGCCACCCAAACCCAGCGCGTCAAAATGGGCTAACCATGCCGCATGGTCCCAACGGCCATGCTCGGACACGGGGTCGGCACTGGGCGTCATCGCTGTCGAAGGGGGAGCTGGAGGCTCTGGCTCTGGCTCTGGCGAGAGGGTAGCGGCACTTTCTACGTCTTCAAGCGACCAGGGCGGCGGCGCTTCACTGCTGAGCTCTGGTCGATGCTGCTCAGCCACCTCGACGTGCGTATCGTTGGGTGACGTGGCGGCCTGCACCTCAGCGGGCGCTGGAGGCTCGTCCTCGGCGGCTGCGGGTACAGGCTCAGGCTTTTTTGCGCTTGACTCATCCACCGAGTAAACGGTGTCGGTCGCGGCGTCGGCTGGCGCGCTTGCCTCTGCGGCGGTTTCGCGGCGCAGAGGTAGCGGCGTCGCCGGCGGTTTCGGCACGCCCTGGGGGCGGAACGCCAGCATACGCAACAGCGTCATTTCCAAGGCACTGCGCAAATCCGGGGCATGCACCATATCGCCACGCCCTTGAATACCAATCTGGTAATAGAGCTGGATGTCCTCGGCGGTAAACCGGCTGGCCAACTGCTGAATCTGCGCCCGATCTCCATGGCTGTTGTCCACTGCATCGGGCACCATCTGCGCGACGGCCAAACGGTGGAGGATGGCCGTCAACTCATCCAGCACGGCAGCAAAATCCGGCCCCTGCTCGGCCAGCTGAGCCACTTCCGCCAACAGCTTCTGCACATCCACGTCCGCCAGCGCATCGACGAGCGCGAGCACATGGCGATGGTCTAGCGTGCCGAGCATGGCAGCCACATCGGCATGGCGAACGGCGCCTTGGCCAAACGCAATGGCTTGGTCGGTCAGACTCATGGCATCGCGCATGGAGCCCTCGGCGGCTTTGCCCAGTAGCCACAGCGCGCTCTCGTCGTAATCGACGCCCTCCTGCCCCAGCACGAAGGTCAAATGCTCGACGACACGCTCAGGCGGCATATGCTTGAGCGTAAACTGCAGACAGCGGGATAGAACGGTTGCAGGGAGTTTCTGCGGGTCGGTCGTCGCCAGCAAGAACTTGACGTGGGGCGGGGGTTCTTCCAGCGTTTTCAGCAGCGCGTTGAAGCTGCTGGTGGACAGCATGTGTACCTCGTCGATGAGATACACTTTATAGCGCCCTTGTGTAGGCGCGTACTGGACATTATCGAGCAGCTCGCGGGTGTCTTCCACTTTGGTACGCGAGGCAGCATCGACTTCGATCAGGTCGACGAAGCGCCCCTCGTCGATGGCTTGGCAGCTATCACACTGACCACAGGGGGTCGAGGTGATGCCTTCGTCGCCGCGCCCATTCGCCGTGCAGTTGAGGCACTTTGCCAAAATCCGCGCCAAGGTGGTTTTGCCGACACCTCGCGTGCCGGTAAAGAGATAGGCATGGTGCAAACGGCCCTGATCAAGGGCATTGACCAGGGCGCGTTGAACATGGGCCTGGCCCACGAGCTCGTGGAATGTACGTGGCCGCCACTTGCGGGCCAGAACCTGATAGCTCATTGAGCAAAACTTCCTTTGGCGGGCTGACGTTCGATGCGACGCGGCCCATCGTGAGCCGCGTTTGCTAAGAGTAAGCGCTTAGTGATTGCGCACCATTCTAGCGGCTGCACCGCAGCCCGCCAACCGCCCGGCGATGCTCAGGCGACTTGTGGCGTCACGCTTAGGCGTTTTCGCCACCTTCAGCGGCCGCAGCACGCTGAGCGGCTTCTTTCACCAGCTTTTCCAGCTCGCCGTTTTGGTGCATCTCCATCACGATATCGCAGCCGCCCACCAGCTCGCCTTCGACCCACAGCTGTGGGAAGGTCGGCCAGTTGGCAATTTTCGGCAGTTCTGCGCGGATATCCGGGTTGTCCAGAACGTTGACGAAGGCGAAGCGCTCGCCACAGCTCATCAATGCCTGGACGGTTTGAGCAGAGAAACCACACTGGGGCAGCTGAGGCGTGCCTTTCATGTAGATCAGAATGGGGTTTTCGCTGATTTGACGCTGAATATTTTCGGCAGTGGTGCTCATGATGTGCTCCTAACAAGTGATGTGATCCAAGCCAGTCTACGCAATTCGTCCACTGGCTTTAACCCCATGGCCAGCATTGCAAGGTATGGCGGCCAACGCCAATACCTGAGCAAACTACTCGGCCTTAACGCGTGGCCGCCATTCTACGCATGCTACTCGCGTTGCGCATCCCCCGCCGCATCGCTAGGATGGTGTTTTTGCGCGGAGAGCAGTCATCATGGCGACACGCCATTTCCTTACCCTGCTGGATTTATCCCCAGATGAGCTGGCTTACCTGATCCAGCGTGCCATCAAGATCAAAACGGACTTGAAAGCCAACGGCCCCGTTTATACGCCCCTGCCTAATCGCACGCTGGCAATGATCTTTGAAAAATCCTCCACGCGCACCCGTGTCTCTTTCGAGACAGGGATGGCGCAGTTTGGCGGCCATGCACTGTTTCTCTCTCCTCGCGATACGCAGCTGGGTCGCGGCGAGCCGATCGAAGATACCGCTCGTGTGCTGTCTGAAATGGTCGACGCCGTGATGATTCGTACGTTCTCCCATGAAGGTTTGGAAACGTACGCCAGCGCCAGCAGCGTGCCAGTGATCAACGCGCTCAGCGACGACTATCACCCCTGCCAACTGCTGGCAGACGTGATGACCTGGACCGAGCTTCGTGGCAGCGTGAAAGGACGTACGGCCGTATGGGTGGGCGATGGCAACAACATGTGCCACTCCTGGATCAACGCCGCTCGCCAGTTCGGCTTCCATTTGCGGGTATGTTGCCCGAAAGGATACGAGCCACGCGCTGACATCATGGAAGCGGCTGGCGACTGCGTCACGCTACTCCACGACCCCAAAGACGCTGCCAAAGACGCTGACCTCATCACCACCGACGTGTGGGCATCGATGGGCCAAGAGGCAGAACAAGCCAAGCGCGAAGCGGACTTCGCTGGATTCCAAGTCACCGAAGCCATGCTCGATACTGCCAAACCCGACGCTCTCTTCCTGCACTGTCTGCCAGCCCACCGCGGCGAAGAGATCAGCCACACGCTGCTAGACGACCCGCGGGCGGTGGTTTGGCAGGAAGCCGGGAACCGCTTACACGCCCAAAAGGCATTAATCGAGTTTTTGCTGCTCGGCAAAGTCGACGCGTAGCACTCCCCCACCCTGCCATGCAGGGTGGGGGCTTCGCATAAAAAACGAACACAAAAAAACGCCGCGTCGTGTATAACGCGGCGTTTTAGAATTTGGTGGAGCCTAGCGGGATCGAACCGCTGACCTCAACACTGCCAGTGTTGCGCTCTCCCAGCTGAGCTAAGGCCCCACGAACTGCAGTAGCCTGCAGCGGGGCGAATAGTAAGTGACAATCTGTACGAGGTCAAGGTTTAAAGTAAACAAGCATCAACTAATTCTCCTTTGCCAAGAGCTGTGGCACTCTATGGATTCGCAGCGTGCGTATCGCCCGAGCCAACGATGATTACCTGCAGGAGCCAGACCCTTGATCAACGTTTTAATTGCCGATGATCACCACCTGGTGAGAACCAGTATTGCTCACCTGCTCAATGAAGAGTGCGATATCAAAATCGTCGGTGAGGTCGATGACGGTGAAAGCGCCGTCACCCAGTGCCGCCAGTTAAAGCCCGACATCGTACTCATGGACATTCGCATGCCAGGAATCGGTGGACTCGAAGCCACACGGCGCATTCACCGCACCTTGGCCGATGTCAAAGTCATCATTCTCACTGCGCATTTGGAAGATAGCGTACTACGACGGATGCTCGAGGCCGGCGCCTCAGGTTTTCTCAGCAAAGGGGCCGATGCCGTCGAGATGACCGAAGCCATCCGTCAAGTCTTTCATGGCCGCCGCTATGTCAGCCAAGAGATTGCCCAGCGCCTCGCCTTGGCGCACTTCACCGACGAAGACAACCCTTTCAGCCACCTTTCACATCGCGAGTTACAAATCGCGCTGATGATCGTCAACTGCCAACGCGTTCAAGACATTTCCGACCGCTTGCACTTGAGCCCGAAGACCGTAAACACATACCGCTATCGCCTGTTTGACAAGCTACAGGTCGCGACGGACGTCGAGCTCACTCACTTGGCATTACGCCATGGACTGGTCGAGGGCTTTGACGCCATCTTGGGATAGACCTACCATCGCCTCTTCTGATGTTTGAGAGCGCCGATGCCCAGCCATGACTTTTGATGCCAAGCAGTTTTTAAGCTCCGTCAGCTCTTCGCCGGGCGTTTATCGCATGCTGGACGAGGAGCAAAACACGCTTTACGTGGGCAAGGCGAAGCGCCTGAAAGCACGGCTGGCAAGCTACTTCCGTGGCCAGCTCAACGCTAAAACTCAGGCCATGGTGGCGCGTATTGCCGACATCCAAATCACCGTTACCCGCAGCGAAACCGAAGCCCTATTGCTCGAACAGACGCTGATCAAAGAGCTTCGTCCGCCGTACAACATTCTGCTGCGTGACGACAAGTCCTACCCCTTCGTGTTCGTCACTGACCGCCACCCCTACCCTGCCCTTGAGTACAAGCGCGCACGTCAGCGGCGTGACGATGGCCGCTATCTAGGCCCCTACCCAAGCAGCGGCGCGGTCAAAGAGAGCCTCACGCTGATGCAGAAAATCTTCCGCATCCGTAACTGCGAGGACAGCGTTTTCGCCCACCGCTCTCGCCCCTGTTTGCAGTACCAAATCCAGCGCTGCAGCGCTCCTTGTGTCGACTATATCTCCGAGGAGGAGTACCGGCGGGATGTAGAGCATGCCGTGATGTGCCTTGAGGGTAAGAGCGAGCACGTTACGCAGTTACTGACCCAAGAGATGGAGACCGCCAGCCAAGCGCTCGACTTCGAAGAAGCCGCCCGCCTACGCGACCAAATCCAGCAGTTGCGCCAGCTTCAGCAGCGCCAGTTCGTCGATAATGAAAGCGGCGACGCCGATGTGTTTGCCTTGGCCCAGCGACCTGGCGCGCTCGGCATCTCCATTCTGAGCGTGCGCGATGGCCGCCTTCTAGGCGCCCGGCACCATACGCCGAAAAACGATCTCGACCTACCGCCAGACATGCTACTGACCGAAGTGGTCAGCCAGTACTATTTCGGGCAACCCCATAACGTCCCTGGCGAAGTCATTACCAGCCATCCGCTGGAGGATAGCGCGCTGATTGCAGAGGCTCTATCTCAACAGGCGGGCAAAAAAGTCAGAGTCGCCAGCCAAGTCCGCGGGCACCGCGCTCAGTGGCAGCATTTGGCCATGACCAACGCCGAGCAGCAGCTCGCGTCGCAGTTAGCCAACAAGACTCAGTTGACGCAACGCTTCGAAGCGTTGCAAAACGCCCTCGGCCTCGAACACGTGCCAGAACGCCTGGAGTGCTTCGATATCAGCCACAGTCAAGGCGAGGCGACGGTGGCTTCGTGCGTCGTCTTCGACCATCAAGGCCCACGCAAGAGCGACTATCGCCATTTTCGCATCGAGGGCGTTGCCGCCGGTGATGACTACGCGGCCATGCAGCAAGCACTCACCCGGCGGTTGAAACGGGTCAAAAGTGGCGAAGCCGTGGCGCCCGATATCCTCATCGTGGACGGCGGCAAAGGGCAGCTCAACATGGCACGCGGCGTGCTGAACGATTTGGCGGTCACCAATATCGTGCTTCTGGGCGTTGCCAAAGGCACTACCCGCAAAGCAGGGCTGGAAACGCTTTTTCTCGAGAGTAGCGACAATCCACTGCCAATGGACCCAGCGTCGCCAGCGCTGCATTTGATTCAGCACATTCGCGACGAGTCGCATCGCTTTGCCATCGCAGGGCACCGAGCCGCACGAGACAAAGCGAGACGCACCTCTACCTTGCAAGACATTCCAGGCATCGGCCCCAAACGACGGCGTGAACTTTTGCGCTTCTTCGGCGGCCTACAGGGCGTACAAAAGGCGAGCCGCGATGAACTGGCCAGGGTACCCGGCATCAACGCCTCGCTCGCAGAAGCCATTTATACGGCATTGAACGGATAAACTTGTTCTTAACATGGATGCAATGCGCTAAGGGGGATAGAATAACCCGCACATTACACTCCGACTTTCATGATTCTCCGGCAAGGATCGCGCCCTGCGATGAATATACCCAACATACTAACACTGGCAAGAATCGTCTTTATTCCACTACTGGTCGTGCTTTTCTATCTACCGTTTAGTTGGAGCATGCCAGTGGCTGCGGGCTTGTTTGCCCTTGCCTCCGTGACGGACTGGCTGGACGGCTACCTCGCCCGTCGCTGGAATCAATCTACGCCCTTCGGCGCCTTCTTGGATCCCGTGGCGGATAAACTGATGGTCGCCGTGGCCCTTGCCCTGCTTATCGAGCGCTTCGATACGCTAGTCCTTACGCTTCCCGCTCTGGTCATCATCGGGCGTGAAATCGTCATTTCGGCGCTGCGCGAGTGGATGGCCGAAATGGGCAAACGTGGCATGGTTGCGGTCTCCTGGATCGGTAAACTGAAAACCACGCTACAGATGATCGCCATTTTGGTGCTTTTGGCTTTCCCACCGGGGCACCAGGTTGCCCTCTTAGGCGTTGTCGTTCTGTACGTCGCCGCCGCGCTGACGCTGTGGTCCATGGCCCAGTACCTAAAGGCCGCTTGGCCACACCTGAGCCGCTCCATGTGAGCGGCTTGATTCAGAGTCGCAAAGTAGCTCTTTGAACCCATTGATAAATTGATTGTTTGACAAGCGCGTGGCGATGCGTATAATTCGCCCTCGAGTCGAGCGGGAATAGCTCAGTGGTAGAGCATCGCCTTGCCAAGGCGAGGGTCGAGAGTTCGAATCTCTTTTCCCGCTCCAATTTGGTTGATACCAATGACTTGTTAGGCTGGATGGCAGAGTGGTTATGCAGCGGACTGCAACTCCGTGTACGCCGGTTCGATTCCGACTCCAGCCTCCATTTTCAGTGTAGCGATGACTCTCATGGCACCGATACACTGCCCGGATGGCGAAATTGGTAGACGCAAGAGACTTAAAATCTCTCGGAGGTAACTCCGTGCCGGTTCAAGTCCGGCTCCGGGCACCATTGATGACTGACTCGAAATAATGAATAGATGACGCTGCGAGATGTTTACATCGACGCGGCTTTTTTTGTGTCTATTCTCCCCTCACTGCCTACCAACCCGCTGATTTTTTTGCGCAAACGCATCGCTTGGGCTATGTCGTCACGCTATGATGCCTCTTCTTACTCTATTCGTGATTGGAAGGAGCGGGCCGAATGAGCACGCTAACATCTGACATCGTGATTATTGGTGGCGGCGTCGCTGGACTGACCTTAGCGTTAGAAGTTGCTGATCATTTGTCAGTTACCCTGGTTCGCCCTGCCCAGGATGACCAAGGCGCCAGTCGCTGGGCACAAGGGGGCATCGCTGCCGTACTATCACCAGATGACCGCTTGGACGATCATATAAAGGACACGTTGATTGCCGGTGACGGCCTGTGTGACGAAGACGCCGTTCGCTTCACCGTGACGCACGGGCCGAATGCGATTCAGTGGCTCATCGACAACGGCGTGCCATTTACTCCCGACCCCGATCCGAATGCCCGCTATCCCTATCACCTCACCCGTGAAGGCGGACACAATGCCCGTCGTATCATTCACGCCGACGATGCGACGGGCCGCGCCGTCGTCAATACCCTGGTGAGCAAGGTCGCGGCGCACCCTCGCATCACTCAGCGCAGTGACATCACCATTGTGAACTTGCTTCAGGATGCTGACGGCCGCTGCATTGGCGCCCAAGGCGTGGACAGCGCCCAACGGGTACAACGGCTTTTCGCCCACCGGACGATACTAGCGACCGGCGGAGCCAGCGGGCTCTATCGTCATACGACAACGCCCTCGCCCAGTAGCGGCGAAGGAATGATGATGGCCGCAGAGCTTGGTGCAACGCTCTGCAATCTGGAGTTCCAGCAGTTCCACCCAACCTGCCTCTTCGACCCCGATGGCCCCGCCTTTCTCATCAGCGAAGCCGTGCGCGGCGAAGGGGGACACCTGCTCAATGAAGCAGGCCACCGCTTCATGCCCGACCTGGATGCCCGCGCCGAGTTAGCACCAAGAGACGTGGTGGCCCGAGCCATCGATGCGCAAATTCAACGGGGCACACTCGGGCACGTTTGGCTAGATATTCGCCACTTGGGTGAAGCCGCCATACGCCATCACTTCCCAACGATTTTGGCCCACTGCGCCACTCGAGGGATCGACATCATTCGTCAACCGATCCCCGTCGTGCCAGCCGCCCACTATAGCTGCGGCGGCGTTGCCACGAACCATGTGGGGGCCACGCAGGTCGCCAATCTCTATGCGATTGGCGAAACCGCCTACACCGGCTTACATGGCGCCAACCGAATGGCTAGCAATTCGCTACTCGAATGCTTGGTATACGCACGCAGCTGTGCGCAGCACTTATGCGCTTCTTTATCACACCCGCCCAAGACACTGTCGACTGACGTCGTCAAGGCGACTCTTCTACGCCCTGACGCTCCTCTGAACACTCACCAACTACTGGAGTGGCGGCGCGCGATGCGTGGCATCATGAGCCACTACGTCTCCATCGTCAGAAGCGATCATGGGCTGGCGGCCGCCAATGAAGCACTGGCCGCACTAACGAAGGAGTGGGAAACGAGCAACTCAACGAAGAACCACCCGGAGAGCGTGCGTTTCAAGCAGGCACTGACGCTGGCCAAAATGACGGTCATGGCTGCCGCACAGCGCCACGAATCGCGAGGATTGCACTACTCGACCGACTGGCCCAACCGTGCCGTGGATACACGCCCCTCGCAATTAACACTGGATCAGTTGGACTGACGCCTCAGCGACCCGGCCGATGAAAACAGCGGCGCAGCGCGCGTTGATTGGCAGTCGCCGAAGAGTCGGGCCACACCCACAGGCGCTGGGAACCGATGCGCAGACCCACCAGCCAGGGTCCTAAATAGTCGCAGCTGACACCCAGCACCACCCCTGCCTCTCCTGTGCTCTGCAGCCAACTACCTTCCCACTGACCGCCACGCTGAACCAAACGAAGCTCACCGCTCGGCTGAGCTCGATACGCCTTGATGGTCAGCCAGACACCGGCGGCGAGCACCATTGCACCTAGCCAAACGCCTAACGTCCACGCGGCGAGTAACACCAAGCCCGACACCAGGGCGCTTTGTACGCCCATAGCCATTTTAGAGCGTGCGATATGCAGCGTTGTCGGTGGTTTCAGCATGTTCAACGATCATCTGCACGAGGTGGCGCAGCGCCGGATCTTCAGGCCACTCACGGTGCATCAACCACACGAACAAATCTTGATCCTCCTCGTCGATCAACCGCTGGTAAGTCTGTTGCTCCTGCTCGCTCAGCGTATCGAAGCGTTGCTCCAAAAAAGGGATCAACAGCAGATCCAGCTCCCACATACCGCGCCGGGAGTGCCAATAAAGCCGCTTTCGCAGAACGGCAGCAGGGGAAGTATCGTCACTCAACGTTAGCCTCTCCGAGTAAATGAAATGAAAAGCCAGTATACCGAAGCTGTTGGGTCGCGCCAGCGCCGAGCATCGCCTATGCTGTTATTCAGCTTCGTACTTACTTACCTAGTACCTTGTTTTATCTGAATTGTTTTATGCGGTTATGCGCAGTATGCTGATTTCGAAGTTATCGAGGTCGCATGCGCGTTACGGCCTTTAAAGTTCGCAGGGAGCCAACCGATGACCAAATCTGAACTAATCGAACAAATTGCGATGCGTCAACCGGAGCTATCCGCCAAAGAAGTCGAAACGGCGGTGCGTATTATTTTAGATGATATGACCGATGCGCTCGCCAACGGAGGGCGAGTGGAGATCCGTGGTTTTGGTAGTTTCTCACTCCACTATCGCGAGCCACGCACGGGGCGTAACCCCAAAACCGGTGATCCGGTCGACCTGGACGGCAAGTACGTGCCGCACTTCAAACCGGGTAAGGAGCTGCGTGAGCAAGTCGATGCCAGCCGTGCGCTAGGCTATTAAGCGTCCGAATAGCGCTATCCGACCTTCTGCGGGATGACGCCACGCCCAGACTCAGACACAATAGCAGCATCGTGAACGTCACTGACTAGGAAACTCTCATGCGTTGGATCAAAGGGCTGATTCTGGCCGTTATTTTATTGGTAGTGCTGCTGGTCGGCATTCTGTTTGCCGTCAATAACCAGCAGGCGATTCCCTTGAACCTGATCTGGGCCGAGCTGCCCGCCGTATCGCTGTCCGTGTGGTTGCTGGCCACGTTAGCGGTCGGCGTCATCGTGGGCATGTTGGCCATGCTGGGCGTTTACGTGCGCCTGAAGGCGCAGCTCGCTCGCAGCGAGCGTCACAACAAACAGCAGCGTAAAGAGCTCGATCGTTTACGTACCCAGGGGTTTAAGGAACTGGCGTAAATGCAGGATGCGGTGCTGCTAGGCGTTCTCTTGGCAGCCATAGCCATCGGCTTTGGCCTGGGGATACGCTACGCCCACCGCCGCCCTCAGCGCCCCGCTCGCCCTCCAGGCCTCTCTCGGGAGTATTTCGTCGGGCTCAACTACTTATTGAACGAGCAGCCCGACGAAGCCATCAAGACCTTCATCCATGCATTGGATGTCAACAGCGATACCGTCGACACCCACATTGCTTTGGGTAAACTGTTTCGTTCACGGGGTGAAGCGGACAAAGCCGTGAGCATCCATCAGAACCTGCTCGCCCGCCCCGCCCTCTCGACTACGACCAACGAAACCATTCAGCTCGAACTCGCACGTGATTTTATCGCCCTAGGCGTGCATGACAGAGCGCAACGATTACTGCGCACTCTGCTGGAACACACCCATCATGAAGGGCTGCGCCTAGAGGCCAAACGGCTGTTGATCGACCTCCTCGAACGGGAAAAAGAGTGGCAGGACGCGTTAGAGGTCGTCCAGCCACTGATGAAACAGCAACCGGCCATGCGTCGCCCCGCTTCTCACTGGCTGTGCGAACTTGCGCAGCAAGAGATCGACCAGTCCAGCCGCGCACTTGCGCGTAAACACCTCAAGAAAGCACTACAGTTGGATGAACGCTGTGTGCGTGCCACCCTGATGCTGGCCGAGCTGGAGATGGATAATGGCCACTACGCCAAAGCCATCGAGCGGCTCGACCACATTCCACAGCAGGACATTGCCCACATTCCGACCATGCTGCCCGCGCTGCAGCGTGCTTACACTCGCAACGATGACCTGCCCGGCCTGGAAACCCATCTGTACAAACTGCTAGGGGAAGCCCCCTATACCAGCGTCATCGTGGCGTTGGGAGCCCTAGTGCATCAACGAGAAGGAGTGGACAGTGCCATCGAACGCACCGGTGAATGGCTGGGCGAGGCACCGAGTTTGGGCGGGCTAGATTACCTAGTGGACCTTTACCTCGAGAGTGAACGACTCGCAGGTAAAGACACACCGGATACGCGACTGTTGCTACTGAAGCACCACACTCACGCCCTGCTGACCGGCAGGCCTCGCCACCGATGCCGACGCTGCGGTTTCAGCAGCGACAGCCTGGCATGGCAATGCCCGAGCTGTCGCCGCTGGGGAACGATCAAACCGATCACTGGCGTCGAGGGCGAATAATCACACGCCGGCAAGCTCTGACTCGATGGCTGCCAGCGCGGCCATGGGGTCTTCGGCCTGCGTCACCGGACGCCCTACTACCAAGTGAGTGCTGCCCGCCTGCATCGCGTCAGCGGGTGTCATGATGCGCTGCTGGTCGTTCGCCGCGGCAAAGCGTGGCCGAATGCCAGGGGTGACTTTCAAAAAAGCGTTGCCACACTGCGCCTGAATGTGCGCCGCCTCTTGTGCCGAACAGACCACTCCATCCAAGCCACTCTGCTGCGTCAGGGTGGCCAGTCGCATGACCTGCTCGGCGAGGCTTGCCGTAACGCCGGCCTCTGCCAAGTCCTCCGACTGCATACTGGTCAACACCGTGACCGCAATCAGATGCGTGGTGAGCCGATGGTCGGCAAGCCGCTTGGCGGCCGCTTCCATCATTTTGCGCCCACCCGAAGCGTGTACGTTCACCATCCACACGCCCTGCTCCGCCGCCGCTTGTACGGCACTGGCTACCGTGTTTGGAATGTCATGAAATTTCAGGTCCAGAAACACCTCAAAGCCGCGACCATGAAGCGCTTCCAGCACGGCTGGGCCACTCCGGGTAAATAGCTCTTTACCGACTTTGACGCGGCAACGGGCCGGGTCGAGCTGGTCGGCCATGCAGAGCGCCGCATCGAGTGAAGGGTAATCCAAGGCAATAATCAGGGGGGAATCGGTGGGCACGCGCTTACTCCGTGTTCGTGAACGCTGGTGGACAACGACGTCTTTGACGGGTGATACGCGCTAAGTGTACCAGTCTCACTAAGGGAGCTGTGTAAGCGATTCGCCATCTTCCCGTAGCAAAAGACTTACAAATGCTATCGTTGATCGCTTACAGCGCTTACGTTTTGAAAAGATTAAGTTCATTAAGGCGGCGACCATGAAGGTGACCGCGTTTACTCGCCATCACGTTGAGCACGTGGCTGGCTCCGAAGCACCAAAAAAGGGACATGAATCATGCCAACAACCGTCAAACGCTTTGTTATCGCACTGCTCATCAGCCTAAGCCTGGGCTTGTCCAGTGCCACGTTAGCGCAAACCGTTGCCCCCATTAACGTCAATAGCGCCGATGAAGAGCTGTTGACCGAACTACCGGGTATCGGCCCCAGCCGCGCCGCCGCCATCATTGAAGAGCGCGAAACCAACGGTGCTTTCACCGACGCCGATGATCTGACTCGCGTCAATGGCATTGGGCCTGCCACGGTGGACCGCATGCGCGATCAGGTCACGTTCGACGAGTAACGTGAGCCATCGCCGTGCTCTGCCGCCGCTTGGCACTAGCCAGCGGCGGCAGAATGCCTCCACCGATCAGATGGTATCGCTGGGGATACGGACCTCACCCTCCATCAATACCCGTGCACTGCGGCTCATCAGCGCCTGATCGATCTGCCAACGCCCATCGACCAAACTGGCTTTCGCCCCAACCCGCAGTGATCCAGACGGATGCCCAAACGTCACCGCGTCACGCTCGACGCTTCCTGCGGCCATATTCACCAACGTGCCTTGAATCGCCGCTGCTGCGCCAATCGCCACTGCCGCCGTGCCCATCATGGCATGGTGTAGCTTGCCCATGGAGAGCGCCCGCACTACAAGGTCAATATCGTCCGCATGGACGGCTTTACCACTCGACGCCGTATAACTGGCCGGGGGGCCTACAAACGCCACTTTAGGGGTGTGCTGACGGCTGGCGGCCTCTTCCACATGGTTAATCAGCCCCATGCGGACGGCCCCATGGGCGCGAATCGTCTCAAACATTGCCAGCGCCTTGGCATCTCCATTGATCGCTTCTTGAAGCTCACATCCGGTATAACCCAACGCCTCGGCATTGACGAACACCGTTGGGATTCCGGCGTTAATCAACGTTGCTTTCAGGACACCAACGCCCGGCACCTCTAGGTCATCGACCACGTTGCCAGTGGGGAAAATCGCGCCCTCGCCGTCGGCAGGGTCCATAAACGCGACGGGGATTTCTGCCGCCGGAAAGGTGACGCCATCCAACTCAAAATCGCCGGTCTCTTGTACCTCACCATCGGTCATAGGCACTTGGGCAACAATGGTTTTCTGAATATTGACCTGCCAAATACGCACTTCTGCGATGCCGTTTTGCGGCACCTTGGCAGGGTCCACTAAGCCGTTGGCGATAGCGTAAGGCCCTACCGCTGCGGATAGATTGCCGCAGTTACCGCTCCAGTCCACGAAGGGCTTATCGATGGAGACTTGGCCGAATAGGTAATCCACATCGTGATCGGGCAATTCACTCTTCGAGAGAATCACCGTTTTGCTGGTGCTGGACGTGGCGCCCCCCATGCCATCAATTTGTTTTTCATAAGGGTCGGGGCTGCCTATTACCCGCAGCAGCAGCTTATCCCGCGCCTCACCCGGCACCTGAGCGGCGGAGGGTAGGTCGCTCAGGGTAAAAAAAACGCCCTTACTAGTACCGCCCCGCATATAGGTGGCGGGAATACGGATTTGTGCTTTATGAGCCATGACGCACCTCTTAAACAATAGCCTGGCAACTGCCAGGCTATTCGTTATCCATCACACCCTTACCATCGCGCGGTAGCCACTAGGCAACGGAGGATTCCAAAAAGTCCTGAGCAAACCGCTGCAGTACGCCACCGGCTGAATAGATGGTCACTTCTTCAGCCGTATCCAATCGGCAAACCACCGGCACGCGCTCGGTGCTGCCACTGGTGCGGTGGATAACCAGCGTGAGCATGGCGCGCGGATCGGGCGTGCCTTCCACATCGAAGACCTCCGTGCCGTCCAGCTCAAGGGTTTTCCGCGTGGTGCCCTCCTCGAACTGCAAGGGCATGACGCCCATACCAATCAAGTTCGTGCGGTGGATGCGCTCGAAGCCTTCGGCGACAATGGCTTCCACCCCTGCGAGCGCGACGCCTTTGGCGGCCCAGTCACGAGACGAGCCTTGGCCATAATCCGCACCGGCGATAATGATCAGCGGCTGCTTGCGGGCCATGTAGGTCTCGATGGCTTCCCACATGCGGGTCACCTTGCCCTCCGGCTCGATCCGCGCCAGCGACCCCTGCAGCACCTTGCCCTGCTCGTCGTGGACCATTTCGTTGAACAGTTTCGGATTCGCCAGGGTGGCCCGCTGAGCGGTCAGGTGATCCCCGCGGTGGGTGGCGTAGGAGTTAAAGTCCTCCTCCGGCAGGCCCATTTTGTGCAGGTACTCCCCCGCCGCGCTATCGAGCATGATGGCATTGGAAGGCGAGAGGTGGTCGGTGGTGATGTTGTCCGGCAGAATCGCCAGCGGGCGCATGCCCTTCAGCCCACGCTCTTTCGCCATGTTGCCTTCCCAGTAGGGCGGGCGGCGAATGTAGGTACTCTGGGGTCGCCATTCATACAGCGGGCTTACCTGCGTACGCGCACTTTTATCCAGATCGAACATCGGGATGTAGGTTTGGCGGAACTGCTCGGGCTTCACCGCCGACTTCACGATAGCATCGATTTCACTATCGTCGGGCCAGATGTCCTTAAGCGTGACCGGATTGCCCTGCGTGTCATACCCCAGCACGTCTTTTTCGATATCAAAGCGGATGGTACCCGCAATGGCATACGCCACGACCAGCGGCGGTGAGGCCAAAAACGCCTGCTTGGCGTAGGGGTGAATACGCCCATCGAAGTTACGGTTACCGGAAAGCACCGCCGTGGCGTACAGGTCGCGGTCAATGATTTCTTGCTGAATGTGCGGCTCCAGCGCACCAGACATCCCGTTACAGGTGGTACAGGCGTAGGCCACCACCCCAAAGCCAAGATTCTCTAACTCGTCCATCAAGTGCGCTTCTTCTAAATACATCTTGACGGTTTTCGAGCCAGGGGCCAGCGACGACTTCACCCACGGTTTGCGGGTCAGCCCTAACCGGTTGGCGTTGCGAGCAATCAACCCCGCCGCCACCATATTGCGCGGGTTAGACGTATTGGTGCAGCTGGTGATGGCGGCAATAATCACCGCGCCATCCGGCATTTTGCCTGCCTGCTCATCGGCCCGGGCTTTATTCAAGTCGATGGCGATACCCCGCTTTGCCAGCTCGGACGTAGGCAGGTGGGCATGGGGATTAGAGGGGCCAGCCAACGTGCGCGCCACGCTTGAGAGATCAAACGTTAGCACTCGCTCATAGTAGGCACTCTTGAGATCATCTGCCCACAGCCCAGTATGCTTAGCGTAGGCTTCCACCAGCGCGACTTGTTCATCTTCACGACCAGTAAGCTTGAGATACTCAATGGTTTGGTTATCGATGTAGAACATCGCCGCCGTGGCACCATACTCCGGCGTCATATTGGAAATCGTGGCGCGGTCGCCCACGGTCAAGGCATCGGCCCCTTCCCCGAAAAACTCCAAGTAAGCGCCCACGACCCGCTCTTTACGCAGAAACTCAGTAATCGCCAGCACCATATCCGTGCCGGTAATCCCCGGCTGCAGTTTGCCGGTAAGCTCGACCCCGACAATATCCGGCAGGCGCATCATGGAGGCGCGGCCAAGCATGACGCTTTCCGCTTCCAAGCCGCCGACCCCCACGGAGATTACCCCTAATGCATCCACCATCGGCGTATGGCTATCGGTGCCCACGCAGGTATCCGGGTAGGCGATACGCATACCCTGCTCATCGGGGCGGCACTGCACCACTGGGGACATCTTCTCCAGGTTGATCTGGTGCATGATGCCGTTGCCGGGGGGAATCACATCGACGTTTTCAAATGCCAGCTTGGTCCAGTTAATAAAGTGGAAGCGGTCGTCGTTACGACGATCCTCTACTTGGCGGTTTTTCTCGAAGGCATCCTTCTCAAAGCCCGCATGTTCGACGGCCAGCGAGTGGTCGACGATAAGCTGAGTGGGCACAACCGGGTTGACCTTGGCCGGATCACCGCCTTTGTCGGCAATGGCATCACGCAGACCAGCTAAATCTACCAGCGCGGTTTGGCCAAGAATGTCGTGACATACCACCCGTGCCGGGTACCAGGGAAAATCTAAATCCTGCTTGCGCTCAATGAGCTGTTTTAGAGCATCGGTGAGCAGCTCAGGGTCACAGCGACGTACCAGCTGTTCGGCCAATACACGCGAAGTGTAGGGCAGTTTGGCATAGGCGCCGTGCTGGATATCCTCGACCGCTTGGCGTGCATCGAAGAACTCTACCGGCTCGCCCTCTACCAGAACGCCCGGTAGCGGCTTGCGATAATTCGTGTTCATAACGCCTCTCACTTAGTCACCTCGCAACCGATCAGTCGCGCGCTTCGATGGGTACCCATTCGTTCTTCTCAGGGCCGATGTAATCAGCACTGGGGCGAATAATTCGATTATTGGCGCGCTGCTCGAACACGTGCGCAGCCCAGCCGGTCACCCGTGACATGACGAAAATCGGCGTGAACAGCTTGGTAGGAATATCCATGAAGTGGTAGGCGCTGGCATGGAAGAAATCGGCGTTGCAGAACAGTTTCTTCTCACGCCACATCACCTCCTCACAGCGAACGGACACCGGATAGAGCACGGTGTCGCCAACATCATCCGCCAGCTTCTTCGACCACTCTTTGATAATGGCATTACGCGGATCCGACTCCCGATAGATCGCATGGCCAAAGCCCATGATTTTCTCTTTACGCTCCAGCATACCGAGCATTTCCCGCTCTGCTTCCTCTGGCGATGCCCAGTTCTCGATCATCGCCATGGCCGCTTCGTTGGCGCCACCGTGCAGCGGGCCGCGCAGTGAGCCAATCGCACCGGTCACGCAGGAGTGCATGTCGGACAGCGTCGACGCGCACACTCTGGCAGTGAAGGTAGAGGCGTTGAACTCGTGCTCGGCATACAGAATCAGCGAGACGTTCATCACCCGGGCATGCAGTTCGGAGGCGGGCTCGCCGCGTAGCATATGTAGGAAGTGGCCACCTACCGAGGCATCATCGGTTTCGGTATCAATACGCACGCCGTCATGGCTGAAGCGATACCAGTAGCAAATAATAGAGGGCAGCACCGCTAGCAGGCGATCCGCCACGTCCTGCTGCTCGTCAAAGCTCTCTTCAGTTTCCAGGTTACCCAGCATGGAGGCCCCCGTACGCATCACGTCCATCGGGTGAGCGTCTTTGGGAATCTGCTCCAGCACGGTTTTCAGCGCATCAGGCAGGCCACGCAGGCCTTTTAACTTAGTAATGTAGTGGTCAAGCTCCGCTTGGTTGGGCAGCTTGCCTTTCAACAGCAGGTAAGCAACTTCTTCAAATTTGGCTTTTTCGGCCAGCTCTTTGATATCGAAACCACGATAGGTCAGACCGGAACCGGTTTTACCCACGGTACATAGAGCTGTCACGCCTGCGCTCTGCCCCCGAAGTCCTGCGCCTGCTAGCGGTTTATCAGCCATGTTATCTCTCCTGACGTACTTATTAATTTTATAAGTGTTGTTAGTAAATTAGCGCTGTTAGCTAAAGAGCTCGCTTTCGTTAAGCGTCTTTTTGCTCGGCAAACAGCGCGTCAAGCTTTTGCTCAAAGTCGTGGTAATTCAAAAAGTCGTACAGTTCATCGCGGGTCTGCATGGTGTCAACCACCTCACGTTGATGACCGTTATCTAGGATGCTTTGGTAAACCTTCAACGCGGCGGCATTCATGGCCCGGAACGCCGAGAGCGGGTAGAGCACCATACGACAGCCAACCTCGCCCAGCTCCTGCTGACTAAACAACGGCGTCGCGCCGAACTCGGTAATGTTGGCCAAAATGGGAGCATTTACTCGCTGGCAGAACGCATTATAGTCATCCAGCGTATGTACCGCTTCGGCAAAGATAGCGTCGGCACCTGCTTCCACGCAGGCGTTCGCCCGCTCGATGGCCGCATCCAGCCCCTCTTTTTGGAACGCATCGGTGCGGGCAATCAGGTAAAAATCTGGGTCTAGCTTGGCATCGGCGGCGGCTTTGATGCGGTCTACCATTTCCTGCTGCGAGACAATGGCTTTGTTCGGCCGGTGGCCGCAGCGCTTTTGCGCTACTTGGTCTTCCAAGTGAACAGCCGCCACGCCTGCCCGCTGCATCTCTTTCACAGTGCGGGCAATATTAAACGCACCGCCCCACCCTGTATCGATATCCACCAGCAGCGGCAACTCAGTGGCGCCACAGATGCGGTGTGCATCTTCCACTACGTCGTTCATGGTGGTCATACCTAGATCCGGCAGGCCAAACGATGCATTCGCCACACCACCACCCGAAAGATAAATGGCTTGATGACCTACACGCTCAGCCATCATGGCCGTATAGGCGTTGATGGTGCCTAAAATCGGCAGCGGGCGATTGGCTTCAAGCGCGGCACGAAACCGTGCCCCAGGGGTAAGCTTGGATGATGGTGTCGTAGACATGGGCGTTAGCTCCTTTAGTCGGCAGATGTTGTTGATTGTTGTTCGAGAATGGCGGCATAGCGGTCAGCGACATTGGCACGAGAAGCGCTGACATGGCGGCGCATCAATAGCTCGGCAAGCTCAGCGTCACCGGCTTCAATAGCGTCCACAATACGGTGGTGCTCTACAAATGCCCGCTGGGGGCGCGTACCGCTGGCGCTAAACTGGGTACGATAGAGGCGCACTAGGTAGTAAAGGTCATCGCAAAGCAGGTTCATCAGCATCTTGTTGTGGCTGCCTTGAACAATGCAATAATGGAAATCCAGGTCGCCTTCACGCTGGTAATAGGCTTCACCGCGCTTTAAGTCGCCCTGGCTTTCATGCACCGCCAGTACATCGCGTAAGCCCTGAATCTCCTCAGGTGACATATGCTCGGCGGCCAAGCGGGCAGCCATGCTCTCTAAGGCTTCGCGTACGTCGAAGAGCTCCAGCAGCTCTTTCATGGAGAGTTTGACCACCCGCGCGCCTACGTGGGGCACGCGTTCAATCAAGCGGTGAGCTTCCAGGCGTCGCATGGCTTCACGCAGCGGCCCACGGGAGATACCGTAGGTTTTGGATAGCCCTGGCTCGGTAATTTTACTGCCTGGCGCTAGCTCGCCGCGCACAATGGCGCTTTGCAGCTGATGAAACACGCGCTCTGCGAGCGTACGCACCTCAGGTGAGACCGGCTCGGACGTGGCTTCATCGGAAGGCGAGGAGGTTGTAGCAAGTAACGTCATGGCTTATTGTCGACAATCAAGGAATAGAGGAACTTTATCCCTCTCTATTTCCCTCGTCAACCATGCAAAATAGGCGTTTTTATACGTCTTTCGTTGCAAGCGGGTATGGACCCGGGAAGCAACTGTCAACAATCAAATAAATTAGAATAGCTCGCACCTCAAGCGTGAGAAAGTCGTCGATGGCTTCTGCTGGTGCGATGGTGGTACGACCTATAAAATATGGCGCCCTCACTGGCCTGGCGTTTGCTTCATGACAACGGCGTTGACGATTACAGCCCTGCCCTACTCTTCCGACCCTTTGGCACTGTTTGCCAAACTCAGGCAACGCCCCGGTGCGGTGTTGCTCGATAGCGGCCGTCCGAAGGCCACAACCGGGCGTTACGACATCCTTAGCAGTGACCCCCTCGCTACGCTAAAAATATCGCCAGATGGCCACACAGCGTTTGAGTCTGACACGCTGACACTCCCCCCATCGTTGATGGGCAACAGCCATGCACAGCAGCAGTGGCTTTTAGAGCAGCTACCCACAGCCAACCTCAAGAGCGAGCTCCCCTTTTTAGGTGGCCTGATGGGTTACTGGAGCTATGACCTTGGCCGCAACCATGCAGACATACCCAGCCAGCACCCGCCCGTCACCCAGTTACCTTTAGCGCGTTTAGGGCTGTTTGATTGGTGTATCACATTTGACCACGTCACCGAACAAGCGTGGCTGGTAGGCAGCGAACAGCGGCGCAAGCAGGTAATGGAGTGGTTAAACGAACCAGCAACACCTAGCCACGCCTTTCGGCTCACACAGCCGTTTATAGCCGAACTTAGCCAGGCAGAATATACCGAGCGTTTTGCGGCGGTACAGCGCTATATCCTTGCGGGGGACTGCTACCAAATCAATTTGGCCCAGCGCTTTTCGGCCCGCTATCAAGGAGACGAGTGGCAGGCATACCTTAAACTGCGTGAAGCGACGCCTACGCCCTTTTCAGGCTTTATGGCATGGGGTAGCCAAGCTGTTTTATCACTCTCCCCTGAGCGCTTTATCCAGTGCCGTGACGGCTTGGTGGAAACCCGCCCGATAAAAGGCACCCGCCCACGAGGAAGAACCCCAGAAGAGGATCGTGCCCTGTCGGACGAGCTGCTCAGCAGTACTAAAGATCGCGCGGAGAACGTGATGATTGTGGACTTGCTGCGTAATGACCTAGGGCGCGTATGCACACCTGGCTCTATTCGCGTGCCGCAGCTGTGCCAGCTTGAGAGCTATCCCAACGTGCACCACTTAGTCAGCGTGGTACAGGGCCAACTTGCTGCCCAGCACTCACCGCTTTCGCTGCTCACCGCCGCGTTTCCTGGCGGCTCGATTACCGGCGCGCCAAAAATACGGGCGATGCAGATTATTGATGAGCTGGAACCCTGCCAGCGCAGCGTTTACTGTGGCAGCCTAGGTTATATCGATGTTCGCGGCAGCATGGACACCTCCATTGCCATACGCACAATGGTGGCTGACGATGGCGCTCTCCACGTGTGGGGTGGCGGCGGGCTGGTGGCGGATTCAAAAGCAGATGAAGAGTACACCGAAACGCTGGATAAGATCCGCCACTTAATAGACGCTTTGGAATAAGCGATCAACGTTCTTACATCAAAAAGAAATATAAAAGCCTAACCAAACGGTATTGGGGAGAAGCCCCCCGCCTTTGGTAGCCTAGGGGCATTGCACACTTTTTCACTTAGGAGGCCGCATGTCCTCAACGCTTGAACAGATTAATCGCGACTTTGCCAACAACCCTCAAGAACTGATTGAGTGGGCGTTCAGCCAGGGCGAACGCCCTATCTGCACCACCAACTTCCGCCCCTTCGAAGCGGTCATTCTGCATATGGTGACGCAAGTACGCCCTGATATCCCCATTGTCTGGATGGATAGCGGTTACAACACCGAGGCGACTTACCAGTTCGCCGATGCGCTGATCCAGCGCCTCAACTTAAACATTGTCAGCTTTTTACCAAAGCGCACTCGCGCCCACCGCGAAGCGCTGGAAGGTCCCATGCCCGGCATTGATGACCCGCGCCATGATGCCTTTACTCAAGAAGTGAAGCTTGAACCATTTGAGCGCGCACTACGCGAGATGCAACCCGATGTGTGGTTTACCGCACTACGTGCCGAAGACACGCCCGAACGGGCTAAAATGCAGGTGGTTAGCCGCAATAGCGACGGCTTACTAAAAGTCGCCCCACTGCTGCAGTGGACCGCTAAAGATATGTACTACTACTTAGAGGCCCACGACCTACCCAACAACTTCGACTACTTTGACCCCACCAAGGTAGAAGAGAAACGCGAATGCGGGCTACACCTTCAGCACTAAGCTACCAATACCCAGCACGAAACCCAGGCTCACCGCCTGGGCTTAAAATGAAATAGTAGTTAATACTCAGGCAGTTCTACACCCTCAAACAGCGCTTGTTCAAAGCGCGGCCCGGCCATGAGTGCTTCGTCCACCCGGTCACGGGTTAAGTGAGGCGCAAAGCGAGCCAAGAAGTCGTACATATAGCCGCGCATAAAGGTGCCACGCCGAATGCCGATTTTAGTGGTGGAGCTGGCAAATAAATGGCTGGCATCCAGAGCCACTAGGTCACTATCTAGCACCGGATCTACGGCCATGTGAGCGACAATGCCAACGCCCATACCTAGGCGAACGTAAGTCTTGATCACATCGGCATCGGCAGCGGTTAGTACCACATTGGGTGTTAAGCCCTTCTCTTTGAATGCATCGTCTAACTGTGAACGCCCGGTAAACCCGAACACGTAAGTCACCAGTGGATGCTCGGCCAGGGCCTCAAGCGTTAGCGGGCCATCCAGCGCTGCCAGTGGGTGCTCTTTGGGCACCAGTGCGCAACGGTTCCAGCGGTAGCACGGCAGCAGCACTAAATCGGTAAATAGCTCTAATGACTCCGTCGCAATAGCAAAATCTGCCAGCCCTTCGCTCACCATCTGGGCAATCTGCTTAGGCGTGCCTTGCTGCATATGCAGCGCCACTTCGGGATATTTCAGAGTAAATTCACTGATAATCGGCGGCAGCGCATAGCGAGCTTGAGTATGGGTCGTGGCAATCGCCAGGCTCCCGCGGCGCTCGTCGCTATGCTCTTGCGCCACCTGCTTGATATTTTCGGTCAGCTTAAGTACCTGGCCTGCTAGCTCGATAATCGACTGCCCAGCAGGGGTGACGCGGGTTAAATGTTTGCCACTGCGAGCAAAGATTTCAACGCCTAGCTCATCCTCCAGCAAACGAATCTGCTTTGAGATACCCGGTTGAGAGGTAAACAAACTCTGCGCCGTTGCCGAGACGTTCAGGTTGTGTCGATTGACTTCCCAGATATAGCGAAGTTGCTGTAGCTTCATATCCTCACCTTATTATCTATGCAGGAAGCACGTAAAAGCGCATCCTCGCGCTGCAACTCTGTGCTTGGCCAAGCGCCCGGTTACCATGGCTCAATGAGCACATTTTTGAATAAAAAACCGGCTTATAATTCCCTTATAGTATAAAAAATAGAGACTATGGACATCTATTAATTTTTTCTATTTAAGGACAAATCGCATCAGGAATTTGCCAGCACCCTTCTCGCCCGCTAACATCTGGCAACTTGGCGCGGTGAAAGTGCGCTAATATATCGCGTAATGACCGTTGCTCCATTTGAGGCAACGAAACAGCAAGAGCAACGCAAACGGGAGAAGCAAATGGCTACCAATGTTGATGTCACCAACGCCAATTTTGAGCAAGAAGTCCTCAACGCCGAACAGCCTGTCCTGCTGAAATTCTGGGCCCCCTGGTGCGGCCCGTGTAAAGTCATGGCACCTGTTGTCGATGAAGTGGCCGCAGAGCGTGGCGACAATCTGAAAGTCGTCAGCGTGAACGTTGACGATGCCCCGGAAATCGCCGCCGAACAGGGCGTCCGCGGTGTACCGACCGTGATGCTGTTCAAGTCGGGCACCAAGGTTGCCTCTCTGGTCGGTGCGCAATCCAAGTCTCAGCTGACGCAGTTCATCGACCAGAACGCCTAAGCCGTTCACGTTACCGCTGGCACTGCCAGCGGTAACGCCGCTCCCCCCTTTCCTCACGTCTCTCTTTCACCAGCGCCGCGCCTAGTCATCAAACGTCGCTCTCTTCACGCTTAGACCACACGCCACGCCGCCATGGCGGTCGGCGCGCATCGCCAGGTCGTCTTACCTGCACGTTTCGTTGCCTGCCAGGCCCCAGCAAGTGGGCAATCCAGCGCGTTTGTGGATGACTATCCAGCGCGATTTTCAGCGTCATGGTGAGCACCACCGATAGCAACATACCCGCTGCACCAAAGATCCACCCCCATACCACTAGCGAAAGAAACGCCACGAAAGTGGATAACCCCAGCGCTTGGCCCATCACTCGCGGCTCGATCAAGTTACCCAAAATGAAATTGATGACGAGATACGCAGAGGCCAACAAAAATGCCTGTAGCAAACCGCCATCCTGGGAGACCAAGAGCAGCAGCACCGGAGGAATCGCTGCCAGTGCCGAACCGATGTTGGGGATGAAATTGAGCGCAAAGGCCAGCACCCCCCAGAGCAGCGGGAATTCCACCCCCACCATCAGGCATGAGAGCCATACCAGCACGCCGGTCGCCAGACTAATCACGGTTTTCACCGCCAAATAGCGTTTCAACGTCAAACTGAACTCGCTGAACCGCTTGAGGCTTGGCGCGGGATTCTCGAGTGCGCGCGACACCTTATCGCGGAAGTGCAGCGTCTCGAACAGCATGAAGATCACCAGCAGTGCGACGATACTGCCCTGCATGAACAGCGAACCAAGTTCCCCCAACAGCGTGGCAACCCAGGAACCGTCCTCTTCCATGGCGAACATAGAGCTGAGCTGATCGGGATCGATGGCCAACCCATGGGAAGCCAACGTATTGAGCAGATCCCAATAGTGCTCATAGAGCCTGGACTCGATGTCCGGCAGCGCCTCGACGAAGGTACTAAAGCTGTTGACCACCAGTAAGCCAATCAGCGATAGAAACCCCACCAAGACCAACAGCGTAATCAACGCCGACATTCGTCGGCTGAGGCCGCAGTGATGCAGCCACTGAACGGGAGAGGTACATACCACGGCAATGAACACCGCTAGCAACAGCGGCACCAATAAATCAGCCCCTACTTTCATGCCCGCAATGATCACCACCAGCGCAGCGAGCGCCAGCGTGGCATTGAGCGGAATACTTCGATAATCCTCATCCGACAACTTCGACATAGCCCTTTCCTTAGCATGTTATCTATACATGATGGTGGTTTGGCTGGTATTGCACAAACCATGCAAACATTCAGCAACTGTTTTTCGTCTAAGCTTAGCCTGTGAACTTTATGGCCACGCCCCCTTCAAAGCAGCGACATCACACGCTATTCAGCGCACACAACGTACTGGCTCTCTCAGCAAGGAAGTGACCAATGAAAACAGCAACGCACCCTTTGAAACGACTCCGCCATGGCGTGATAGGTGGCGCACTATTAGCCCTCTTGGCCGCCCCGGGCGCTCATGCCGCTCCCCCTGCACCCCCTAGCCTGAGCGTTCAAGCGCAGTCGTGGGTAGAAGTCGAACCCGATAAAGCCACGCTCTCAGCACGCCTATGGGAGAATACGCCCGCCGTCTCTACCCTAGAAGATACGGACAGTGCCGCGCTTGGCAGCGCTCGCGAACGTCTCGAGCAGCGGGCCAGCGAACTCATCGCCGCCATGGAAGAGATGGGCATCGAGCAACGCGCGATCAATGCCGGTTCACTGAACGTTTATCCTGAGCATGTTGCGGGACCGCGCAATGAAGGGGGCGAGCAAGATACTCTGATGCGCACCCGCTTGGAGCGCCCCTTCAGCGTAGAGCTAACTAATATAGACCAATTAGGCGATGTGCTGGACGCGCTGATTGGCGCTGGCGTCAATGCGCTGGATGGCGTGCAGTTCGACCTGCAGGACCGGGACGCAGCGACCGACGAAGCACTGACCAAGGCGCTGGAAAAAGCCCGCCATAAAGCCGATCTCATGGCGAGCACCCTCGATGTCACGCTTGGCCCCGTTCAGCGCATCGAAGAGACCCAGGCGCCCATCTTTCAACCCCGCATGATGGCCATGCGCGCCGAAAGTGACGCCATGGGCAGCGGTTCAGCCAGCGACTACCGCCCCGGCACCATTCGCATCGATGCCGGGGTGAACGTCGAGTGGGCGCTTAGAGGGCAAGACGCTCGAGGCCGCCCAGGTAGGGTTGCAGGGGAGCCGGAACAGTAATCGACCCATCCGCCTGCTGGTGGTTTTCGAGCACCGCCAGCAGGCAGCGGCCAACAGCAAGGCCAGAACCATTGAGCGTATGCAGGAGCTGCGGCTTTTTGGCTTCCGGATGACGGTAACGCGCTTGCATCCGACGCGCCTGGAAATCTTCGCAGTTGGAGACGGACGAGATTTCCCGATACGTGTTCTGACTCGGTAGCCACACTTCCAAGTCGTAGGTTTTTGCCGCGCCAAACCCCATGTCGCCCGTACATAGCGTCACTACGCGATACGGAAGTTCAAGCGCCTGCAGAATGGCTTCTGCATGGCCACGCATCTCTTCCAACGCGTCGTAGCTCTTCTCCGGCTCTACAATCTGCACCATTTCGACTTTATCGAACTGGTGTTGACGAATCATGCCACGGGTATCGCGCCCGTGGGAGCCGGCTTCCGAACGGAAACATGGAGTATGCGCCGTGAGCTTCATCGGCAGCGCAGCCAGCTCGACGATCTCATCACGCACGAAGTTGGTCAGCGGTACTTCCGATGTGGGAATCAGGTGGTACTCCCGCTCATCGTTCAGCTTGAACAGATCCTCGCCAAACTTGGGCAGCTGGCCCGTACCCATCAGCGAATCGCGATTCACCATGTAAGGCACGTAGCACTCCTCATAGCCGTGCTGCTGGGTCTGTGTATCCAGCATGAACTGCGCCAGCGCGCGATGCAGGCGCGCAACGGGCCCGCGCATCACTGCAAAGCGCGCGCCGGTCAGCTTGGCCGCCAGCTCAAAATCGAGATAACCAGACTTCTTGCCCAAGTCCACGTGATCCAGCACGTCGAAATCGAACTCTCGCGGCGTCCCCCAGCGGTGCAGCTCGACGTTATCGTCTTCGCTCTTGCCTTCCGGCACGCTCTCATGGGGCAGGTTGGGAATACCGCTAATCGCGTCGTCCCACTCGGACTGCACCTCGGCCAGCTCGCGCTTGGCCGCGTCCAAACGATCGCCTAGATCACTCACCTCGTCCAACAGCGGTTGAATGTCCTCACCGTTGGCCTTGGCCTTACCAATCGCTTTGGAGCGCATATTACGCTCGTTCTGCAGTTGCTCGGTCTGAGTTTGCAGCTCACGACGGCGCGACTCTAGCGCCTGCAGCGCTGCTGTATCGAGTTCGAAGCCCCGGCGGGCCAGTTGTTGCGCAGTCGCATCAAGATCACCGCGCAGCAGTTTCGGATCGAGCATGGATTATCCCTTGGCCTGAATACTGTGGAACACGGCACATCGACGCCGTGGCAAAGAGGGCTATTGTAGGCAAAAGCGAGACAGGGGGCTATGGTGCATGGCCTTAGCAACGCGCAGAGGAAGCGCAGGCATGCGCCATGAGCACATCACATACCCATCCCCAATCATTAGCCAAAAGTGATAGAGTGCCCGCCGCTTCATAGCAAGAACCACTAACAACGGGTTTTAGAAAAGGAGAATGTTGTGCAGGAAACCGCAACGAAAGGAACATTCGGCTGGTGGCGGCGTATCGCGCTGTGGAAAAAAATCCTGGCGGGTTTAGCCCTTGGGGTCTTGGCCGGTGCGCTGCTGGGTGAAACAGCGAGTGTGTTCAAGCCTCTGGGCGATATTTTCATCAATGCCATCATGATGCTGATCGTACCGCTGGTATTTTCCACCCTGGTGGTGGGCATCACCTCCATGCGGGATCCACAAAAGATGGGTCGTATCGGTGCACGCACCATCACGCTTTACCTAGTGACCACTGCCTTTGCCATCACCATTGGCCTCGTCCTTTCCACTCTGCTACAGCCTGGGGTGGGAGTGGGGCTGAGCTTCGATGCCGAGGTCTCGGCCAATGAAGCGCCCTCTTTGGTCTCTATTTTGGTCAACCTCGTGCCGCGAAACCCGCTGGATGCCCTAGCGAACGGCAATATCATGCAGATCATCGTCTTTGCCATTGGTTTGGGAATCTCGCTTACCCTGATCGGCGAGAAGGGCGAGCCGGTCATGAAGGTTTTCGATAGCTTCGCAGAGGCCATGTACAAACTCACCGGCCTCGTGATGGCGTTCGCCCCGTTCGGGGTGTTTGGTTTGATTGCACACGTCTCCGGCCAATACGGATTGGAAATCCTGCTACCGCTCGCCAAACTCATCGGCGTGGTCTACGTGGCCAGCATTCTGCATGTTCTGGTGATTTACTCGGGCTTTATCTCCCTGCTGGGTCGTTTGAATCCCGTGCGTTACCTGAAAGGCAGCCTGGACGCCATTGTCGTCGCTTTCTCTTCTGCGTCCTCGGCAGGCACCCTGCCCGTCTCGATTCGCTGCGCACAGAAAAACCTGGGCGTCTCCGAAGGGGTGTCCGGCTTTGTACTGCCCGTAGGCGCCACCATCAATATGGATGGCACGGCACTGTATCAAGGCGTGGTGGTGCTGTTCATTGCACAGATGACCGGCACCGATCTCAGCATGATGGACTATGGCATGATCGTTGCCACCGGTACGCTGGCTTCGATTGGCACAGCGGGCGTTCCCGGTGCAGGGCTGATTATGCTCTCCATCGTGATGGCGCAAATTGGCTTGCCCTTGGAAGCCATCGCCGTGGTGGCGGGTATCGACCGTATTCTGGACATGGCGCGCACCAGTGTGAACGTAGCCGGTGATTTGATGGTCACCACGCTGGTAGGTAAAAGCGAAGGCGAGCTCAACGAGGAGATTTACAACACCAGCCGTTCTTGATGCCAGGTTCTGCCACCTCACACGCCCGCTGCCCTTGGCAGCGGGCGTTTTTTTATAGTGGCTGGCAAGCTGCTAGGATACGACTCTTCCACTCTCCCCAAGCGAGCCGCCATGTCGTCCACCTTTGAAAAGACCCTTGCCGCTATCGATGCGCTGCACGCCCAAGATCCTCAGACGACCACCCTGCCAAATGGTGACGCCCAGCCCAAAGAGCTGGCTTATGCCCAGCGCATGAGCCGGTGGCTAGAGCGACTGCAGGAGACGCCAAGCGAGCTGTTGCGCATTGCCGTGCGCGCCCAGCATCTGCAGCGCTGGCAGCTGCCGCGAAGCGATTACCCAGAAGGCCGCATTGGCTACTTAACTTGGCGGCGAGACCAAAGTGCCCAGGCAGGCGATACCACGGCAGCGATCATGGAAGAAGCGGGCTACTCCCAAGAGGAGGCCAAGCGCGTGGTCAGCATGATTCGCAAGCAAGGCCTGGGGCGCGATAGCGATGTCCAAGCCCTGGAAGACTGCGCCTGCTTAGTGTTCTTGGAAAACTACTTCGCCGATTTCTCCCGAAAGGTAGAGCACGACCATATGGTGCGCATTGTGCAAAAGACCTGGGGCAAGATGTCGCCGCAGGCGCACACACTGGCTCTGGCGCTACCCATGAACGACGCCTGTTCAGCGCTCGTCAAAGAGGCGTTAGGCAGCCACTGAGACGCCACCTCGAGATGCACCGGCGCAGCAGCTGCGGTAAAGTAACGCTATCCCCTATCCGCTTCCAGCAGTGACGGCTCAACCCTCTATGATTGCATCCCTGGATTCTCGCACGGCCCCTTTCGAACGAATTGGCAGCCACTATGTGCGTTTTCTCGAAGCCCTCCGCGCGCGTGGGTTCGAAGGTGAAATAGCGCCGGATTACGCCAACCGCACCGTGCTGGCAACGGATAACTCGATTTATCAGCGCCTTCCCCAGGCGGCGGTTTTTCCCAAACACGCCGAAGACTTAGAGCGCCTTGCCAAGCTTGCCTCCGAACTGCCCCATCGGGATATCGTCCTGACCCCACGGGGTGGCGGCACCGGTACCAACGGCCAGTCGCTGACCGATGGCATCGTGGTGGATGTCTCCCGCCATATGAACCAAATCATTGAGATTGATGTGGCAGCCCGCCGGGTGCGGGTACAAGCAGGCGTGGTCAAAGACCAGCTCAACGCCGCGCTGAAACCCCACGGGCTGTTTTTCGCCCCTGAACTTTCAACATCGAATCGCGCCACCATTGGCGGCATGATCTCCACCGATGCCAGTGGCCAGGGTAGCTGCCAGTACGGCAAAACCCGCCACCACGTGCTAGAGCTGGATACGATTCTGCTCGGCGGGCAGCATTTACACAGCCGCCCACTCAACGCGGAAGAGGAGCAGCAGGCGCTGGCGCAAGAGGGTGTGCTAGGCAATGTACACCGCACTGCCGCCACGATAATCGATCAACAGCGGGAGCTGATCGAAGCAACATTCCCGCCGCTCAACCGCTGCCTGACCGGCTACGACCTAGCGCATCTGCGCGAAGAGGGCCAGCTTAACCTGAATAGCCTGCTGTGCGGTTCGGAAGGCTCCCTGGGCTTTTTAAACGAAGCCGTGCTCAACGTCTTGCCGATCCCCAAGCACTCCACGCTGGTCAACGTACGCTACCCAAGCTTTATGGATGCCTTGCGGGATGCCAAAGCGTTGATGGCCAGCAGCGCGAAGCCAACGTCCATTGAAACCGTGGACGACACCGTGCTGCAACTGGCGATGGAAGACTTCGTTTGGGACAGCGTGGCAGAATTTTTCCCGGCGGGCAGCACGCCTATTCAGGGCATCAACCTGATCGAGTTCAACGACGATGACCCCGAACAGCTCGCAGCGCGTGTAACGGCGTTTACCCAGCACCTGAGCCAGGATGCCACCGTAGAGCGATTAGGCTACACCCTGGCGGAAGGCCGCCCGCAGATCCAGAAAGTCTACGCCATGCGCAAACGCTCGGTGGGTCTGCTCGGTAACGTTCAGGGGGAGAAGCGTCCGCTGCCGTTCGTGGAGGACACTGCCGTTCCGCCGGAACACTTGGCCGACTTCATTACCGAGTTCCGCGCCGCGCTGGATGCGCGCAAGCTCTCCTACGGCATGTTTGGCCATGTGGATGCGGGGGTGCTGCATGTGCGCCCGGCACTGGATATGAAAGACCCCGCCCAGGAAGCGCTGATTCGCGAGATTTCTGATGAAGTCGCTGCGCTCACCCAGAAGTACGGCGGGCTGCTGTGGGGCGAACACGGTAAAGGCGTGCGCTCCGAGTACGGGCCGAAGTTTTTCGGTGAGCTTTACCCCTGCCTGCAGCAGGTAAAAGCGGCGTTCGACCCCCACAACCAGCTCAACCCCGGCAAGATCGCTTCACCTTCTGAAAGTACCACGCTGATTGCGAAAGAGAGCGACCCGGAGCTGCTCACTGTCGACGGCGTGCCCATGCGCGGCCAGCTCGACCGCACCATTGATGAGCGAGCCTGGCAGGCCTATGACACAGCGGTGTACTGCAACGGCAACGGCGCTTGCTACAACTACGATGTGGACGACCCTATGTGCCCATCGTGGAAGGCCACCCGCGACCGCCGCCACTCCCCTAAAGGCCGCGCCAGCTTGATTCGTGAGTGGCTGCGCTTGCAGTCGCAAGCGGGCATCGACGTGGTGGAAGAGTCGCGCAAAAAGAAAGCCGAGCGCACCTGGGGCTTTATTAAAAGCTTCCCCAAGCGGGTGATGAACACCGTTAGCCGCCAGCAGCACCACGACTACTCCCATGAAGTCTACGACGCCATGGCGGGCTGCTTGGCGTGTAAATCCTGCGCGGGCCAGTGCCCGATCAAAGTCAACGTACCGCAGTTCCGCTCGCAGTTTTTAGAGGTGTATCACGGCCGCTATCTGCGCCCGCTGCGGGATTACGTGATTGGCGGCACCGAATTTATGCTGCCTGCGTTAACCAAGATGGCTCCGCTGTATAACGCCGCCCTTGGCCAGCGCTGGGTAGAGCAGCTGATGCAGAAGGGGCTCGGTATTAGCGACTCCCCCGCGCTCTCTCGCGCTAGCGTGAAAAAACAGCTGCGCGCCTGGGGCGTTGCGGAAGCCACGCCCACATCGCTTGCGCTACTCACCGAGCAGCAGCGGGCCAACAGCGTCGTGATTGTGCAAGACGCCTTCACCACCCACTTTGAAGCCAAGCTGGTGATGGATGTGGTAGAGCTGCTATCGCGGCTAAACCTTCGCGTGTTTGTCATGCCGTTTTCCGCCAACGGCAAGCCGCTGCACGTACAGGGCTTTTTAGGTGCTTTTGAGCGCACGGCAGAAAAGCAGGCCAAACGCCTTCGCGCACTTAGTGAGTTCGAGGTGCCCATGGTAGGCATCGACCCTGCCATGACGCTGACCTACCGCCAGGAGTACGTCAAAGCGCTGGGCCCTGAGCAAGTGCCGAACGTACTGATGCTGCAGGAGTGGCTAGCCACCCGCGTCAACACCCTCGCCCCCGGCCAGCTAACGCTCAAAGACCCTGGCTTTAAGCTGCTTTCCCACTGCACCGAAAAAACCAATGCGCCGGGCAGCCCAAAAGCGTGGCAGCAGGTATTTGCAGCGTTTGGTTTGCAGCTAGAGCTGGCCACCACGGGCTGCTGCGGTATGTCCGGTACCTACGGCCATGAGACCCGTAACGTCGCTACCTCGAAAACGATCTACGCCCAGTCGTGGCAGCCCCAGGTGGAAGCGGAAGAGAACAGCGGTAAGCTACTGGCCACCGGCTACTCCTGCCGCAGCCAGGTGAAGCGCTACTCGGCGCAAACCCTGCCCCACCCTCTGCAAGCTCTGCTGACCAGTATCAAACAGGCCAGCCGCTAACGCGGCTGGCCTGCTGAGGCTTGCTGATATCCGTGTGGGCGTTTAGAAAAACAGCCGCTTGAGGGCCAAACCAGGGTCCTCTTCGCGCATAAACGCTTCACCGACCAAAAAGCCATTGACCTCGTGGTCACGCATTAGCTCTACGTCATCACGCGTGTGAATGCCTGACTCGGTGATCACGGTCACGCCTTCAGGGATACGCGGCAGCAGATCCAGAGTGGTATTCAGGCTGGTATCAAAAGTGTGTAGGTTGCGGTTGTTAATACCCACCAGCTTTAGATCCAGCGCAAGGGCGCGCTCTAGCTCCTCTGCATCGTGAACTTCCACCAGCACATCCATCCCCAATGCGTTGGCCTGCTGGTGCAGGTCGCGCAGCTGAGCGTCATTGAGCGCCGCCACAATCAATAGGATGCAGTCCGCACCGATGGCGCGCGCTTCAGTGACCTGATAGCCGTGGGTAATAAAGTCTTTACGGATCACCGGCAGATCGCAGGCATCGCGAGCGGCAATGAGGTAATCCTCATGGCCCTGGAAGAAGTCGGCATCGGTGAGCACAGAAAGGCACGCTGCGCCGCCCTGGGCGTAGCTTTTGGCGATATCCGCTGGGTGAAACTCTTCCCGCATCACGCCTTTAGAGGGCGAGGCTTTTTTCACCTCGGCGATGACTGCCGCGTCGCCTGCCGCAATACGCTGATTCAATGCAGCAATAAAGCCACGGGGCGCACTCTGCTTCTCCGCTAGCGCTAGCAGATCAGCCTCAGATACTGCTTGCTGACGCTCAGCGACTTCCTGGTCTTTACGGGCCAAAATGCGCGTTAAAATAGTCGGCGTTGCCTGGTCACTCATTGGAAGTTTTACCCTTTAAAGACGCTAGTGAAGTGCGAAAGCTCTCGGAGCTTCTCAAGCGGTAGTTTGGAGGCCTGGGCATCCTGGGCCACCATCACGCCCTCTTTCAAGCTATCGGCCACGCCCGCGCAGTAAAGCGCCGCCCCGGCGTTGAGCGCCACCATATCTGCCGCCGCTCCTTCACCGCTAAGTGCGGCTTTCACCAAACGCAGGCTATCTTCCGCGCTGGACGCTTTAAGGGTGGCGAGGCTTTGGCGCTCAATGCCCATGGATTCCGGCGTAATCGTGTACTGGGTAATCTCGCCCTCTTTTAGCTCTGCCACCAGAGTGGGCGCTGCCAGGGAGATTTCATCCAGTCCATCTTCAGAATGCACCACCATGACATGGCGGCTACCCAGCTTGCGCAATACTTCGGCCATCAGAGGCACTAGCTCCGCGGAATACACGCCCAGCACTTGATTGGGCGCACTGGCGGGGTTGGTTAACGGGCCAAGAATATTGAACAGCGTACGTACGCCCATTTCCCGCCGTGGCCCAATGGCATAGCGCATGGCTGGGTGGTGGTTGGGTGCGAACATAAAGCCAACGCCTACCTGCTCAATGCAGCGCGCCACTTGTTCAGGCTTGAGGTCGAGATAGATGCCGGCAATATCGAATAAATCGGCGCTGCCAGAAGAAGAGGAGACGCTGCGATTGCCATGTTTAGCCACATGGGCACCGCCAGCGGCGGCCACAAAACTAGACGCCGTGGACACATTAAACAGGTTCGCGCCATCGCCGCCGGTGCCGACGATATCCACCACGTTCTCGGTGTGTAGCTCAACGCGTTTCATTAAATCGCGCATCACCTGGGCGGCGGCGCTAATCTCTTCAGCGCTTTCGCCTTTCATGGCCAGCCCCACCAGCAGGCCGCCAATTTGCGCGTCGGAGGCTTCGCCGGTCATGATCTGGCGCATCAGTGCGTGCATCGCATTGAAAGAGAGGTCTTCGCGGCGCATCACCGCGTTAATTGCGTCTCGCATTTGCATGAGCAGGAAAGCCCCTAAAGCGTATGAATTTGGCGATCAGCCGCGTTGTAAAAAATTGGCCAATAACGCATGGCCCTGGCGCGTGAGTATCGACTCAGGGTGAAACTGTACCCCCTCCACATCAAGGGTACGATGACGAAAGCCCATGATCAGCCCGGGCGTTACGTCATCCTCGGCGGTCCAGGCAGTCACTTCCAGGCAGTCGGGCAGGCTCTCATGCTCAACGACTAATGAGTGATACCGCGTCACTTCCAGCGGGTTTTCCAGCCCGCTGAACACTCCCTGCCCACGGTGTACCACGGCCGAGGTTTTGCCGTGCATCACCTGGGGTGCCCGCACCACCTTGCCGCCGTACACCTGGCCGATGGCCTGATGCCCCAGGCAAACGCCCAAAATAGGCAGTTTGCCCGCAAAATGCTCGATGGCCGCTAGCGAAATGCCCGCTTCGTTGGGCGTACACGGGCCGGGCGAAATCACCAGATGGGTAGGCGCCAGGGCGTGCATCTGCTCCAGGGTAATCTCATCGTTGCGATAGGTCATCACCTCGGCATCCAGCTCACCCAGGTACTGGACGATGTTAAACGTGAAGCTGTCGTAGTTATCCAACATCAACACCCGTTGCACTGCCTGCGCTTGCGCCATCGCCCCGCTTACTCCATCACATAAATAAAACCGCATTACCAGGATGATACCCCAACCGAGGGGCTCATTGCAGGGCTTGCCAGCGCTTAGGAAACTAAGGCTGGCTCTGCCTTGCTCAAGCGGCAAGCGGCGTACTTGAACTCGGGTATTTTGCCGTAGGGGTCCAGGGCCGGGTTGGTGAGCAGATTGGCGGCGGCCTCGGCGTAGGCAAACGGCACGAAGACCATCCCATCGGGGATTTTATCGTCCACTCTGGCGGTCAGCGTTATTGTGCCTCGCCGCGTGGTAATGGTGAGCTTCTCGCCCGGTACTACCCCCAGACGGCTGAGCTCGCCCGGTGAGAGGCTGGCGACCGCTTCTGGCTCTAGGGCGTCGAGCACCCGGGCACGCCGCGTCATGGAGCCCGTATGCCAATGCTCCAACTGGCGGCCGGTGGTCAGTACCGTGGGGTAATCATCATCCACCGGCTCGTCCGGCGGTAGTGGGCGCGTAGGAGCGAATTTAGCCAGCCCGCCAGCGCGCGGAAAGGCGTCGCTAAAGACCACGTCCTGGCCGGGGGCATCCTCGGCTGGGCAGGGGTATGTGACGGAGTTCTCCCGCGCTAGCCGCTCCCAGCTAATGTGGTTGAACGAGTGCATGCCCTGCTGCATTTCGGCAAACACGTCTTGCGGGTGCTGATAGCGCCAGCCCAGCCCAAAGCGATTAGCGATCTCTTGGATGATCCACCAATCCGGCTTAGCGTCTCCTGGCAGCGGTAATGCCGCCCTGCCCAGCTGTACTTGGCGGTTAGTGTTGGTCACGGTGCCGTCTTTTTCGGGCCACGCAGAGGCAGGCAGAATCACGTCGGCGAACTGGGCGGTTTCGGTGATAAAGAGATCCTGCACCACCAAATGCTCAAGCTTACCCAGCGCGGCGCGGGCGTGGGTAAGATCCGGGTCAGACATCGCTGGGTTTTCACCCAAAATGTACATACCGCGCACCTCACCTGCGTGAATCGCATTCATCACTTCCACCACCGTCAGCCCAGGCTCATCGCTCAGCGGCGTGTTCCATAGCTCTTCAAACGCGGCGCGCAGCTGGCTATCGCCCACAGGCTGGTAGTCCGGCAGCACCATGGGAATCAGCCCCGCATCTGAGGCACCCTGCACGTTATTCTGGCCGCGCAGCGGGTGCAGGCCTGTTCCGGGGCGACCGGTGTGGCCGCAGGCCAGTGCCAACGAGATCAGGCAGCGGGCATTGTCGGTGCCGTGGGTGTGCTGAGAAATACCCATGCCCCAGAAAATCATCGCTTTCTCGGCGTTGGCGTAGCGGCGCGCCACTTCACGAATAGTGTCGGGGGCAACGCCGCACAGCGCGCTCATGGCGTCCGGTGTGCTGTGAGCCACGCTCTGCTTGAGCGCTTCAAAGCCTTCGGTGTGGGCGTCAATGTAGGCTTGGTTATACAGGCCTTCCGCGATGATCACGTTGAGCAGCGCGTTGAACAGCGACACGTCTGCCCCCGGTGTAAAGCGCACGCTCATACTGGCGTAAGCATCCAACGCCTGCCCGCGAGGGTCGAGAATAATGATCTCGGTGCCCTGCTTGGCTGCCTGTTTAAAGAATGTCGCCGCCACGGGGTGATTCACCGCCGGGTTGCAGCCGGTGAGAATCACTACATCGGCCTCCAGCGCCTGCATAAACGAAGCGGTCACCGCGCCTGAACCCAGGCACTCCATCAGCGCCGCGACGGAACTGGCATGGCAAAGCCGCGTGCAGTGGTCCACGTTATTGCTGCCAAAACCGGTACGCACCAGCTTCTGGAACAGCCACGCCTCTTCGTTAGAGCACTTGGCGCTGCCAAAGCCCGCCAATGCTTTGGGGCCTTGCGCCTGCTTAATCGCCATTAGGCCGCCCGCCGCGATTTCCAGCGCTTCGTCCCAGTTGGCCTCGCGAAAGTGGCTGAAAGGATTGGCGGGGTCAAAGGTAGGGTCGAGCGCCTTGGGAATACCCGGTAAGCGTATCAACGGCTTGGTCAGCCGTGTCGGGTGGCTCACGTAATCAAACCCAAACCGGCCTTTCACGCACAGGCGGTTCTGGTTAGCGGGGCCGTTGCGCCCTTCCACATAGGCCAGGGCGTCGTCGTTAATATGGTACGTCAGCTGGCAGCCCACCCCGCAGTAGGGGCACACGGAATCCACCTGCCGCTGGCTTTGAGAATCGCCCTGACCTGCGGCATTGACCACGGTGGCAGGCATTAACGCCCCGGTGGGGCACGCTTGCACGCACTCGCCGCAGCCCACGCAGGTGCTTTGGCCCATCGGGTCAGCAAAATCGAATACCACGGTGGCGGCGGCGCCCCGCTGCGCCATGCCGATGACATCGTTACTCTGCACCCCGCGGCAGGCGCGCACGCACAGGTTGCAGGTAATGCAGGCGTCCAAGTTGACGTGCATCGCCGGGTGGCTGGTATCTGGCTGGCTCACCTTTGGCGCAGCCGCTGCATGGTTGACGGCTGCTTTACGGCGTGGCGGTAGCCACGACTTAACGGCCGCTTCGTCGACCGCTAACTGATCGGCTACTTCCCAGAAGTGGCTGGAGCGGTTAGGGCTTTGGGCGCGGCTGGGCTGGTCGGCCATCAGTAGTTCCAATACCGTTTCACGCGCTTGTGTGGCACGGGGCGAGTGGGCGCTGCTTACCACCATGCCGGGTTTGGCCTCGCGGATACAGCTTGCCGCCAGCACTCGCTCGCCTTTCACCTCCACCATACAGGCCCGGCAGTTGCCGTCGGCGCGGTAGCCGGGGGCATCTTTAAAACAGAGGTGGGGAATAGTCTCTCCGGCGCGCTTGGCCACCTGCCAAAGGGATTCTCCGGGGTAGGCAGTGACTTCTTGATCATCCAAGACAATAGTGAACGAAGCGGTCATGGTGCACTCCCTTCAGCGGCATCGCTGACAATAATCTGCTGCTGGGCGAGCGCATGGCGGAAATTCTTGAGTAGCCCCAATACAGGATTTGGAGCCGCTTGCCCCAGGCCGCAAATCGAGGCGTCCTGCATCACTTGTGCCAGTCGAGTGAGCGCCTGCACATCCCAGGTGGGTTGCTCTAGCAAGCTGAGCATTTTCTCGGTGCCTACCCGGCAAGGCGTACACTGCCCGCAGGACTCATCGGCAAAAAAAGCCAGCAGATTGGTGGCCACCGCCTGAAGGTTATCCTGATCAGACAGCACGATAATCGCCGCCGACCCAATAAAACTGCCGTGCGCCTGCAGCGTGTCGAAATCCAGCGGCACATCGGCTTTGCTGGCGGGCAGAATGCCACCCGAGGCGCCGCCGGGCAGGTAAGCGGCAAGCTTATGCCCTTCCGCCATGCCGCCGGCATACTCCTCTATCAACTCGCGCAGCGTGATGCCTGCTGGCGCCAAGTACACGCCGGGCTTGTTCACTCGCCCGGAGACGGAAAAACTGCGTAAACCGCGCCTACCGTTGCGCCCATGCCCGGCAAACCACTCCGCCCCTTTGCGCCAAATGGCGGGAATCCAGTAAACGGTTTCGACGTTATTGACCAGCGTGGGGCGGCCAAAAAGCCCCTGCTGGGCTACGTAAGGCGGGCGGTGGCGCGGCTTACCCGGCTTGCCTTCCAAGGATTCAATCAGCGCCGACTCCTCACCGCAGATATAAGCGCCCGCGCCCCGGCGCATGATGATGAATCCAGGCGCGACGATGCCCGACTGCTCAAGCTCTGCAATCACCTCATGGAGCACGCGGTGCAGGCCAGGATACTCATCGCGCAGATAGATATAGAGCGCCTCGGCCTCTATCGCCCAAGCGCTGACCAGCGCGCCCTCAAGAAACTGATGCGGCGCGCGCTCTAAATAGTAGCGATCTTTAAACGTCCCCGGCTCGCCCTCATCAGCGTTAATCACGCAGTAGCGCGGCCCGGCGGCTTGGTGCACGGCCTGCCACTTTTTAAAGGTAGGGAAGCCTGCACCCCCCAAGCCTCGCAGGCCCGAGACTTCAAGCACCTGCAGCACCTCATCAATGCTGATTTTACCGCTGCGCACATGGGCCAGTAACTGGTAACCGCCTGCCTGCTGATAGGCGTCAAGGCGCTGCCACAAAATCGCTTCAGGGTGAAAGTGGCCGGTATCCACCACGGCCTCGACGCCTTCTGCGGTGGCATACAGCACATGGTGATGGCCCACCTCGGCCACTGGCGCGGTATCGCAGCGGCCCATGCAGGGCGCACGAATCACCCGTACACAGTCAGGATCGACGCGGGCTTCCAACGCTTTGTGTAGCGCACTGGCCCCCGCTAATTGGCAGGAAAGAGAATCACAGACGCGAATCGTGGTATCCGTCGGGGGCGCTTGGTGGTCGTGCACCACATCGAAATGGGCATAGAACGTCGCCGTCTCGTACACCGCTGCCATAGGCAGGTTCATGTAGGCTGCTAGGGCACGCAGTTCCACGAGTGACAAATAGCCGTGGGCATCCTGAATGGCGTGTAGATGCTCTATCAGTAGGTCGCGACGTTTCAAGCGGGGCGTTTGGCGCTCATCGCCTAACAAATCGCGAAGCGCCGCCAGCGCCACAGGAGCCACATCGCGCCCTTTTGGGTAGCCGCGACGGCGGCGAGAAGACGTAACAGGTTGAGAGGTCATGACGCGCCATCCAGAGCTAGGCCAAAGAACGTTACAAATACCGCCGTCAAAGCCGCTATGCTCAGTGAAGCGTCCAAACGTTACGAAAGCGACTTGATGGGGCAGCCCGCCACGAGCGACGCCTGCGTTGACGGCTTTTTCATAGCATAGAGGTTAAGCGTCAGCGGGGAAACCATCGCGCCCTTCAGTCTCTTGCCACTTGCCACAGCAGCTCACCCAGCAGAGCAAAACTGGCAACGGGGCGCGACTCTCTTTATTATTTGCCGTCATTTTAATGAGTTAGGAGCGTGGCATGGATAAGCGAACCCCTTGGATCATCACGCTCTTGTTAGCAGCACTCCTCGCCTCCTCCCCAGCGCTCGCCGCGTCGTCGCTCAAGATCATTGCCTCTTTTTCAGTGATCGAGGACTTGGTCAAACGCGTTGCCGGTGACGACATCGCCATTACGACCATCGTACCGATTGGTGAAGACGTACACCGCTGGGAGCTTACCCCGCCTAACGTACTCGCCGTGGAAGAGGCCGATATCGTGTTCTATAACGGCCATGGGCTAGAGCCGTGGATTCGCCATGTCGAAGCGATGGCCAGTGACACGCTCACACTGATGGCCCTGGCCGAAACCGCCGATTACCCCACTCTGGCATTACAACAGGGCCAGCATAAGGGGCGTCCTGATCCGCATATGTGGATGGACCCTAAAGGCGCGGCGGCCTATCTCGATGTCATTACTCAAACGCTCAGCGTGCACTCGCCAGAGAAGGCCGCGGCCTTCCAAACCCGCGCAGCCGAAGCCAAAGAGGCGCTGGTGCTGCTCGACCAGCAACTCACCGAGCGTTTGGAAGGGATTCCTCAAACCAACCGCCTGCTCACCACGAGCGAAGCGGCACTGAGCTATTTCGCCCACGCTTATGGGTTTGAATTCGCTGCCATTTGGGGCATGAATAGCGAAACGATGGGCAGTGCGGATGCCATGGCTGCCATGAGCAAACGGCTCGCCGACAAGCGGCCGCCCGCTCTCTTCTATGAGAGCACGACGCCCTATATCCACATGGATGCTCTGGCCCGTGAGACCGGCCTGACACTGGCAGGCCCGCTTTACGTGGATACGTTGAGCGAACCCGACGGCCCCGCTTATAACTACCCTGCCATGCTGCGCTACAACGCAGAGCTGCTGCACGAGGCCCTAGGGGGTGCCAGGGCCGGGGAGTAGCCGCTAGCTTACCAGCTCACGAAGCGAGGCCACTAGCAGGTCCGGGTGGCTTTGCTCAATAGGTTCGCCGTGGTTATAGCCATACGGCAGTGCCACGGTGGTGAAGCCCGCCGCCTTGCCCGCTGCGATATCGTGACGGGAATCCCCCACCATCACGCTCGCCGAAGGGGTAATGTCCAGCGTCTGGGCAACGTGCAAAAGCGGCAGCGGGCTAGGTTTTTTCTCGGCCAGCGAGTCGCCGCCCAAGGTAGACGTGAACAGCGCCAGCACACCAAAGTGGCTTAAAATAGGCTCAATGAACCGCTCGGGTTTATTGGTAATCAAGGCCAGCACAAAACCCGCCTCATGCAGTGCATGAAGCGCTTCAAAGGCATCGGGATAGGGTTGGGTTAACGCATTGGGGGCAGCCCCGTAATGGCGCATGAACGCGTCATAGGCGCTCTGCTGCAGCGCTGCCTCGGGAGGAGCACTAAGCGCCCAGGTCAGCGCTCGCTCCACCAGCACCTGCGCCCCATTGCCCACCCAGTCGCGCACCTGCGCTTCACTCGGTTGAGCCAGCCCCACGTCGTGCAGCGCCCGCTGTACGCCAACGGCCAAATCCGGTACCGAGTCGATTAACGTACCGTCTAGGTCAAAGGCAATTAACCGCTTTCCTTGCAACATGGTATGCACGAGCTGGCCTCACTGATGCGTCTAAGCTACTGGTTCACGATAATGTCGATTAATTCAGTCATCTTACCCGCTTAGACCTTCGTCATACACTGCAGAAAGTTCTATGCTGTGGCTATATTTGCCAAGGAGAGAGTAATGGCCATTCCCCGAATTGTGATTGTGGGCGGCGGTGCGGGCGGGCTAGCCCTAGCCACGCGTCTTGGACATACGCTAGGTAAAAAAAAGCGTGCCGAGATCGTCCTACTCGACCGCAACGCCACCCACGTATGGAAACCGCTGCTGCACGAACTGGCCACCGGGGTGCTCAACTCCAGCATGGATGAAGTGGATTATCGTGGGCACTCCTCGGCCCACTACTACCGTTACCAGCGCGGTTCTCTCAACGGTTTGGATCGGGAACAGAAGGTCATTCACCTGGCCCCCATCGAAGACGAGGATGGCGTGGAGGTCCTGCCCGCCCGCCAGCTCACCTATGACTATTTAGTGCTGTCACTTGGCAGTATCTCGAATGATTTTGGTACCAAGGGGGTCGCAGAGCACTGCCACTTCATCGACTCCCCCCAGCAGGCCAAAGCCTTCCAGCGGGATATGATCAATACCTTCCTGCGCTATACCGACCCCAACCTGCGTCAGCACACCCAGCTCACCATTGGCATTGTCGGCGGCGGTGCGACGGGGGTGGAGCTTTCGGCGGAATTGTTAGACGCCTCGCGCCTGCTCAATGCCTATGGCGTCACGGCGGTCGATCACCAAACGATCAGCGTACACTTGATCGAAGCGGCCCCACGACTGATGCCCGGTTTATCCGAACGTATCAGCCAGACCGTTCAACAGGAGTTGGAGGGCATGGGCGTCACCGTGCATGTCGGCACGGCAATTCAAGAAGCCCAGGAGTATCAGCTGGTCACAGGCGACGGAGAGGTGATCGACACCGATCTCAACGTATGGGCGGCAGGGATCAAAGCGCCGCCATTTTTGGCCGAGCTGGGCTTGAGCACCAACAAACGCAATCAGATCAACGTCAAGCAGACGCTGCAAAGCGTGGACGACCCGCATATTTTTGCGATGGGTGACTGCGCTTGCTGCCCCCAAGGCGATGAGGCCACGGTACCGCCGCGCGCTCAGGCCGCGCATCAGCAGGCCAAGCTATTGGCGAAGAACCTTGAGCGATGCCTGACCAAAAAGCCGTTGCAAGACTTCATCTACCACGACCACGGCTCGCTGGTATCGCTGGCCCGCTACGATGCGGTCGGGAACTTGATGCGCAGCTCGGCATCGCGGGGGCTGTTTTTGGAGGGCTGGTTGGCGCGCCAAGCCTACGCATCGCTCTACCGTATGCATCAACTCTCTATTCACGGTGCGCCAAAAACCGGGCTTGCCTGGCTGGTGGATAAATTGAACCGCTACCTCAAACCACGCATGAAACTTCACTAAGGACATGCAAAGGGCGGGGATCAGCCCGCCCCTCTTGTGTCTTAGCGCGCCTTCCGCCTCAGCGAACCTTAGCTAGCTCCGCGCGCATCTGCTGAATCACGCTGTCGTAGCCGTGGGGGTCGCTTGCCTGGTGGGCGTTAAAGATCGCTGAACCCGCTACAAAGGTATCGGCACCGGCGGCGGCGATATCCGCGATATTGTCGACTTTGACGCCCCCATCGATCTCCAAGCGAATGGGCAAGCCCGAAGCGTCGATACGTGCCCGTGCCTCACGCAGCTTGTCCAGCGTACCGGGAATGAACGACTGGCCGCCAAAGCCGGGGTTGACGCTCATCAGCAGCACCATATCGACCTTGTCCATCACATAATCAAGATACGAAAGCGGCGTTGCCGGGTTGAACACCAACCCCGCCTTACAACCACCGTCACGAATCAGCTGCAGCGAGCGGTCGATATGCTCGGAGGCTTCTGGGTGGAAGGTGATGTAGCTGGCCCCGGCATCAATAAAATCGCTGATCATGCGATCCACCGGTTTCACCATCAGGTGCACATCGATCGGCGCCGTCACGCCATGATCGCGCAGCGCCTTACATACCATCGGCCCAATGGTCAGATTCGGTACGTAGTGGTTATCCATCACATCGAAATGCACCACATCGGCACCGGCCGCCAGCACGTTGTCGACCTCCTCGCCCAGCCGCGCAAAATTAGCGGAAAGTATCGACGGGGCAATCAAAAAATCCTGTGCAGCGCTCATGAAAGGGTCCTCGAGTAGGCGGAACGGGGAGAAAGAAACGGAGATAATCACGAGCGGGCCATCTTACCAGAGCCAACTCAGAAGCCCTATGCCCAGGGCCTCCCCGAGAAGTCCCCATCGCTTGTCTCGATATGCCCAGACATATTTCCAAATAGAATATAAAACACGATTGTAATTCCCCAATCCTAGGTTTAACCTTATCGGCATCGCGATGACATCGCCCTCAGCCTTAAGGAGTCTGCAATGACATTATCCTCTGCATTCCGTACCGGCCTTCGCCGCAGTCTATTGGCCGCTGCCGTGGGCACCGCCGTTTCTGGCATGACCTTCTCCAGCGCCGCTGTCGCTCAAGAGCGCGAGCTGCTGAACTCCTCTTACGACATCGCCCGCGAGCTATTCGCCGCGATCAACCCTGAGTTTCAGGCGTGGTGGGAAGAAGAGCATGGCGAAGAGATCGCTATCAGCCAGTCCCACGGTGGCTCCTCTGCCCAAGCGCGCGCCATCATGCAGGGCCTGCGTGCGGACGTAGTGACGTTTAACCAGGTTACCGACGTGCAGGTACTCGCCGATGCTGGCTTGGTGGCGGAAGATTGGCAGGATGCGTTTGAGAACAACGCGTCGCCCTACTACTCCACCACCGCGTTCCTGGTGCGTAAAGGCAACCCGAAAGGCATCGAGAGTTGGGACGACCTCGTCAAAGAGGACGTGCAGATGGTTTTCCCTAACCCGAAAACCTCCGGTAACGGCCGCTATACCTATCTTGCCGCCTGGGGCTTCGCCGAGAACGAGTTCGACGGCGATGAAGAGCAGATTCAAGACTTCATGCGCACGTTCCTGGGCAACGTGGCGGTGTTCGACACCGGCGGTCGCGGCGCGACCACCAGCTTTATCGAGCGCGGCATTGGTGACGTGCTAATCAGTTTCGAATCCGAAGTGAACAACATCCGCAGCGAATACGGCAGCGATGACTACGAAGTGGTCGTTCCGCCGGTAAGCATTCTGGCCGAGTTCCCGGTGGCCGTAGTGGGTGAGAACGCCGAGCGCAACGGCAACAGCGATTTAGCCCAAAGCTACTTGGAGTACCTCTACACCGAGGAGGCCCAGCGCCAATTGGCAGGCTTTAACTACCGCGTCCATAACGAGACGGTGGTTGAAGAGTTTGCCGATCAGTTCCCCGACACCGAGCTATTCGAAGTCGAAAACGTGTTCGGTAGCTGGGAAGAAGCGATGGAGACCCACTTCGAAGGCGGGGCTCTACTCGATCAACTGCAACGTCGTTAACGGTATCCCATGAGCCAGTTAGCATTTTGGCGATCCGGCAGCACGCGCGTGCTGCCGGGTTTTGGTCTGTCGATGGGCATCAGCGTGCTGTTCATCTCGCTGGTATTGCTACTACCCATGACGGGCCTGTTTGGTCAGCTTTCCGAACTGAGCTTGGCCGAGTACCTTGCGATCATTACCGAGGGCCGCGTGGTCGCCAGTTACATGGTCACCATCGGCGCAGCGGCGGTGGCCGCGCTGGTGAATGCGGTGTTTGGCCTGCTACTGGCCTGGGTACTCGTGCGCTATGAGTTTCCTGGCAAGCGCCTGCTCGATGCCTTGATGGACCTCCCCTTCGCCCTGCCCACTGCCGTGGCTGGCATCACCCTGGCCACGCTCTATGCGGGTAATGGCTGGGTAGGCAGTATCATCGAGCCAATGGGGCTTCAGATCGCCTATACCTGGGTAGGGATTGCGCTGGCGATGGCTTTCACCAGTATTCCCTTTGTGGTGCGCACGGTGCAGCCGGTGCTGGAAGATTTGCCTGCCGAGGTGGACGAAGCCGCGATGTCCCTGGGCGCCACCGATGGCGTGGCGTTTCGTCGAGTGATTATGCCGCACCTTTGGCCAGCCCTAGTGACCGGTACCGGGCTTGCCTTCGTACGCTCACTAGGTGAGTTCGGCGCGATTATTTTTATCGCTGGCAACATGCCCTACGAAACCGAAATTACCGCGCTGATGATCTTCGTCAAACTGCAGGAGTATGACTACGCGGGGGCGTCTGCCATTGCCTCGGTGGTGCTGTTTGTCTCTCTGGCGCTGCTGCTCGCTATCAATATTTGGCAGGGCCGCTTTGTGCGTCGTCTGCATGGAGGGAAAGGATAATGCGCCGGATTGGTGATGCGCCTTTAGTGCGGCGCTTATTGATTGGCGCGGCCCTACTGCTGTCTGCGCTATTTCTGCTGCTGCCGCTGGTGGCTATTTTTGCTCAGGCGTTCTCCCAAGGTGTGGCGGTGTTTTGGGAGAACGTGAGCAATACCTTCACCCTGCACGCCATTGGTCTCACGCTGGTCATCGCGTTAATGACCATCCCCATCTGCTTGGTGTTTGGCGTCGCGCTGGCGTGGCTGGTGACGCGCTTTAGCTTCCCAGGGCGGCGCATTCTGCAAACGCTGATTGATATTCCGTTTGCCGTTTCTCCCGTCGTGGCGGGCTTGATCTATCTACTGCTGTATGGCCGCAACGGCTGGATTGGCAGTTGGCTCGACACTCACGATATTCAGCTAATGTTCGCGTGGCCGGGCATTCTGATGGTCACCATCTTCGTCACCTGCCCGTTTGTGGCGCGTGAATTAATCCCGCTTATGCAGGCCCAAGGATCACGGGAAGAAGAGGCCGCCGTAACGCTGGGCGCTTCCGGCTGGACGACGTTTTGGCGGGTCACACTACCCAACATCCGCTGGGCACTGCTCTACGGCATCATCCTTACCAACGCCCGCGCGGTGGGTGAATTTGGCGCGGTCTCGGTTGTCTCAGGGGCCATTCGTGGGCAAACCAATACGCTACCGCTGCATCTAGAGCAGCTCTATCAGGATTACAACGCCGTGGGCGCGTTCGCGAGCGCCGCCCTGCTGGCCCTGATTGCCCTGTTAACGCTTGCGGCCAAGGCAGGCCTGGAATGGCGCGCATCGCGCCGGGAGGCATTCTCATGAGTATCCGCTTACAGAATATTGCCAAGCACTTTGCCAACACCCAGGCGCTCGAACCGATCAACCTGGATATTCACGAAGGTGAATTAGTAGGTCTACTAGGCCCTTCCGGTTCGGGCAAAACCACCCTGCTGCGGATCATTGCCGGTTTGGAGAACGCCGACCGCTCTCCTCAGCCCGGCAAAATCCTGTTTGGCGACCGTGACGTGACCAACGTGCACGTTCGCGACCGCCGCATCGGCTTCGTGTTTCAGCACTACGCGCTGTTTCGCCATATGAGCGTTTACGACAACGTGGCGTTTGGCCTTACGGTGATGCCGAAGAAGCGCCGCCCCTCCAACGGCGAGATTCGGGCACGGGTGTTTAGACTGCTGGAAATGGTCCAGCTTGAGCACTTGGCGAACCGTCTGCCTGCGCAGCTCTCTGGCGGCCAGCAGCAACGCGTATCGCTGGCTCGCGCGCTCGCCGTAGAACCTGACGTACTGCTGCTCGATGAGCCGTTTGGCGCGTTGGATGCCAAGGTGCGCCAGGATCTGCGCCGCTGGCTGCGCCGCTTGCATGACGAACTGAACTTTACCAGCGTCTTCGTCACCCACGACCAAGAAGAAGCGCTGGAGCTGTCTGATCGCGTGGTGGTGATGAGCAACGGTCGCATCGAGCAAATCGACACGCCGGATACCCTTTACCGCGCGCCGAAGAACCGCTTTGTATTTGAGTTCTTGGGTGATGTGAACCACCTAGAGGGGCGCGTTCGCGATGGCGTCCTGACCTGCGGTGACGCGCACCTGAACGTCGACTTGCCCGATGGCGACGAAGAGCTGTTGCTGCGCCCCCATGAGGTGCGTCTAGCGGAAGAGCCCAGCGCCGAGAGCCACCTGCCGGTGACGATTACCGCTATCTCCCCGGTCGGGGCCGAAGTGCGCGTAGAGCTCGAGGCCGACTGGCTGGCAAAACCTTGGCAAGCCACCGTGCGCCACGCCGACTTCGAGCGTTTACACATGCGCCGTGGGCAGCGCTTGTTCGCCCATCCACGCCAGTGGCACCGCTTCAAAGAGGACGCTAAAACGCCCGAGCAACAGGCGCGCGTGGCCTAGGCGCTGCTGGCTTCTCGCGTTAACACAGCGCTATACTGGGGCTTTCACCCTCAATGCCTTGTTACGACAGACATTTATCTCGTACAACCACGATGATTGCGGAGAGTTTTATGCGTCGGCGTCACTTTTTACGCGCGTCTGCTGCGCTGTTGGCCACCGTATTGCTGGCGGGCTGTGCCAGCCCTCAATACCTTCAGCTCAACCCTACGCGTAGCGCAAACGTGCCGCAAACCGGCTCTGGCCAGCAGGTCACCGTGGTGGCCGTCGATGCACGGCCGAGTGAAGTGATTGGTACCCGAGCGGGCGGCAGCATGTCTACGGCGCAAATCACCGTCAACAGCCATGAATTGATCCCACAACTGCAGGCCGAAGCAGAACGCGCTGCCAGAGACATGGGCTTTACACCCACGCGGGAAGCCGCCCAGGACCGCCCTAGCCTGACGCTGGAGCTGGCCAGCTTGCACTATGGGCGTGGGGATAGCGGGCAGCCACTGATCGACGAAGCGCGTATCGAAGGAGTGTTCCGCGCCATTGCGCAAAACCAGGGGACGACCTACACCGGCACGTATACCTCTCGCCGTACGCAGGGCTATGCGATCAAACCCGGTGAGGATGCCAATACGCGCATGCTCAATGACCTACTCAGCGATGGCTTGAACCGAGCGTTCAGTGACCCAGAACTAGGCCAGCTGCTCGCTCGTTGAGTTGCTCGCCAAACGAGCCCTCATACCCTTGGCCCGCGGCGTTCCAGAGCCCACAGGCTCTCGCTGCGGCCACGGTCATCGGCAGGCAGACGGGCAAGCCGCTCGATGCGGAAATTAGGCGCCATCAGCCGTTCGATCTCCTCATCCGGCACGCTGAAAGGCGGCCCCGCGTCACCAGCGTCATGGGTGAGGCCCACCAATAGCCCCTTCGCTCCGGGCGGAATCAGCTGCGCCAAATGAAAGGCGTAGCGCTCACGGGTCGCGGGCGGCAGCGCAATCAGCGAGGCACGGTCATAGAACGCGCCCACTTCTGCCGCCTGTTGAATATGCAGATGAAAGAAATCACCGCACCATAGCTCGATGCTGCCCTGACGAGACACCTCGAACCCCGCTTGGCGATAGCGCGAAACGCCGCCGCTGCGCTGGGCCAGAAACTGTTCGATGGCCTCCGGCGCCAGCTCGATTCCTAGCACCGGATGCCCACGATCAGCAAGCCAGCGCATATCCAGGCTCTTACCGCAGAGCGGCACCAGTACTTTGGTCCCCTCTGCCACGCCAAGTGTAGGCCAGTGTTCGACCAGAGCCGAGTGCGCCTCCTCAAGGTGAAAGCCGATCCGCCCCTCTTGCCAACGCTGTCGCCAGGGATTCTCCATGAGCTACCTCTCGATGACTGGGAACTCGCGCTTAGAACCAGCGGTCCCGCTTTTTACGACGGCGCGGCAAATGCGGCACGATCAACCCCACCAGCAGGCCAGCGCCCGCCACACCGCCACCGTACATGAAGTAGCGCATCAGCAAGTCTTCCTCTTGCGTATCCAGACGGGCTTGCAGCGCGCGCACCTGTTGGCGCGACTGTTCGGCTTCATTGTCCAGCTCGAGGTTACGGGCTTCCAAATCGGCGATGCGCTGCTCGCGGATGTCTAGCGTTTCGGTCATCGAGGAGACCCGCTGTTCCCAGCTTTCGTTGATACCGTCCAACTCTTGGGTCAGCTCGTCTACCTGAGCTTGCAGCTCGGGGAGCTGCTGGCGCGCGCTGGGCGTTTGCTGCAGCTCGTTGCTGAGTACCCACACGGTATCGCCACTGTTACTGCGAACGCGTGTGTAGTCACCGCTGGTGTCGAGCACTTCGACCTGCTCGCCTGCATTGAGCGTACCCACAATGCGATAGCCATCTGTCGGCCCGCTACGTACATAGGTGCTCAGCTCATCGCTGACCCAGGCTTGGCTATCGGATTGAGCCAGCGCTGCTTGGCTGCTCACGCTTAACAGCACGCCTATCGCGGCGGCGTAACAATTACTGCGAAATTTTTCTACTTGCATGACGTCATGTCCTGATCAAAAAACGCGCGTGGCCGACGAAGCCGCCGCGCGTGTCGCTCAAAGCGTTGCGCATGTCTTAGGCGCTTACCCTTCCCCGCGGGGCGGTAACGGGAAGGGACGAGGAAACTCTGCGACGCGGGCATCACTTTTCACGGCCTTTAGCGGGCCTTCACGCTCCACCTCGTCAATCCGCACAATGGCGTTCAACGGCAGGTAGCTACGCTTGACCCCCTCGAAGGTACGCTGCAGTTTTTCCGCTCCTGGATCCACCACCACCCGCGACGCATCGTCAAAGACAAACTCCTCGACTTCAATAAAGCCCCAGAGTTCGCTCTGAAATATCTCTCTGACGTATAAATCCCAAATTTCACCCTGCTGGTGAACCACCACACGGTAGATCGGCTTGGCCGCCATCTTGGCCTATTCCTCTTGCCACTTGAACGTATCGTTAAGCCGCAAGCCTACCATATTCGCGTGTTGCCCTTTAGCAGACATCGCCAAAGTCAGCGAATTCCCCCTATTTTCGCTTCAGAAGCTGCTAATTAGCCCAGAATGGTTTGGGTCGTGTATGGTGAAGAGAGTATTTGGCAAGACCATTCATCACCCCAGAGGAGTCAACACCATGCAAAAGGATCCCAATAAGGGCTATATCGCCCTCTTAGGCTGGAGCCTCAATGCGATCGAAGCGGCGGAAAATTTTGACCGTCGATATATCGTGGTGGCACCCGACTGGGCGGAAGAGTACTGCCAAAAGCACGACATCCCCTATGTCCCCTGGAACTTCGAGCGTCTCAACGACCGCTCCATGGAGATCGCCGAGACGCTGAAAGAGAAAGGCGTCGACGTCGCGATCCCCCTGTTCGAAGAGACCGTGGAGTGGGCGGGCGCCATCAACTCGGTACTGCTGGACAACCCGCGTCTTTACGGACAATCGTTGCTCCTACGTGACAAAGCGCTGATGAAACGTCGCGCCCAGCTTGGCGGGATTCGCGTGGGCATTTTCGAAGAAGCCCATGACAAAGAGGACGTGATTCGCTTCCTCAAGCGGGTCAACCAGACGCTGCTGAAACTCGATGGCGACCCCAACGACCCGATTCACCTCAAAGCGTTTGATAAAGCGGGCTGCCTGGGCCATCGGGTCATTCGAACCCCTGACGAAGTCGATACCATCCCGGATGAAGAGTTTCCGGTGTTGATGGAGTCGCACCTGGACGGTTGGGAGTTCGCCGTAGAGGCGTGGATTCATGACGGCAAAATCGCCTTCCTGAACATTTCCGAGTACGTCACGCTAGGCTACTCCGTCTTCGTACCTGCCTCTCCAGAATTAGAAAAATACCGTGAGCAGATCACCGCGCAGATCGAAAAACTGATCAAGGCGTTTGATATTGAGTTTGGCCTGATTCACCCCGAATACTTCGTCACCAGCGACGGCGAGATGTACTTTGGCGAAGTGGCCTACCGTCCGCCGGGCTTCAAGGTGTTCGAACTGCTGGAGCGGGTTTACGGCTTTAACGCTTACCAGGCGTCTATGCTGGTCTTCGATCCGAAAAGCACTAAAGACGAAGTGGCTGAATTCTTCCCGAAAGAGATCGTCGATGCCGACGGCTTCGCGGGCTGCTTTGGGGTTTACCCGCGCCGCCGGGTCGTCAGCCGTCTGGAAATCCCGGAAGAGACGGAAGACCACCCGTACTTCGAGTCTCACGAACTGACACCACCGGTGGAAGAGACCGTCACGAAACGCACCGCCTTTGGTACGCATTGGGGGTTGATCTACTTTAAAGGCGACGATGCGCATACGATTCGCGATCTGCTCAAACGCCAAGAAGATCTCGACTTCTATGTATAATCCCCGCCAAGGCTGGGATAAGGAGTCACCGTGACGACCAAGCAAGAAGCCACTTCCACCGAAGATGGCAAGCTCGATGGATTACTGAGCAAATTCGATGATGCGGTGCGCCTGCTTTCGCAGGCGCCTGCCTTTTCTAAACCCGCAAAGCTGCCCCGCGTATTGGATACGGCTAGGCGCGTGCTCATGCAGGCGGGCGGCTGTGCTGCTCTAGAGCAGCGCGCGGCGGATTTTGAATCCGCTGGCATCTTTGCCGGGTCGGATTGGGAGACGCCACAATACCTAATCCCCACATTGACGACCTACTCGCTTAAAAGCGCCGATGCCAATGTGGTCGTCATTGAAGCATTGAGCGAGCTGCGGTTACTGGCCGTAGCCAAAGGCGATTACTCCCATCCCCTTATTTCCCAAGAGCAGGCGCACCACTACCTGACTCAAGTCATGGCGATCAATCTATGGCTGCTCTTCAATGCGCCCAGTGAAGCCGAACGGGAAACCCAAGGGCGTTTGGCGAACATCTCTCGCCACCTGTTTCAACACTTGGCCGAGCGCATCGGCTATGAGTACGTCATCGACCAGTTGATCGATGAAATTTGGCGCATCCTCAAACAGCGACCCATTCAGGTCGATGCCATCAAACAGATGATCTCTCAGATCGCACTGTGTCAGGCCAACCCCGAGATCGACCTGGGAGCCAGCGGCCACGGGGCCGATAGACTGGTTAGCTCGCTGTACGGTCCGACCCAGGCGTGCCGTGAAGACCCCGGCATCGATATTTACCGCGCACGCCTAGAGCGCATGGATAACGCCACGTTACAAGCTGAATCCACCGGTTTTGCCCGCGCCATGCACGATACTGGCCTGGTCTCCCCTTACCATGCGGTGCTGCTGCGCTACCTGTTGGAAGAGGGCGACCATCTGCTATCCGAAGCGCTGGGGCTCTCCTCTACGGGCCGCGACTGTTTGCTGTGCTACCGCGAGCTGGTGCATGCGCTGATTCGCAGCGGCGTCTATCCAGCGACGGCACAAGCGGTGTATGGATTAGCGCTTCTGCTAGAGCGCGGCATCCTCTACCAGCCGCCGGTGGCCCCGGCCATGTGGCGTCAGCTCAATCTTCAGCTCTCCGAGTGGGCCGAGGCTCGGCTGTCGCTGGCCTATGGCGAGGTTGCCTCCCCCCGCGCCCGACTCATCGAGGGCGTGCTGTGCATGCTGGGCCTGCCGCTGGGCGTGGGCCAGGGCAATAACCCAACCTGCCAATCGGCCCGGGCGCTCTCGATGTGGGCGTATAACGACCCGGACTATCTGCTGCAAATGGTCACCTGGGCCGCGCGGGATGACGAAATCATCATGCACTTCGAAGGCCAGCCGATCTCCTCCAACGAGAGCGTATCGGGCGTGGCCGCCGAACTGCCGATGGACCTCGACCCGGTTTCCTTGATCGTGGTGCCTCACCTGGACCGCATTTACGCGGAAATGGGCCGACGCTGCATTGGCCGGGAAGGCGACCCCCACCGCTGGGTGAACCCCGAATTTCACGGCTGGTGGTCCGGCCGCGGGTTCAGTATTAACGTGGATGTCGCCACGGGAAAACTCAGCGAAGTCGATACGTTCATTCGCCACTTCTATGCCAGCTATCATCCTTACTACAATGGCAACCAGCCGCTGATTCATCCCCAGCCTGCCGGTATCGCCGTCACCGACAGCGCCGCGCGTTTCATCGGCTGGCATGCCATTACGATTTTGCGGGCCTCGCTGGATCCCAACGACGTCATGCGGATCTACTTCTACAACCCCAACAACGACAGCGGCCAGGATTGGGGGGATGGCGTCAAGGTCAGCACGTCCGGCAACGGCGAGCGTTTTGGCGAAGCCTCCCTGCCCTTCGAGCAATTCACCTCACGGCTCTATATTTATCACTACGACCCGCTGGAGCGTGGCGAACTGGCCACCGTCACCGATGAAGAGCTGGAGCGTGTGAAGGGGTTTTTGCACCGTAGTTGGGGAGCGACCCGCCTTCCATCAACTGACTTACAGGCCGACCCAGGGCCCCAGTAACACGGGGCGCCTCAACCACGATAGACACGACCACGATGATACGACTCGATCAACTGCTGGTCAGCCAAGGGCTGGCCAGTTCTCGTACCCGTGCCCAACGGCTGATCAAAAACGGGCGCGTTTTTTTGCGCGATGGTACGCGGCTCACCAAACCCTCGGAAAAGTGGACCTTGGACACGCCGCTACATATCGACGAAGACCCAGAGGAGCGCTACGCCTCCCGTGCGGGGCTCAAGCTAGAGGGCGTGTTACACGCGCTGGACATGCGCCTCGACGAGCGAGGCGTGCTGGACATCGGCCAATCGACGGGCGGCTTCACCGATTGCGCCCTACAGTTTGGCGCTCGGCACGTGATTGGTGTGGAAGTGGGTCACGACCAGCTCGCCAGCCACCTGCGCAGCGACCCGCGCGTGATCTGCTTGGAGGGCCTCAACGCCCGCCACATGAGCAGGGCAGCGGCGCTGTTGAACGCGCTGGCCGAGCGCCCCATTGATCTTGCGGTGATGGATGTGTCGTTCATCTCCCAGACGCTGATTCTGCCGGAGATTGCCGCGCTGCTGCCCCTTGGCGGGCAACTTCTATCGCTGGTCAAACCGCAGTTCGAGCTGGACCCTGGGGCGCTGGACAAGCGCGGTATCGTACGCGACCCTCGCCGCTACGCCGACGTCGAGCAACACATTCGCGCCGCCTGCGCGCAGTGCGGCCTTGCCATCAGCCACTGGCAAGAGAGCCCCATCACCGGCGGAGATGGCAACCGAGAATTTCTCCTGCTCGCCAGCAAACGCTAACGGCTAGCTCAATGTGGCAGGCGGGAGAGTCGGTTGAGACTGCACTTTCACCGACTCTCCCTGCTCACGATGCAGCCACACATCGAGCTGTTCGAAGGCGATCTTCACTCCCGCCTCCTTGAACAGCTCATCCACCCGGCAATTCACCTCATCGGCGGCGAACAGGCGGTCCAACAAGTCGTTGACGAAAATTCGCAACTCGAAATTCAAGCTGTGCGGCCCATAGCTCAAGCAGAACACCTGAGGCTCCGGGTCATCCAGCACGCGGGCATTTTCATCGGCGGCTTGGCGCAATAGCCGATGCACCAACGGTAAGTCGGAGCCATGGGCCACCCCATAGGTCAGCACCACGCGGGTCACGTTATCGGACAGCGACCAGTTAATGAGCTGATCCGTGACGAAGGTCTTGTTAGGAATGATGATCTCTTTGCGATCGAAGTCGGTCACCGTGGTGGCCCGAATGCGAATCCGGCTGACCGTGCCGTGAAGATTCCCTAACGTGATGGTGTCACCGATACGAATAGGACGCTCGAACAGGATGATCAACCCCGAAATGAAGTTGGCGAAGATCTCCTGCAAACCAAAACCCAACCCCACGCTCAACGCCGCCACGAGCCACTGCAATTTGTCCCAAGAGACCCCCAACGTCGCCAGCGACATGACAATGCCCGTTCCCACGATGGTGTAAGAGAGCAACGAGCTAATGGCATAGGCGCTCCCTTGCTTGAGCGCCAAGCGTGACAGCACCATCACTTCGAGCAGGCCAGGCAGGTTACGGGCCATGATGAAGGTGACGGCGACCACCAGCAGCGCCGTAAAAAAGTCAGAAATAGAGAGCGCGTTGTCGACCAAATCGCCCTCGCCCGCCTCCCAAAGCGACACCTGATCCAAGTAACCCAACACCGAGAGCAGGTCCGACCACACCAAATAGAGCAGCGCACTGAAGCCAATCAGCAGGATCAGCTTGGAAAGACGCAGCGACTGGGCATTGATCTTTTCCATATCCAGCGGCGGCTCCTCGACCACCTCCAGCCCACCTTCGGCCCCCTCTTGCACTTGGGCGCGGCGCCTCGCCAGCGCTCGGCGATACGCCAGCCGACGGGCGGCCACGGCCAAACTGCGTACGACCGTCGCTTCCACCACGACCCAAAGCCCCAGCAAGTAGAGCGTAATGGCAAAGCGCGCCACCAGCCTGAGCGCCGTGTACTCGTAACCCCAAGCGACCAGCCCCATCAGCACCAGCGGCACGGCGGCCATCGCCAACCCCAGGATCAACCTGAAAAGCCGCACACCAAAAATCGGCACATGAGCAAGAATGAGCTGCGCCAGCCACCAAGCCATGGCCACCAGCCCGCTCATGAACAGCCCCATGGCCACTGGCCGCATGGCCAGCGGTGTTTCCATCTGTTCGGACATGGCCGCAATGGCCACGACCGGCACCAGGGCAACCCCCAGGCCGATCAACAGGCGGCGCAGCCGCGCGTTATACGCTGGCGCCCAGGTGAAGTGGCGCTCCGCCACACCATCGGGCACCAGCAAGCGCCGCCCCAGTGCGATCACGAACCAGCTCAAGCCAAGCTGAAGCAGCGCAGGCGACAACCCTAGTGAAAGGCCACCCTCGGCAGTGCGCAGGGCAACGCCCGCTCCCGCAATCGCCAGCGGCCCCGGCGACGCCAACAGCGCATTGAGCAGGACGGCCTTGGGGGTATGCAGTTGGGTGTCGCTCTTCAAACGGCCAATTTGCGAATGAATCAGCGCCAAACGCTGTTTGATCCGACCACGTAAGGCGATCAATACCACGCTCAGCAGCAGCAACGGCGCGCCCACCAGCAAATCCCACGAGAGTCCCTGCCAGCGGGTCGGTAACACGGCACGCCACTCCCCTTCGTACCACTCCTGTTTGAGATGCTGGGGGAGTTGACGCAGCCAGTTCACATCCAGCGGGCGGCTGTTGGCCACCCAAAAGAGCTGCTCATCGATCGTGGCGCGCAGGTCGCGAGTAGTGGTGAGCAGCTGCTGTTGATTGAGCTGCAGCTCGATGGCTGAGCTCAGCAAACTGCCATAAGCCTGCTCGAGCTGCTCGACCAATTCGCGACGAGACTGATACAACCGGGTGAGAGAGTCTACCAAGCCCGGCGTGACATCGACCCCGGCTTCCTCCAGGCGCTGGGTGGCCAAGCGCTCCCCTTGGCGAAGCTGGTCACGCTGACGAATGAGGTCGAACTGTTTCAAACGCAGGTCGGCGATTTCGTCCTGTAAATCACGCCGCGGCACCACGTCCGGCAGCGACTGGCGCTGCTCGCGGAGAATACGCGACAGCAGCTGGCTGCCACGAATCGCTTCCATCTGCTCGTTGAGACTGCGCTGAAGCTGGCGAACATGCTCCAATTGGCGCTGCGCCTCGATGTTCTCCCGCACGATGCCATTGGCGCGGTCGGTTGCCCGCAGTAACTCTAGGCTCAGCGTTTGGTTAAGCTGCTGAGCGTTCAACACGACCGGATGCCCTTCCGCGATGAGTGGGTCATTCTTGGCCGCATCGGCAATGGCCTGCTCGGACTGAAGGCGTCGCTGGCGGTCGATGACGCCCTGCAGCAGGTTAAGCTGCTGCTCCTGCTGATCAATCTGCAAGGCCAGCAAGTCGCGGCGCTGCTGGGCCAGCTCGCGCAAGCGGCTGTTGGCACTCAGCTCTCGTTGGTTCAGGCTCACCTCTTGCTCAGCCAGTGCTCGCTCCAAGCGCCACTGAATGAGCTGCGCATCCTCACGGGCCGAGAGCTGGCGGTCGGCGAGCAGCGCCGCTCGGGTATCGTGCT